>CAURWB010000064.1:0-11092 GCA_963528245.1 uncultured Campylobacter sp. | reverse complement strand
GCGCTCCCCAATATTTTTCATTCGGAACCTTCACCTCGCCCATCGTGTCTTTTTCTATTCTATATTCCACGGTTTATCTCCTTTGCTTAGATTAGTATTTGAAATTATATATCAATTATCATAAATTTAATCTTTCGAGATTTTACGCGCAAATTCGATATAATCGCGAAATGAAAAGAGTTTTAACTAAATTTATCAAATTTTCCGCCGCCTTTGCCCTGCTTTGCTTCGTAGCTTTTTTGGTGCTCGACTTTGCCTATCCGCTCGACGTCAAAGCGCTAAAGCGGGAAAATTCGCTCATACTTTTTGATAAAAACGGCCGTATCGTCGCCCTTCGGCCGAGCAGCGACGAAATTTGGAGATTTGAAGCTAAAAACATCCCGCAAACGCTAAAAGATAGTGTTCTTTTGTTTGAGGACAAATTTTTCTACTACCACATCGGCGTAAATCCCTTTGCCATGATTCGCGCGACCGCGCACAATCTCACGCACTCTAACCGCATCGGCGCCTCCACGATCACGATGCAAGTCGCGCGCATGATGAAGCGAGAGGAGCGAACCTACGCGAACAAATTTAAAGAGATCTTTACCGCGCTTCAGCTTGAGTGGCACTATAGCAAGGACGAGATTTTAAATTTTTACTTTAACCTCGCTCCCTACGGCGGAAATATCGAGGGTGCGGCGGCTGCGGCGAGGTTTTATTTCGGTAAAGATTTAAGCGAGCTTAGTATCGCCGAGTGCGCGCTTTTAAGCACGATCCCAAAAAATCCAAACGCCAACCGCCTAGATAAAAAATCAAACATCAACGCGCTAAAAAACCGCGTCGCAAAGCTGCTTTATAAAGCCGGCGTGATAGATCAAAGCGCCTTCCAAAGAGCGCAAAGGGAGCCTTTTAAAAACAAACGCTACGACGCCGTTTATAAGGCCAGGCACTACGCCGCGCAAGCTCTAAAAAACGGCGTTACGCACTCAAATTTAGATCTAAATTTGCAAATTTTACTCGAAAACGCCCTAAAAAATACGGCTACCTCGCTAAAATCAAAAGACGCCTACAACGCCGCGGGGATAATAATCGACAACAAAAATATGAGCGTAGCGGCATACGTGGGCTCGCACGACTGGCACGCTCCGCAGGGGCAAAACGACGGCGTAACGATGAGTAGAAATGTGGGCTCGACGCTAAAGCCGTTTATATTTTCGCTAGGGCTTGACGAGGGTTTCATCACGCCAAAAAGCCAGATGATAGATACTGAAATTTTCCTAGGAGAGTACGTGCCCAAAAACTACGACAGTAGGTTTTTTGGTATTATCTCAGCGACCGAGGCGCTAGCGCTCAGCCTAAATATCCCCGCCGTTAGCCTAAACAACAAATTAGGCGAAAACTCTCTTTACGAGCTGCTTTCTAGAGTGCATTTGGTGAGTTATTCAAAGGAATTTTACGCAGATAGTATCGCGCTTGGAAGCGCGGAGATGAGTTTGCTAAATTTAGCCCATCTCTACACCATCTACGCAAACGGCGGCGAGCTAAAACCGCTTGAAGTCGCAGGCAAGACGCTACTAGGTTACGGACGGCTAATCAGCCCGCAAAGCGCCTATCTAACCTCAAAAATGCTCTCAAGCGCATCAAGAAGCTATCTGGGCGTCGCGTGGCAATACGCAAAAGACACGCCTCAAATCGCCTTTAAAACCGGCACCAGCTACGGCTCGCGCGACATCTACACGATCGGCGTAAATAGCGACTACACGGTCGCGGTGTGGTTTGGTAACTTTAACGGCAAAAAGACGCAAAATTTAAGCGGATTTAGCGATGCTTCGCGCACGGTTTTTGACGTCTTTAAGCTGCTGGCTCAAAAGCAAAAACTGTCTTTTATGAGCGCGCCCGGCGGCATAGAGAGCAAAAAAACCTGCCTTGACGCGTTTAAATTTAAAGAGTGCAGAGACGAGGAGGACGACTGGCTGATAGAGGGCGTTGCGCCAAAGGATATCTGCGAGAGTATTAGGGGCGATGAAGTAGGATTTTTACTCAAAAACGGCGCGATCACTCAAGAAGATATCAAAGAAAGTCCTTGTTACTATAAATTTAAAAGCTATAAACCTCTCGTTGCAACGCCGTCAGATAATCAAATTCTGCTAAGCGATGAAAATTTAACTAAAGTTATGCTAAAATGTTACGCATATATCGGCGATGAGATATATCTCAAGATCGATGAAAACGAGTGGGAAAAAGTAAACAACGCGAGCGAAAATACATTAAATTTAACGCAAGGCAAACATAAGCTCGGGTGTCTGGACGAAAATTCTAATTTAAGCGAAATCAATATCGAAATAAGGAGGTTTTAATGCGTTTAAAGCTAATCGGCTTAAGCCTAAGCTGCATTTTGGCGGCAAATTTAAGCGCCTTTACGCTTGACGGTTCAAGCAAGGCGTTAGACGATGGCTCAGTAAGCATTGGCGTCAAGTATGCCCAAAACGAACAGTCTCTCATCGGCAAGGTCACACACAAAAAAATAATCGAGTGCGCGCCCGAGATAACGGGAGCCTTTGAGTACGGATCAAGCCAGATTTTCTTTTACCCTAAAAAGCCTCTTGCAAAAGGCATAAGCTACTCGTGCAAAAAAGGCGATAGTAAGGTTAAATTTTACGGCGGAGACTTCGTACTATCAAACATGATAGAGTACTCTGGAGATACCTTTTTAGCGGTATTTAACGATAATGTTAGCGAGGATGAGTTTGCCGCGAATTTTAAAATTTACGACAAGCAAAATTTGGCCAAGCAAAACATCAAATATAAAATCGTAGCCAAAACGCCTAAAAGTTTTCAGATAAAGTTACTTGAAAGCGGAGATAATTTGATATTTGCGATCTCAAAAAATCTCAAAAACGCTTCGGGCGTAAATTTGGCCGACGATTTTGAAGTTGTGCAAAAAGTCTCAAATCCCGATGAAAATTTCGTCGATAAGCCAAAAGCCAAGACTATGTTTTTAAACGAAGTCGAGGGCGTTAGCTTAGATAACGGCAAACTAGCGGCTAGACTCTATCTTAAAGATTGGATAGATTCTGACAATATTAAAAAATTTATCAAGGTCGAGGGCGTAAATAGCTTTGAAGTTAGCGAAATGGAGTACACTAGCCACCAAGACCCAGACGGCGAGTATTACTACTACTATATCGACATTACCAGTAAAGACTTCAAACCGCAGACAACATACAAAGTCACCTTCTATAAGGGCTTTGGCGACGATTACTCGATGCTACGAGAAAACTCCTCATTTAACGTAGCTTTTGGCGATCTAAAGCCGTTTTTGGAGTTTACCGATAGCGGCACGTATATGTCTAACCTGGGCGAGATCGGCATAAAAAGCGTAAACACAAACACCGCTAAAGTCGTCGTCGAGAAGCTAAAAGAGCAAAATTTAAGATACTTTTTAAATTTTACCGAGACTCCTTTGGATAACTACGCCGAGGAAGTAGCTAGCAAAAACTACGAGATCGGCGGCGCTCAAAACGAAATGCAAAAAAGCAAGATCAAGCTTGACTTTGCCGAGGGCGGCGACGGAGTTTATCTAGTCACAGTCTACTACGACAAAGATAAAAGCGTACAAAAAGCGGTCTATCTAACCGATATCGGCCTAAGCATGAAGGTTTCAAAAGACGAGGTGTTTTTATTTGCCAACCGCTTGAGTAAAAACGAAGTGGTCGCAAACGCGGACGTCAAAATTTACTCCACTAAAAACAATCTCATCGCAAGCGGCATCACAAACGACGAAGGCGTGTTTAAATTTAATAAAAAAGACATCGGCAAAGACGTCTCAAGTGCAGTTTTAACGCTAGGTAAAGAGCAAAGCTTCATCGCCTTATCACAAAACAAACGCCTAAACGAGGAGTCAAATTTAGACGCCAAAGATAGAAGCGAAACGTATAGCGCATATTTGCATTTTGCTAGTAACATCATCCGCCCGCAGGAAAATATAAAAGGCGAGATCATCATCAAAAACGCGCTTTTTAAGAGCCTCTCAAACATACCCGTTAAGCTAAAAATCAGAGATCCGCAAAACAAAGTGATCCTAAATAAAAGCGTAAATACGACCGAGCTTGGCGTGATAAATTTCGACGAACCGGTAAACTCGGGACTAACCGGAACGTTTAAATTTGAAGTGATCTTTGCAAATAAAATCATCGATAGCTACGACTTTTCAGTCGAGTCATTCACTCCGCAACGCATCAAAAACGAGGTCAAGCTAGATAAGCAAATTTACGCCCTAGACGATCTAATAGACGTAAAACTGCAAAGCAACTACCTTTTCGGCGGCGCGGCGGCTAATTTAGAAGGCGACGTGGCGTTAAATTTATATCAGCAAGATTACAAAAACGATAAATTTAAAGAGTATAAATTTAGCAACGGCGAATACGCCGCAAACGGCCTAGATCAGTTTACCAAGCCAGTCACTCTAGATAGCGAGGGTAAAGGCGCGACTGCGTTTAAGCTACAAAACAAAGGTAAAATCGCAAGCATTCTAAAAGGCACCGCGGTATTTACCATTAACGATGACGGTAAAAACGTGAGCGCTAGCAACGACTTTAGCGTATATCCTTTTGACGTGATGGTCGGCGTCAGAGCAAACGACACCTACATCGACGCAAACTCCAAACTAACGCTAAATTTCGTCAGCGTCGATCCGCTTAAAGACGAGGAGCTAAAAGATAGACAAAAAGCCGTAGAGATCAAAAAAGCGATCTGGGAATACAACTACGACAAAGAAGGCTATCTAAAATGGAACAAACGCTACGAAAAGGTCTTTAGCGATACTCTTAGCGGCAACGAATTCGTTTATGATTTTAGTCAAAGCGGCGACTTCATAGTCGTGGTTTCCGATATCCTAAGCGGCCACTCGGCAAATTTAGATATCTACGTTAGCGGCTGGGACTACGGCGGCACTTTGCAACCGACAAAAGAGCTAGCAAAAGCTAAAATCAAGCTAAATCAAAAAGTCTATAAAAAAGGCGATTCGCTAAACGTAGACGTTAGCTCTGTGCTAAAAAGCGGCATCGGCATCATCACGGTCGAGTCAGAAAATGTCAAAAAGTATAAAGTCGTAAATATAGAAAACAACGTAGCAAACGCCAAATTTGACCTTGACTTCGATTTTGAGGGACTTTATGTAACCGCATCTATCATGCGCGTAGCCGATAACGACGTCTTGCCGTTTAGAACCTACGATAAAGTCTATGCAAAAGCGGATAAATCATACCGAGCGACAAACGTCAGCATCGAAGCGCCAAAGGTCGTGAAGTCAAACTCCAAATTTAAAACTACCGTAAAAACCGAGCCAAATGCGGAGGTTACGCTGTTTGCAGTTGATGAAGGCGTGCTACAAGTAACAAATCAAAAGCTAAAGAGCCCGCTTGACTTTTTTGACAAAATTTTAAACGACGGCGTGCTTGACTATGACATCTACGCAAATTTGAGCGGATTTAAAAAAGACGGTAAAGTACTAAGCTTTGGCGGCGACGCTGCAGCTGCTCTCATGGAGATGAGAATGGCTAAATTTGCCAGCCCTGTCGATAAGAAAAACGTCAAAACCTACATCAAAATGCAAACCGCAAAAGCGGGCGCGGACGGCGTAGCGAACTTTGACGTGGAGGTACCTAGCGACTTTAACTCTGAGATAAATTTGGCTGCACTTAGCGTCATCGGCGATAAGCTAGGCTTTAGCGTAAATGCCGTCAAGGTAAAAGACGATATCATCCTAAAACCGACGCAAACGGCGTATTTGATCCAAGGCGACCAGGTAAACTACACGCTAAGAGTGATAAATACGACTAAAGAGCCAAAAACCGTCGCTCTAAGCATAGATACAAACCTAAACGCGCAGCTAGCCGTCGATAGTATCGAGCTAAAACCTAACGAAAACGCGAAGTTAAATTTCACGATCGACGCTAACGCTACGGTTAAATCGTATATAAATTTCACCGCAAACGACGGTAAAAACGGCTACACCTACTCGCAAAAGCTTGACGTCATCCACGCCTATCCGCTTAGCACCTACGCTAAAAATTTCCAGGCTACAGTAGAGAAAACATTTAAGCTTGACAGCGAGTTTAAACGCATCAGGATCGACGCTTCAAGCTCTATAAAAGGCGTATTAAGCGCAAATAGCGACAAGCTCGTAAACTACCCTTACGGATGCGCCGAGCAGCGCTCAAGTAAGCTTTTTGAGCTAAATTTCCTAGTGCTTAGCGGAGATGATTCTAAAGAAGCTAAAGCAAAAGAAGCCGATAGAAGAAGATTCGTCGAAGCGGGCATACAAGACGTCGTCAATATGCAAAAAACAGACGGCAGTATCGGCTACTGGAATCAGCTAGGCTACACGAACAACTTCGCTTCCGTCTACGCTATCGATATGCTACTGATGCTTGAAAAATCGGGCTTTGCGCTAGATAGCCACGTAAAAAATAAAGCAATCGACTGGTTAAAGGCGTTTGGCAGCAATGACAACTTCCAAGCTCTTTACGCAGCCTACGTTCTAAGCACGCAAAAGAAACTCGATAGATCAAAGCTAAATGCTCTATACGATCAAAAGAGATACCAAGGCAGCGCGCTTGAGGGCTACTTGATGGCGGCGATCCTCAAAAACGAGGGATTAAATAAAGAGAGCGAAAAAGTGCTAAAAGAGCTAAATAAATCGACCTATAACCGCGAAAAAGAGCTAGCCGACAACTTCGGCTCAGAGATCAGAAACAAGGCCTTTATGCTGCTTTTACACGCTAATCACTTTGAGAAAAACGCATTTAGCGACGAGCTAGCCGACTACCTGATCGCTCGCGTCGATAAGCTACATTCGACGCAGGAGCGCGCGTTTACGCTAAGAGCGCTAAGAGCCTATATCAAAGACGTCTCAAGCGAGAACAAATTTAAGCTTATCGCCGACGGACACGATCTAAATTTCGACGGTCGCGGAGCTATCAACATCGCTCCTAAAAAGCCTGAGATCACTATCGTGCCCCAAAACGGCGCAGCCGTGTATCTAGGCGTTAGCGCGTCAGGCTACAAAAAGCTAGACGTAAATCACAAATTTGATAAAAAAGGGCTTGATATCTACAGAACTTTCGTCGGTAAAGACGGCAAAGAGATCGATATCAACGCGCTTAAGGTAAACGACGTCATCTACTCGAAGCTTTCTCTTAAAACGAATGAGTTTATCAGGAACGGCGTGATAAACGAAACGATTAGCCCTTGCCTTGAGGTGGTAAACGAAAACATCGTACCAAACGTAAGAACGGAAGCTACGAAAAACTCTTTAACTCTCGAGCATCAAAATATCGAGGACGATAGAGTTTTGAGCTTTTATAGCTTGGACGCTAGCAAGGATGCGCACGTGCTCTACACGCCTCTTCGCGTCGTCATGAGCGGTAAGTGCATGCTACCTGCGGTCATCACGGAGAACATGTACGACGAGAGCATGAGCGACTACGATCTAGCTCAGCACGAATTTATCGTCAAATAATCCTTTGCGAAGCGGTTTTTTAGCCGCTTCGCTTTCTTTGCCTATTCTTAAAAACAACCTATTTTAAACATATTATTAGCAAATTTGTAGTAAAATCCGACATTTTTTAAACAATTATTAAGGATAAAATATGGCGGAATTTTACGACGCAAAAGAAGTAGAAGATAAATTTTATAAAATTTGGGAAGAACGCGGATATTTTGAGATAGACGCGAACAAAAACATCCGCAAAGACGGCCGTAAATTTTGCATCATGATGCCGCCTCCAAATGTAACGGGCTCGCTTCACATCGGGCACGCGCTAACCTTTACGCTACAAGACATAATGACGCGCTACAAAAGAATGGACGGCTACAAAACGCTGTGGCAGCCGGGCCTTGATCATGCCGGTATCGCCACGCAAAACGACGTTGAAAAGCAGCTCCTAGCACAAGGCATAAAAAAATAAGAACTCGGACGCGAAAATTTCGTCGAAAAAGTCTGGGAATGGAAAGAAAAAAGCGGCGGCATGATCGTCCATCAGATGCGAAAACTAGGCATCTCTCCGGCATGGTCGCGCCAAAGATTTACGATGGATGAGGGGCTCAGGATAGCCGTCAAAAAAGCCTTCGTAAATCTCTACGAAAAAGGGCTCATCGTGCGCGAAAACTACATGATAAACTGGTGTACGCACGACGGCGCGCTCAGCGACATCGAGGTCGAGCACAAGGAAAACAAAGGCAAGCTTTATCATTTGAGATACTACCTTGCGGGAGAACAAGATAAATTTATTGTTGTGGCAACGACAAGGCCGGAGACCTACTTCGGCGATACCGCGGTAATGGTAAACCCGAACGACGAACGCTATAAAAATTTGATCGGCAAAAAAGTAGTATTGCCGATAATCGGTCGCAAGATCGAGATCATCGCCGACGAGCACGTCGATATGGAGTTTGGAACGGGTCTGGTTAAAGTTACGCCAGCGCACGACACTAACGACTACGATGTCGGTAAAAGGCATGATCTAAAGTTTATCACCGTTTTTGACGAAAAAGGCATCCTAAACAAGCAGTGTGCGCAGTTTAAGGGGCTGGAAAGACTTGAGGCCAGAGACATCATCGTCGCGGAGCTAGAAAAGCTCGGAAACGTCGAGAAGATCGAAGACTACGAAAATCAAGTCGGCTACTGCTACCGCTGCAAAAACGTCGTCGAGCCATACATCTCAAAGCAGTGGTTCGTCAAAAAACAGATCGCAGACGACGCGATCGCAAAGGTCGGAGAAGGCTTAGCTAAATTTTACCCGGCCCACTGGATAAACAGCTTTAACGCCTGGATGCGCGAGCTTCGCGACTGGTGTATCTCGCGCCAGCTATGGTGGGGACATCAGATCCCGGTATTTTACTGTGACGCGTGCGGACACGAGTGGGCGGACGAAGGCGAACCGACGCAGTGCCCAAAATGCAAAAGCGCAAATTTCCATCAAGACCCGGATGTCCTTGATACCTGGTTTAGCTCGGGGCTTTGGCCGTTTAGCACGCTTGGCTGGGGCAACGGCGAGGAGCTAAAAAACGAGAAATGGTTTGACGGCGATTTGGCTGAATTTTACCCAAACAACCTACTAATCACCGGCTTTGATATTTTATTTTTCTGGGTGGCTAGGATGATGTTTCAGGGCGAAAATGCGCTAGGCAAGCTGCCGTTTGACGACATCTATCTGCACGCTTTAGTTAAAGACGAGCAAGGTAGAAAGATGAGCAAGAGCCTAGGCAACGTCATTGATCCGCTCGTTAGCATAGACGAATACAGCGCTGATATCTTGCGCTTTACGCTTGCGCTACTTGCCGTGCAGGGACGCGATATAAAGCTAAGCGACGAAAAGATGAAGCTCGTGAGAAATTTTACGAACAAGCTTTACAACGCAAGCAAATACCTACTGCTAAACGAGTCTAAATTTGCAAATTTAAGCGATGCCAAAATCGAAACGAAGCTTGGCAAATACATGCTAAGCCGCTTTAACGAGTGTGTGCGCGAAGTGCGAGAGAACATCGACGCCTACCGCTTTAACGACGCAGCAAATGCTATTTATAAATTTTTATGGGACGAGTTTTGCGACTGGGGCATCGAGCTTAGCAAAGCCGACAAAGGCAGCGTAAGGGAGCTTGGAGCGATATTTAAAGAGGCTATGAGGCTACTAAGTCCTTTTATGCCGTTTATCTCCGAATACCTTTTCCACGAGCTTAGCGGTTCAAATTTGCAGAGCGCGAGCTCGATCATGATAGAGGCGTATCCGCAGGCTAACGAGCGCGACTTGCAGATAGAAAAGACCTTTGAGCTAGTGATCGAGGCTATCGTCGCGATCCGCCGCGCAAAGGCGACCATCGAGCAAGGCAACTCAAAGATCGCAAAAGCCTTCATCAAGCTAAATGGAAAAGAAAATTTGACCGAGGCGACAAACTACATCTTGCTGCTAGCTAAATGCGAGCAGATCGAGTTTTGCGACGCTAAAATCGAAAACGCAGCGCGCGACGTGAGCGAAAATTTAGAGGCATTCGTGCCGCTTGAAGGCGTGGATATGAGCGCGGTGATCATGCGACTGCGGTCGCAAAAAACCAAACTAGAAAAAGAGATAGCAAAGCTATCAAGCATGCTAAATAACGAGAAATTCGTAGCCTCAGCTCCGCAAGCCGTGGTAGAAGCCAACCGCGAAGGGCTGCAAAGCGCGCAGGAAAAATTCGCCAAAGTATGCGACGAGCTAAAGGCGTTTGGCGAGTAGTCCGCTCGTTTGAGCCTAAATTTTAAATCAAGGAGAAAAAATGAAAGGCGGTATCGGTGGATTTACGTTAGGCACGGTCATAGCCGTCGCGCTATCGTGGGGAGCAAACAAAAGCATATTGTGGGCGATAATTCACGGATTTTTAAGCTGGATATACGTGATTTATTATTTGCTGATGAAGTGAAATTTCATAGGTAGCGCGCCGTTTTTGCTCGCTAAATTTTAAAATTTGAAGGATAAAAATGAACGAAAAAATAAAAATAGCAGTTTTGGGATATGGAAATTTAGGTCGCGGCGTGGAGCTTGCCGCTAGAAATAGCAAGGATTTAGAATTAACAGCAGTTTTTAGCCGCAGAAATCCAAGCGAAGTAAAAACATGCGGTGCGCCGGTGTTTAGCGCGGATGAAATTTTATCGCACAAGGGTAAATTTGATGTTTTAGTTCTTTGCGGCGGTAGCGCGACGGATCTTCCGACGCAGACGCCCGAGTTTGCGCAGAGCTTTAACGTCGTCGATAGCTTCGATACGCACGCGAAAATCCCTGAGCACTTTGCTGCCGTAGACGCCGCCGCCAAAGCGGGCGGAAATGTAGGTATCATCGCCGTAGGCTGGGATCCGGGGCTGTTTTCGCTAAATAGACTATTTGGCGAGAGCGTGCTGGAAAATGGCAGCAGTTATACATTTTGGGGTAAAGGCGTGAGCCAAGGTCACTCGGACGCCATCCGCAGGATCGAGGGCGTCGTGGATGCGCGCCAATACACCGTGCCGATAGAAAGCGCCCTAGAGCGAGTTCTCGCGGGTGAAAATCCAAAACTTAGCACGCGCGAAAAACACCTG
>CAURWB010000063.1:0-11093 GCA_963528245.1 uncultured Campylobacter sp. | reverse complement strand
AAACTAAATAACCCCATATTTTCTCCTTAAATCAAATTTTATTTGCATTATAGCTGATTAATTTGCCTCACGTACACTGAAAACAGCCGCCCAAAACCTCGCATTTCTCGCAAATTTGCACGTATATGACGCCCTCGCCCTCTATCATCTCGCCAAATGGGATTTGCGCTAGATGCTTCATCGTCCCGCCGCAGCTAGGGCAGGTCAGATACTCGGCGTCCTGCACCCACTGCGGATAGCCGCCCACGGTCGTATCAAGCTCGCTAAAGCAGCCGTAAAACGGTGGCACTTCGCCACCAAGTTTAAATTTCATACCGCACAGACGCGTCATATCCTCCTGCGAAAAGTAGCTTTCATCAAATCCTTCGCCATCATGGCTTAGTTCTATCTCGCCGTCTGGGCCGCGCTTGCAAAAATATCTGACCGAGCCGACGCAGGTCGGGCAACAGCGAAATATCGCGTCGTGCTTTAAATTTAAAAACGCAAGCCGCGGATCAGTTGCCTTTAGGCGCAGCATATCAAGCATCTCGCAGCCGCAAAACTCGCACTTTTGGCCCGTAGGCTCGCCGATCTGCACGGCATCGTCCACGCTTTGATTTGAGTTTAAATTTGCGCCTTGGCTCGCGCGCTTGCCATCTTTTACGCGTACCGCAGTAAGACATTTATCAAAAACGAGAGATTTTCGCTCGCCTGTCTCGTCAAACGCCCATCCGCCGATTTTTGCGTAAAACTCGGTGCCCACGTAGAGCTTTTTACGCCAGGGCTTCGGGTTTTTATACAGTTCGTAAAAAAGCTCGGCCGTCTGCTCGCCGCCCTGCCAGGCAAGTGCGCAAAGAAGGTGATTTAGCACGTTTTTGGAGTTGTCCTCTAGTGAGTTTAGTTTTGTCATGAGTGCATCTTTTACGTCGTCCGGCGCACCGAAGTAGAGCTCTGGTGGATAGTAGATTTTCTTTGCCGCCGCGGCTCTTGCGATCCTTGGATCGTGGATGCCCAGCAGGCTAAAAAGCGCCCAAAAATCATTGCAAATCTCATCCCATTTTTCGATCTCGTCGATACGATCCGCTATTTTTAGGATCATCGCTTCTACTTCGTCGGCGCTTAAATTTAAAATTTCATCCCGCCTCTGCCTTTGGCTGCACGAGTGGCAGATACCATCGAAGTAGATCGTGTTTTCGCCGCATTTTGGGCATAGATGAGCGCCCATATTTGCTCCTTTGGGTTAAATTTCGTCAAATTTTATCAAATTTCGCCGCTTTTAGCGAGCGAGCGCGGCTTTAAATTTGACGCCGTTTGGTAGCGTAAATTTATCTATATCCGTAAAATTTTAGTCCGCTTTCGTCTATTTCGTAGTCAAATTTGCCTGCCTTTGTCATGGCGTCCAGCACCGCTTCAAGCGGATTTGGGATAAAATTTGAGGCGAGCTTTTCGGTTCTGTTCATACGCGTTTGCTCGTAAAATTTAGGCACGAAAACCCAGTGCAAGTCTTTAAACAAAATAGCTCCGTTTGCGCAGTCAAAATACCCGTCTCCTAAACATCCAAAACCGCAAACGAGCGCGATCTCCTCGTCGCTTGAAAGCAGTTTTGTGCGTAAGCCCTTTGCAACCCGAGGCTTCTAAAATTTCGCAAAGCTTGAGCCATTTTGCGTCGTTCATCAGCGACGTGAGGCGACTTGCCTTTTTAGCTAGCCTTTTTTGATAAATTTCGTATTTTTCGTTTAAATTTTGCATGATGCTCCCGGCTGCCGATAATTTGTAATTAGATTTAGAATAAAATTTGAGAGAAATTTGGGCGAGTAACCTCTCGCCCAAATTTACAGATTAGGATTAAAAGCGAAATTTAGCGTCGTCGCCCGTCAAATTTCGCCCATTAATTTACTCTACGGTCACGCTTTTAGCGAGGTTTCGCGGCATATCCACGTCGTTGCCCAGCCTCACGGCGATCTCTAGCGCAAAAAGCTGCAGAATGATCATCATCTCGAAAAACTCGCTCATCGGGTGAGCTTGTTTGCTAGTCTTTATAAAATCGTCGCTAAGCTCGAACTCATCGGGGCTAATCGCAAGTATATAGGCATCGCGGGCGGCTAGCTCCTCGACGTTGCTCTTGGTTTTGTCGTAGAGGACGGTTTTAGGCATTAGCGCGATCGTAAAGAGCCTCTCATCGGCAAGTGCGATAGGGCCGTGCTTCATCTCGCCAGCTGGATAGCCCTCGGCGTGCAGATAGGAGATCTCTTTGAGCTTTAGCGCGCCCTCGAGTGCTAGCGGGTAGAATATATCTCGCCCGATAAAAAAGAAGCCGTGACCGTGCAAATAGTGCTTGGCTAGGCGGCGGATGCGCTCTTGCGGCTCTTTGCTGATATTTAAAATTTGCGGAACGTGCAGGAGTGCTGCGATCTCATTTTTTAGCTCGTCTTTACTTATTGATGCCTTAGCCTGCGCGATTTGCAGCGCTAGCATCCATAGCGTCACGACCTGTGTGGCGAAGGCTTTGGTGCTGGCTACGCCCTTTTCGATACCGGCACGAGTTAACAGAGTGTCGTCCGCTAGGCGCACGATCGAGGAGTTATCGACGTTGCAGATAGCTAGCGTCTTTAGCCCCGCTTGCTTGGCGATTTTTAGCGCTTCTAGGGTGTCGGCGGTCTCGCCGCTTTGCGAGATGACGATGAAAAGAGCGTTTTTGTTTAGTTTCGGGCGTCTATAGCGAAATTCGCTCGCGATCTCGACCTTAGCTCTCGTGTCTGCTAGACGCTCGAAAAGGTAGCTAGCGGTAAGGGCTGCGTGGTAGCTAGTGCCGCACGCGCAGATCACGATATCATCAATATTTCGTAGATACTCATCGGTCAAATTTTCAAGCCCGACGGCATCCTCTTTGACGCGTCCCATTAGGGTTTCTGAGACTACCGCGCTTTGTTCGTAGATCTCTTTTTCCATGAAAAAGCGGTAGCCCTCTTTTTGCGCGTAGCTTTTATCCGCAGGCAGCGCGGCAAAGCTCGGGCTTAGTTTTTTTTCGTCTTTAAAAACCGCGATCTCGTCAATGCTAACAAATCCGTAGCTTTTGTCGTCCAGATAGCACACCTCTTTGGCTAGTCCGATCAGCGGGGCGTCCGAGGAGGCGAAAAATACCTCTTTGCCCTCGCTTTTGCCGATAGCTAGCGGCGCGGCGTCCTTGGCGAAGAAAATTTTGCCCGGAGCCGTTTTGGTGATAAGTAGCGTCGCGTAAGCTCCGTGCAGGCGCGCTACCGTAGCCTCGTATGCTTTAAACGGTTCGCCGATAGTTTTTAAATTTTCCTCAAAAAGATGCACGATAACCTCGGTGTCGGTCTGGCTTAGAAATTTTACGCCCTTTGCCTCAAGCTCCTCTTTTAGCTCTTTGTAGTTTTCGATGATGCCGTTATGAACGACGAAAGAGTGCTCGCCTAGGTGCGGGTGAGCGTTGATCTCGGTCGGTTTGCCATGCGTAGCCCAGCGCGTGTGACCGATCGCGACGCCTTCGCCGCTAGAGCTAAAGCCCTCCGATTTTTTGGCTAAATTTTCAAGCTTGCCTATGGCTTTGAAAAAGGCGATTTCCTGCGCGCATTTGTCGCAACCGCCCTCTAGACTCATCACCGCCATGCCGGCGCTGTCGTAGCCGCGGTACTCAAGCTCTTTTAATCCGTTTAAAATAAACTCTCTTTTTTCTCTATTGCCGACGTAACCGACGATTCCGCACATGTTTACTCGCTTTCTAATAATTTTAAAATTTCGCCCAAATCCACGCCCTCGCGCTTTTCGATAAGCAGCAAATTTCGCGTCCTGTTTTTTACGGTTTGGATTCTAGCGTTGGCTATTTTTACATCAAATTCCTTAAAAACTCCCAATACGTAAGCCATCAGCCCGCGCTGATCTTTCGCGTTTATGCCCAGTTTTGCGTACTCTTGCGAGTGGTTCGCGTCGAAATTTAGCTCGCCTTTTAGTATTGTCGGGCGATTTATCTGCGCTGAGGCGCCGCTTTTTAGCGAGATCTCGATGAGGTTTTTTAAGGTTTCTAGCTCGCTTGATTTTACGTTTTTGTTAAACTCTAGCTTGACGTAAAATTTACCGTCAAACAGCTCGAAAATCTCCATAAATCCAAGATCTAGGTGCGCTAGAGCCGAGAGCAAAACGGCTAAATTTGGATAGTTTTGCGCGTAAATTTCGATGCTTAGGCTTTGGTGATTTTGTACTTGCACGCTTAGTTTATCGGCGTTTTGCGCGGCCCAGGCGATGCTGATGATGTCTGCCGGTTGGTATTTAGCAAAGAGCAAATTTGACCTGATAGCAAAAATTTTCTCTTTCAAATTTTCGCTTAAGGCTACAAATTTAGCGTTTCTTCTGATACTAAGCTCCTTTTTTACGCGCCTTGAAGCTTCGTCTAGCAGATTTTCATCCTCGAAGCTTTGCAAACAAATGCCGTAAAGCTCGCGTAAAAGCCGCGCCAGATAGGGCGTATAGAGCTTTTCGTCGGTCGCGTTTATTACGCAATAAGCGACGATGTAGGCGAGTTTTAGGGTTTGCGGATCGCCCAGCTTTGAAATAAAGCTAAAAATCGTGCGCTGATCGTAGATGTCCTCGCGGTTTGCCACGTCGTTCATCAGCGTGTGGTAGCGCACGAGCGTAACGCCGATATTTACGGCTTTTGTGCTCAAATTTAGCTTGGCGGCGTAGGCGCGAAAGATATTTGAGCCTACGACCGAGTGATCGCCGCCTAGCCCCTTGCCTGCGTCATGTAGCAGCAAGGCTAGCTTTAGCAGCGTGCGCCCCTCGAGGCAGAGCTCGTCGCAAAGCGATTTTACGAATTTATCTTTGATATTTTCGGCAAATTTGACGCTTAAAACGCAGTGCTCGCCGACGCTAAATTTATGATAGCCGTCGAATTCGGCCAAATTTACGGCATGTTCTAGCGGTTTAACCAAAACGGGCAAAATCTCCGCGTCCAAAAGCGCTTTGATAATGCAGTGAGCGTGGTTTCGCATAAAAATTTTTCTAAAAAGCGCGAGCGAGTACTCGGCGTCCTCTTTACTGATTTGCGCTCGTTTTAGGTAAAAGATCGTTCCGACGTCAAATTTATACTCCGCATCGCCGAGAGCCAAAAGCTGCTTTAGTACGGCGTTTAAAGGGCGAGGGCGGACGTGCAGCGGGACGTAAATCGTATTTTCAAACCTATAAAATCCGTTTTTTAGCCGCGCGGCTCGCAGCTCGCTAAATTTAACCCCGCTTGTAAATTTGCTCCTATAAAAACTAGCAACCAGATAGCGCGAAAAAACGGCGACCGAGTGCATGCAGGAAAAGAGCTTTTGCGAGATGACGCTGCTGTTTTCTTGCGTCTTTTTGGACTTGGTTTGCATGAGCGCGGTGATCTCGTTTAGTTTGGCGGGATCAAAAACGTCGGAGCCTAGGGTCAAATTTTGTGCAGATTTTACGCAGAGGATAAAATCAGTCGCCAAATTTAGCGCGCTAAGCTCCTTTTCGTCGATAAATTTTAGAGCCTGCGAGCGCATGCTGATCTCGTTTTCAAAGCCGTTTAGAGCGCAGTTTAGGTAGTAGATGTCGTTCGTGCCGCCAAGGTCGTTTTTTAGATCGGGCTCTTGCTTTATGTTTGGGATCTCGTTAAAAGCGCCTAGGTTTTTGGCGTAAAATTTGAGATTTTCTTGCGCGTTAAACTCGCGAGTTTCGTAGATCTGTGAGCGCGCGGCCTTATACAGCGTGCGCGAGCCGCAGATGTAGCGGATACGGCTAAACGCGGCCTTTGCTTTGTGGTCGTTTTTATGCGATTCGAAAATCTCGTCCAGCTCGCAAATTTTGATATTTAGCTTTAAATTTGAGCCCTCCAGCGCGGCGACTAGCTTTTTTAGTATAAATTTGACGTTAAAGCCCGCGTTTTCTTTAAAGACGAGTAAAACCTCTAAAACCGAGCTTGTAGAGATGAGGTTGTCGGCGTACTTTTCGGTAGCGATGACGCAAAACGGGATAAAATCTACATCGGGGTTAAAGTCCGCGAAAATCTCGCCCAAAACCCGCGCGCATAGAGCTTTTATTAGCTCGTCGCTTTGCTTTGCGATGAAATTTGCAAAGCCCTTGCCTTGAAGCTTTTTTAGCTGTGAGGCCAAATTTGCGCCTCCTAAAACGCCGTTTAAATTTCCTTTTAAAGCCACTTTTTACCGCCGTCTTTTTGTGTAAATTTTATCCGATGATACTAAAATTTTGCAAAAACAAAGCTTTTTTAACATATAATCGCCGTTTAATATCTATTTTCGGAATAAAATTTGACAAATTTAATAGAAAAACTCCAAAGCGGCGAGCGTCTGGACGCGGACGAATGCGCCAGCTTGTACGACCTAGACCTTTTTACGCTGGGTAAATTCGCAAACGCCAAACGGCTAAAAATGCACGGCAAAAAGGTGTTTTTTAACGTAAATCGCCACATAAACCCGACCAATATCTGCGCGGACGTGTGTAAATTTTGCGCGTTTTCGGCAAACCGCAAAAACCCAAACCCATACACGATGAGTCACGATGAAATACTAAAAATCGTCGAAAAAAGCGCCGCTGGCGGCGCAAAAGAGATACATATCGTCTCGGCACACAACCCTGAGACGTCGTGGCAGTGGTATTTGGAAATTTTTAAAAAAATAAAAGAAAAATACCCGCAAATCCATGTCAAAGCGCTAACTGCCGCGGAGGTTGATTTCCTCTCGCGAAAACACGGCCTTAGCTATGAAGAAGTCGTAGAAAAGATGCTCGAATACGGCGTGGACTCAATGCCCGGCGGCGGAGCGGAGATCTTTGACGAAGAGGTCAGGCGTAAAATCTGTAAAGGCAAGGTAAGCTCGGAAAACTGGCTCAAAATCCACCGCCTTTGGCACGAAAAAGGCAGGGAAAGTAACGCTACGATGCTGTTTGGCCACGTAGAAAGCAGGCAAAACCGCATCGATCATATGCTAAGGATTCGCGATTTACAGGACAAGACGGGCGGATTTAACGCCTTTATCCCACTGGTTTATCAGCGCGACAACAACTATCTAAAAGTAGAAAACTATCCCGGCTCGGCCGAAATTTTAAAGACATTTGCGATATCGCGTCTGGTGCTCGATAACGTCGCGCATATAAAGGCGTACTGGGCGACATCGACTATAAATTTAGCGATGGTTGCGCAGGAATTCGGTGCTGACGATCTAGACGGCACGATAGAAAAAGAGAGCATCCAAAGCGCTGCCGGAGCGAAATCGGCAAGCGGTATGAGTCTTAGAAATTTTACCGATCTCATTCAGACTTCGAGCTTTGTTCCCGTAGAGCGAGATAGCTTGTATAACGAACTAAAAATTTACGATAACTAAGGAGGCGGAATTGGATTTTTTTAAACTCAAGCAAAACGGCACTAGCGTAAAGACCGAGTTTAGCGCGGGACTCACGACCTTTTTAACGATGATGTATATCGTGCCCGTAAACGCGATAATCATGAGCAAAACGGGTATGCCGATAGATGCGCTCATCACGGCTACGGCGCTCATTACGGTGATCGCTACCGTGCTAAACGGCATATGGGCGAACACGCCTGTGGCTATGAGCGTGGGAATGGGCTTAAACGCGTATTTTACCTTTGGTCTCGTACTAGGCATGCAAATACCGTGGCAGACAGCTTTGGGCGTGGTTTTTATCTCGGGTATAATTTTCGTAGTGCTATCTTTTACAAATTTTAGAATCTGGGTCTTAAAATCTATCCCGGACGACGTCAGACGCTCAATAAGCGCGGGCATTGGCGCTTTTATCGCCTTCGTCGGGCTTCAGCAAATGGGCGTAGTCGTAAACAACGACGCCGTGCTGGTCGGGCTTGGAAATTTAAAAGATCCAAACGTTATTTTGGGCTTTGTGGGGCTATTTTTCGTTATACTTTTTTGGGCGTGGAAGGTTAAGGGAGCCTTCATCATCGCGGTATTTACGACCTCGGTGATAGCTTGGATTTTCGGTATTGCGCCGTATCCGAAAGAATTTATCTCGCTACCGGCTTCGATATCGCCGATATTTTTAGAGCTTGATATCGTGGGCGCGCTATCTTTTGCGCTGCTTCCGGTGATCGTTACATTTTTCGTAACCGATCTTTTCGACTCTATCGGTACGCTAGCTGGCGTGGGAAATAGGGCGGGAATCTTTGACGAGAGCAACCAAAAAGGCGTCGAAAAACTAGAAAAAACCCTCGAAGCCGATGCGGTAGCTACGGTAGCCGGCTCGTTAGTAGGCGTTAGTACGACGACGTCGTTTGCCGAGAGCGCTAGCGGCGTAGAAGAGGGCGGCAAGACAGGGCTAACGGCGGTATTTTGCGGACTATTTTTCGTGCTTACGATTTTTATGCTGCCGCTTTTTAAAGCCATCCCTTCAAACGCGATATATCCGATACTCGTGATGGTAGGCGTACTGATGTTTAGCGAGCTTGGAAATATAAATTTTAAAGATCCGGCTATAGCCTTATCGACGTTTTTGATAGTTATTTTGATGCCGCTTACGTACTCGATCACGACGGGGCTTTCGTTTGGATTTATGGCGTATTTGCTGGTTCGTATCATGAGGCGCGAGTGGGAATACGTAAATATCGGAGTTGTCGTGCTTGCGCTTATTAGTTTTATAGTATTTTTAGTACACTGAGGAGAAAACATGCTAAAGTATCCGTTTGAGGAATTTCATAAAGACGTAAAAATAATGGCGCGAGATATCAAAGCAAATTTCGAGCCCGAAGTAATTTTAGCAGTCGCTCGCGGAGGGCTTACTTTAGGGCATTTTCTAGCGAGCCTGCTAAATAACCGCAATCTTTTTACGCTAAACTCAATCCACTACGAAGAGACTAAAAAGCTCGATACTATCGATATCTTTAACGTCCCCGATCTATCTAAATTTAATAAAATTTTGATAGTGGACGATATGATAGATACGGGCGAGAGCATGATAGCTATCAAACAAGAGCTTTTAAAGCGTTTCCCGCATATCGAGCTAAAGATAGCGACTATCTTTTATAAACGCAAAGCTCTTTTGTTGCCTGATTTCACGGTAAGAGAGGCGCACGAGTGGATAGAGTTTTTCTGGGAAGAGCAAATTTAAGCCCAAATTTTAGCCATGTTGCGCTCGGAAACGTTTTTACTTTTTATCATCTGCCTTATTGATTTTTGCTTTTTGTCGTACGCGATTAGTACGCTTAGCATCAGCTACTACGAGGCGGATGCGTTTTATAACTCGCCTAAAATTTCAGCCGTTTTGGCTAGAGCTTCGGTTGAGATTTTCGGACAAAACGACTATGCCTTGCGCCTTCCTTTCGTTATTTGTCATCTTTTTAGCGTCGCGCTACTCTACAAGGTCTCAAAGCAAATTTTAAAACGCAAATTTGACCGAGTGGTAAGTGCGGTCGTGTTTATATTGCTTCCCGCGACGATGGCGTCGGCGATCTTGGTAAATGACGCCGGCATCATAATCGTGCTCTCGCTTTTGAGTATTTATCTTTATCAGCTACGCAAAATGCTAGTTTTTTACGCGCTTTTGTGTGTTCTGCCTTTTGTTAGCGGCGCGTTTTTGGTTTATTTTTCGGCCATTTTTATATTTGGAATCTATAGGCGCGATGCTAAGATGGCGTGGGTTGCGGCGTTGCTTTTCGCGCTTTGCTTTTATCTTTACGGATTTGATTCGGGTGGCAAACCAAGAGGCCATCTGCTTGATACTGTGAGTATTTTTGCTGCCGCGTTTTCGCCTTTTATTTTCGTCTATTTCGTCTATGCTATGTATAGAATTTGGATAAAAGAGACCAAAAATTTACTCTGGTTCGTTTGTATAACGGCGTTTTTATTTTGCTTGGTTTTATCTATCAGGCAGCGACTGGAGCTTGAAAACTACCTGCCTTTTTGCGTTATTTCGGTGCCGATTTTGGTTCGGGTATTTTTTAGCTCGTACCGCGTGAGACTGCCGATGTTTAGACGCGGGTATAAAATTTTAGCTTCTTTTGCGGCGGCTTCTTTGCTTGTTGGGTTTTTGTTCGTACTTTTTAACGAAACGCTTTATGGCGTGCTAAAAGATCCGACCAAGCATTTTGTTTACAGATATCATGTAGCAAAAGAGCTTGCAGAAGAGCTAAAAAATGAGGGCGTAGAAAAAATTTTCACGGACGATAAAAAGCTAGCCTTGAGACTTAAATTTTACGGCATAGATACACAGCCGGACGCAAATTTACGGTTAGTAATTTTGGACCAGAAAGATAATTATGGTAATATAGCGGTTTATAAATTCGGCGTAAAAATCGCAAATTTTAAAATTATAAAAGATGATTAGGGGATAAATTTTGATAAAAAAAGCTTTTACTATGCTGGAGCTTGTCGTTGTGATTGTGGTAATAGGAATAATAGCCGCCGCTGCGCTACCGAGAATAAACGATGATCATATCGCCGAGGCTGCCGATCAAGTGGTGTCGCATATCCGCTATACTCAGCATCTAGCTATGCAGGATAGCAAATTTGACCCTACTGATGCTAGGTGGTTTAGAAAGAGATGGAGTATAACTTTTACTCAGGCTGCATTTTGCGGGGGTGGAAACGAATGGAGATATAGCGTATACCATGACGATGGTAATACTACAGGTAATTTGAATTCGGTAAACGAAGTTGCAAGAGACCCATTGGATCCGAATAGATTTATGAGTTCAGGGTGGGCTGGTATCGCGAATGCTGATTGCGCAAATGTTAGCAATAAATATAATTTGACGACAAATTTTGGAATAACTAATGTTCAATTTCGCGGCGTATGTGGACAGGCTGGCTTGCAGACTTTATCTTTTGATGAATTTGGAAGACCTATGAGAAGCGTAAGTACTCCTAATGGCGGTGGTGCAACTAGGGGTTATAATAGGTTGGTTTACAATGGACAAAACTGTCAAATAGTTTTGACTACGGCACGAAGAACCGCAACTATAACTATAGCACCTGAAACTGGTTTTGTACAGGTTGCTTTTGCAAACCGTCCGCAAATTTAAAAATTATACAATTTTGGTTAATTCCTTCAGCTTCTTTTAAGCATCTTGCTTGTATAATTCCAGCTCACGAATTGAGAAA
>CAURWB010000062.1:0-12045 GCA_963528245.1 uncultured Campylobacter sp. | reverse complement strand
GGCCAAGCAAGACTACCTGATCGGTTCTTTTATCGGAATCGAAGAGGCGGCGCGAGAGGTCGGGCGAATCTGCAGCACCTACAACCGAATCGATATCGGTTTTGAATCAGATAAGGAGCTGGCCGCTATGCTGCGGCCTGAGTGGGGCGTCGATCTGATTATCGGCGGGCATTCCCATACCTTGATGGAGCAGCCTTGCGTCGTCAATGATATTTTGATTGCGCAAGCCGGCGTCGGTACCGACCAGATCGGGCGATTTGATATCGTGGTAAATACCGACACCAACAGCATCGAAAGCTATAAATGGCAGTGTATCCCTATAACCGACAAGTACTGTCCGGTCGATGAGCAAATAGAGAATTTGATTCGAAAATATAAGAGCGTAACCGATCAAAAATATACTCGCATCATCACCCGTTTTAGCTGTCCGCTAACGCACCCGCAGCGCAACACCGAAACGGCTTTGGGAAATTTGTTTGCCGATATCTTCAAAAACAGCTTAGGCATAGATATTATGTTGCTTGGCTCAGGCAGTATTCGGGGCGAAAAGCTAGGGCCGATCGTAGAGTATGGGGGCTTGGCCGAAATTTTTCCTTATGATGACGGCGTTTATATGCTCAGAGCGGACGGCCGAACCTTTCGCCAAATGATGCGCTATCTACTGCGAGACGACGCCTTTTTGGGAACAACGGAATTTTATCAGTTATCGCAGGGGCTAAAACTCGCCTATTCGCGCTCCAACCGAGAAATCGTTAGCCTAACTTATCGTGGAATAGAAATAGCAGATGACGATATTTTCACGATCGGTCTACAAAACTACCATTACTGTAATTTAGAAAGCTTTTTTGGCGTTAGCTTTGAACATGTAAAAACTTTCGGCACTCCCAAGATGATTGCTACTTCTTGCTTAGATATTTTGGAAGAGTACTTAAGCACTCACAAAGCTATTCGGCAAGACGTAGAGGGGCGATTAACGATTTTGGATTAAAAGTATTTTCGGTCGCCCATGCGACTTTTTAATATTTACCACACAACTGTAGCTATATTTCCGCCGCATTCAGCGATAAGTGCAAAAGAACCGTCAAATTACTACGGGCTTGATTGCGGCAAATAAAGCCCCAATACTTAATGTCTAGAAGCTTTTTACGATCAACCCGGCTCTTATCGCAATTTTGTTCAAGATAATTCTTCGCATTTTTAATTTTTGTTTTGATTTTAAAGGCTTATATTTAAGGACACTTTTTGCTTTGAATTATGAGAAAAATAGCGACGGTTTTAGCAAATACGCTCTTTTCGGACAGCATACAAATCGTGGTCTATGAGTAAAATTTAACAACTTAGATGATAACTGATAAATATGCAAATAATCGATTTAACGGTACGTAGAGAACAACAAAAACGTAAAAAATATGCGCTTACGCTAGGTGCCGCACGCCAAGCTCGGAGAATCTTGATATCGGTACCGCTAAGTTTTCAGCAAATCCAAGACGCGAGTTAAATAACCGGAACAAATACTAAAAAGCTCCATGAGACATTATGTTATAGATTTAGACTATAAAATATTTTGCAAAGTTACAAATTTATGCTAAAATCGCGCGCTTTTAAATTTACCTAAAAGGAAAGAGATGAAAAAATATTTAGCCGAGTTTTTTGGTACATTTTGGTTAGTTTTTGGAGGTTGCGGCAGTGCAGTATTTGCAGCGGCTTTTCCAGAGCTTGGTATCGGATTTGTCGGAGTTTCGCTAGCGTTTGGCCTTACGGTTCTTACGATGGCTTACGCAGTTGGTCACATCAGCGGCGGCCACTTTAACCCAGCCGTATCGGTTGGCCTACTAGTCGGCGGAAAATTTGACAAAAAAGACTTCGTGCCTTACGTCATCGCACAGGTTATCGGAGCGATCGGGGCTGCTGCCGTGCTATATCTTATCGCTTCAGGTAAGGCTGGATTTGATGCTGCTGCGAGCGGTTTTGCTAGCAACGGATACGGCGAGCACTCACCAAATGGCTACAGCCTATTTTCAGCGCTAGTTGCCGAGGTGGTTTTAACTGCATTTTTCCTTATTATCATCCTAGGTACGACTGATGAGCGTGCGCCAAAAGGCTTTGCACCGATCGCTATTGGCCTTGGTTTGACACTTATTCACCTTATCTCAATACCTATCACAAACACATCAGTTAACCCAGCTCGTTCAACTGGCGTTGCGATATTTCAGGGCGGTTGGGCATTAGAGCAGCTTTGGCTTTTCTGGGTTGCGCCTATCGTTGGAGCGATCATCGGAGCTATCATCTATAAAGTTATGGGCTGCGCATGCGGCTGCTGCAAAAGCGTAAAATAATCACACTTTATACTTCAAGGGGCGGTCTTCGCCCTTTCTATTTTCATAAAATTTTTAAAATTAAGATCAGTTAAGCGAATATAATAATCTATTTAACATATTACCGTTATTACATCTAACCTCTACTTCGCTATCCTTCTAGCTTCGTCTTAACAAACGGTAAGCGCATCGCAATTAAATTATTCTTTGAGTTCTTTGTGTCACTATAACCTCATCTCCGCAATCCAACAAACCATCGTAAGCCTTCCGGTAATCAGAATAGATAGCGGGTCATTAAAGTCGCTACATCTAGGCGACATCGGCATCAATTTATTTGCAAAATAGTTTTAGGCTATATAAACAAACTTGAACGTCGCACTTTAGTATGCCGTTTTACTAGCAACTGCAAGCCAAGAAATGTTATAAAGTAGTAGGTTTTTAACCAAATAGGCATACGAGCCAGAAATCTATTCTAAAATTAAATATTGTATCATGCACGCCGGCCATAAAATTCTGATATTTTTGGTTATTTTATCGATTTTTTTTATGAAATTTTAATAAACTCCGCTATTTTTACCGCTTCCATATCGAGCTAAAAACACTATAAAATTTCTCTAAATTTCTTTTTCGGAATTTTTGAACGGACTATATATGTTTATTTTTTATCTCTACGCTTCTTATTTTTAAGAACATCGACAAGATCGTGATTTTTGTGTTTATACCTACCTTCAGCGAAAAGCTCCTTTGAGGGGGGGGGGGTTTTGTATCGCATTCGAGTAAATTTGCCTGCCCCTACCTGCACTCCAGCTTCGTTATCGTTTGGGTATTGGCAAAGTACGACGGATAGGGCATCGAGAGGCTAAAATTTCGTATTTGTTTAGGCGCGATATTTTTAGCGACGCTAGCGGTGATCTCAGCTACGTTTGAGCGCTCGTCGCCGCGCGAAGATAGCGATAATCCGCTAGGTTTAAAGATAGAGCCCGAGATCGTGTCCTTGCTT
Organism: uncultured Campylobacter sp.; assembly: GCA_963528245.1. Lineage (GTDB taxonomy): Bacteria > Campylobacterota > Campylobacteria > Campylobacterales > Campylobacteraceae > Campylobacter_A. The sequence continues at coordinate 8,730 of CAURWB010000062.1, read as the reverse complement.
ACGGGGTTGTTGATAAGTTTGACGGTAAGATCGCAGTTTGCGATGCTAAACTCGCCCGTATTTCGCAGCGAGCCCTTAAACACGATTGTTTCGTTTCTTAGCACGCGGTGGCCGGAAAACTCCGTCAGCACGGCCTTTTTAGTGTATTTATCCACGATCATCATGAAAAAATATCCAAGCGTCAGCGTCGTTACGACGTTTATCGCGACGTAAATTTTAAAAAATTTCGGATTTTTCTCGTTGCGGGCGATCAGCGCGAAAAGCATTGAAAGTAGCGCCAAAACCGCAAGCGCGATGAGGTGAAATACGTTAAAATACCCTTCCATCAAAAGCACTCCGAACTTGTCGTGATATTATAGTCCTGCGCGCGAAAGTTATTTACCGCGTGCGTGATCTCGCGCGTCGCGTTTACGTCCAGCGCCTCTTTTAGCACGATATTTTCTCTCAAAAACGGCTTTAGCTCGTTTGCGTAACGGCGCAGCGTATTGCCCGAGTTTTTGTAAAAGCTAAGCCCGATTTTGCAGTAGTTAAACGGTTTTTTGGAGAGATTTGTTAGGCGCAGATCCACAAGCAGCGTGTTTGAGTACTCAAGCTGCTTGGTTGAGACTAGCTCGAGCGAGCGAGTTCGCAAATTTTCATCTAAAAGCTTAGGCATAAAATACGCCCCGCATCCAAGCCCCGCGATAGTAACGATCATCAGCGCAAAGCCCGCAAAAAAGGACTTTGATGCGACGTAAACGCAAAGCGAAACGAGCGCTAAAAAGGTCAAAAACATCCATATATAGGCGGCAAAATCCACCCAGCCAAGGTGCGTCAGATAGAAATTTAAGCCTTGTTTTAGTTCGTTTATCATCTTGCCTCTTTGCTTCGTTTGCCTTGCGGCGAGCCAAATTTGAAATCCGCCTGCATAAAGCGTGCCAAATTTGACCGCTCTAGCCTTTTCGCGAGTTTTTTTCCTCGATACCGCTTAGCCCGAAACGGCGCGCGAGCTCGGCCTTGACGCGGTCAGGATGCACTCCGTGTAGCGCTAACGCAACGAGCGAGTGAAAGCATAAATCAGCCGCCTCGTAGATGATCTCCTCGGTCGGCGTTTTTGGCTTTTGGTTTTTAGGCGTCTCGGTTTGGCTGTTTTGGTTCGCGGCGTTTTCGTTTGAAATTTTAGCAAATTTTTCGTTTTGGGTTAAATTTGACGAAATTTGACCGCCATTTGCGGCAGAGTTAAACTGTGCAGTTTCATTTTTGCGCGCCGAGGCGTCCTTGCACGCCATCACGAGCTCCGTGGCCTCCTCGCCGACTTTTTTTAGGATTGCGTTTTCGCCCTTTTTAAACAGGCTCGCGACGTACGAGGTCTGCGGATCGGCGTTTAGCTTGCGGTCGATTATCGCGTGATAAACCTCGTCGATTATGCCGTAGATCGGCTTTTTGGCTTGGTTTAAATTTTGCTCTTGCGTCAAATTTTGCCCATCATTGCTAGCTAAATTTGACTCGCCGCCGTCTCCCGAAATCTTTCTAAAAAAGCATGATTTTGCGCCCGTGTGGCACGCTACGCCGCCGTTTTGAACGACTTTGAGCAAGATCGTGTCGTTGTCGCAGTCCAGGAAAATCTCGTCTATCACTTGCGTATTTCCGCTCTCCTCGCCCTTTTTCCAGATGCGATTTTTCGTACGCGAAAAATAGTGCGCAAAGCCCGTTTTTAGACTCAAATTTAACGCCTCTTCGTTCATATAAGCAAGCATTAAAACCTCGCCGCTCGAGCTTTCTTGAACGATGGCGGGCAAAAGGCCACCCACTTTTTCCCAGTCTATTTTCATTTTTATTTCCTTTCGGCTACGGGTTTAGCTCGGCGCGCGGGCAAATTTTAAATCCCAAATTTGACTTCAAATTTGAGCATAAAAAATCAAGGCGAAGTATCGCGAGATAGATTTTTACTTCGCTACGCTCGTAACGCTAAAGCAAGAAAGGGCTTTGTTTCCCTTTTGGTCGCAACTGCAAGCAGAAGCGACGTAAAAATTTAGCATGGGCTAGACAAGGTAGTCTGCCGAGCTAAATTTTTACTAACTCCGCTAAAGACGCTCGCGAGACGAGCCGCTTCAAGCAAAAGTTATTGCGTTATCGCGCTTTGCTTCTCTTTGTCCTTCGTATCTACCCAGATATTCGGCACCGCTCCGCCAGGCGTTAAAAATATCTTCGCGTCTTTATTTTCGCGCAACGCCTCGTTAAATTTAGCCTGCGTTTCGATCTGCTTTAAATTTAGCAAATTGTGATCGAGGCTTTTTGCGACCTCTTTGTTTGCGTATGCCTGCGCATCGGCTTCGATCTTAGCGGCGTCCGCGCGACCCTGAGCCTCGATGATAGCAGCTTTGGCCGTACCTTCTGCGAGGGCTGCTTTTTTGAGCGCCTCTTGATTTGCGCGTTCTACTTCGTATTTGGTTCGCTCGGCCTCTTGTTTAGCGATTTGTACGCGCTCAATCTGCTCTTTTACCTTTTCAGGCAAGATAATCTCGCGCAGTTGCACGGTTAGCAGCTCGACGGGTTTGTTCGGCTGTGCGTCGATATCCTTGCGGATACCCTCGTCGATAGCCGTGGCTAGGTCGTTTCGCTTTGTCGGAAGCTCCTCTGCGGTGTATTTACCCGCGATACTGCGCACGACGTCGCGCACGACCGGATCAACGATCTTGTTTTCCCAGCTAAGACCCCAAGACGCGATCGTTTGAGGCGCATTTTCAGGATTTAGGCGGTACTGCACGGTGATGTCGATGCTGACGGGCAAGTTTCTCGCGTCCAAAACGGAGATAGAGTTTTTGCGGATGATGCCCGCTTGAGCCTGTGCGCCGTACTTTTGCGCCGCTTCGCCCATATCTTCGCCCGACGTGTAGTTGATGAGGCGCACGCGCGTATCGACTACGATGACCTTTTGCAAAAACGGGATAAAGAAGTGCAGTCCTGGCTGCATCGGAGACGGGTCGTATTTACCCAAATTTGACTTGATGCCCACTTCGCCCGAGTTTATCGTGACGAAAGGCTGCGTGAGCGCGATCACGGCCACGAGCGCGATGATGACGTAGGCAAAGGCCGAAATTTTGCCAAATCCTTTAAAATCAGGCGTTTTAAAATTTACTTTTGATCCTTTGCTCTCGCCGCCGTTATCGTCTCCGCCGCCGGAGCCGCGTTTTTTATTAAAATAATCGTTCAAATCTGCTGGCATTTCGTTCCTTAAATATAAGTTAGCATCGAGGCGTATTTTGGATTGCGTCCGTAAACTACGTCAAAATACGCGTCTTGTAGGCGTTTAGTTACCGCTCCGCGCTCGCCCGCGCCGATAACGCGGTTGTCGATGTTGCTTATCGGGGTGACCTCGGCCGCCGTACCCGTGAAAAACGCCTCGTCCGCAGTGTATGCGCGGTCGCGAGTGATGCGCTCTCTGCGCACTTCGATACCTAGATCGCGGGCGATTTTGATGACGGTATCTTGCGTGATGCTAGCTAGGCTGCTGTCGTTTGGAGGAGTGATGAGCGCGCCGTCTTCCACGATGAAAAAGCACTCGCCCGGCCCCTCTGAGATGTAGCCCTCGCTATCAAGCAACAACGCCTCGTCGTAGCCAGCCTCTTTGGCTTCGTAGTTTGCCATTTGTGAGCAGAGGTAGTTTGAGCTTGACTTAGCGCGGCTCATTTGACCCCCGACGTTTAGTTTAGCAAAGCTTGAAATTTTCACGCGGATGCCTTTTTTTAGCCCCTCTTCGCCTAGATACGCACCCCACTCCCATGCCGCGATTGCCGTATTTACGGGAGCTTTGGTGTGGGCTAGGCCCATGATGCCGTAGCCTAGATAAACGATCGGGCGCAGATATACGTTTGATTTAAAATTGTTTGCGCGAAGTAGCTCGATTTGCGCGTCTTCGAGCTCTTTTTGCGTGTATTTGACGTTTAGGATAGTCATTTTGGCTGATTTTAGCAGGCGCGCGGTGTGATCGCTAAGGCGAAATATCGCCAAGCCCTTATCCGTCATATAGGCTCTTGTACCCTCAAATACGGCGTTTGCATAGTGAAGCGAGTGGGTTAAAACGTGGACTTTAGCGTCCTCCCATTTGACTAATTTTCCATCCATCCAGATAAATTCGGAAGGGTTCATTTGGCATCCTTTTTTATAAAATTTGCTGAGTGTAGCTAAAATTTCTTTAAAATTTTGTAATGTTTAAGATTTGGGCTTAAAATTTTGAGTTTTCGGGGTAAATTTTACCCCAAATTTACAGCTTCTCCGTCACTGCATCCTCGATGTTTTCGGCAAAAGGCAGCACGAGCGTCTTACGAGATCCAAACGCGCTATGCCACAGGGCTTTTTTGATCGCTTCGTAAGGCGTATCGTAAATTTTAGCCAGCTCTTGCAGTAGCTCCTCTGCCTTATCGTCGCTTAAATTTTCTCGGCGGTAAAATAACATTAACGTAGCGCCGATACCGATAAACTCAAATCCAAATCGCTCATTCATCATTAAGATAAACGCATACGTCTGCTCGGGATCAAAATCATCCGCAAAATACCCCTGAATCATTCTCGCAAATACGTCCATACTGCGCTCGCAGGGGCACAGATAAACGTCGATATCCTCGTCAAGCGCGTCGTAGTCGCGGGTATTTACGTATTCTAGCGCTTTTAGTTTATGCGGGTAGTTTAGGCTAAATTTACCGTAAAATTCGCTCACTTCAGCCTTATACTCGGGATCGTTTAGGATGTCCAGCATCAAACGAAACTCCGCAGCGGGAAAGTCGCGCGCGTCCGGATTTTGCGCATTATACTCCTCCTCGTCCAGCACCTCGAAACTAGAGCTTGCGTGCATATTCGTGTATTCGCATTGCGGGGCGTTTTCGATGATAAAAAGCGGCTTAAATCCCGCATATTGTTCACACAGACGGTCGTAGGCGATCGTGACGGCGTTCATATTTTGATGAGCGTTAAGGACGCCGTATTTTAGGGCAAAATTAGCTTCGCGCGTGTAGCGCGGATCGGGCTTTTCGAGCCTAAACGAAATAAGCTTTTCAGGGCGACAAATCGTGTAAAAAGCTAACTTTAATTTTTCAAAAAACGACATATTTTTTCCTTTTTAAATAATTTAATTCTTTAGTTTAAAGGAGTAATTTAAGCCAAAAACGGCTTAAATCTCAAGATTCGGCTTCATATTTAAACATAGAGCGATAATGCCGCAAGCAAAGTAGATGGGCAAGGATAAAGGAGCTATATATAAGCGACTCTAGCCGGCGGCAAAATTTAAACGAAATAATAATTTCTTGTTTGGGGCCAAATTTGAAGCGTTGCTTGGATTTAAAAGCTAATTCCAAATTTGAGCGTAAGAAAAAAGGCGAAGCATCGCGAGATCATTTTTAACGTCGCTACGGTTTTTGTGGCCAAGGCTAGCTATGCAGGTTGCCGCAAAGGCCTCTACTTAAAGTTAACTCATAAAAGCCGCCGGCAAAACGTGCCGTTATTTTTCTAAAATAATCCTAGTCGCGGCAGGATCTACGCACTCTTTATCCATTATTATTTCGCCTATCTCCCTTGCTCTTATCACGCCCGAGAGCGGGTTTTTCACGCTAGCTATGCCGCCTAAAATTTCTACGTCCACGCTTGAATACTCAAAGGCTAGCGTGGTATCTAGCGTTTGGCAGCCGCGCAGCACGAGATTTTGCACGTAGCAAAGCCCTTGCAAGCTCTCTATCACGCAGTTTTCAAAGGTCACGTTTTTGCTGTTCCACGCGAGATATTCGCCGCTTACAAAGCTATTTCGCACGGTCACATTCTCGCAGTTCCAAAAGGCGTCTTTGCTAAGCAGTTTGCTACCCTCGACGAGCACGTTTTTACAGCCGTCAAAGCCGTAGTTCCCGTCCAAATTTAGCCCGTAAACGCGCACGTTTTCGCAGTTCATCGCAAAATAATCCCCGCGCGCGCAGACGTTTTTTATCTCCACGTCCGAGCAGCTCCACAGCGTCTCCTCGGCCTGGGTCAAATTTACGTTTTCTAGCCTTACGTTTTGGCATCTTCGAAAGGATTTTGGCGCCTGGATTAGCGTATCTTTAAAGCTAACGTCCTGCGCGTACCAGATGCCAGCGCGCGCCATCTGCATCAAAAATCCATCCTCCACGGCGACGTTTTTAGTATACCACAGCGGATATTTCCACTCGAAAACGCAGTTTTTTAGGCGCAAATTTTGCCCGTGTTTTAGCGGCGACTCGCCTGCCGCAAACCCGCACCGCTCAAACTCAGCGTCCTTTACGCCAAACATCGCGCGCTCTCCGATAAATTTTTGCTCGACAAATTTTTGCATTTTTCGCCTCCGTCGTTTTTGTTGATTATATCGGTTTTACGGCAACAAGGATGTAAATTTGAAAATTCAAAGCGAAATTTGTGAGGCAAACGGGTAAATTTAAGCAGCGGCAAAATCTAGGCAGCGTTTTGCCAAAATCCAAGCGTTCAGGCGTTGCTATTGTCTTTTGGAGTCCTATTTTCCCAAACGCTTGGCAGGAAAAGGTAAGATTTAGACTAGCGCAAAGGATGGAAACGCGAGCCTAAATTTTACCTCTTGCAAGATCAAATTCGATCTAAATTTAAAGCCCGCGACCAGTCAAATTTGAACCGGCAAATTTAACCCGGTCGCAAGCGCAAAATCCAAATTTACCAAAAGCGGCCCCGAAGCGCACCGGCCGGGAGCCGCTAAATTTTACTTCTCAAACGCCTTTTCTAGGCTAAACGGAAACGCCTGATAGCCCATCGCATTGGTCATTTTGATTTCGATTGACGGCTCTTTTGCGCCCCATTCAAACTCGTTGATGTGAGGGCTAGGTACGCCGACCGGGCGGCCTTTGGCGATGTCAAACTGCATACCCGCGACCGCGGAGTAAACCATCACGCTATCTAGGTCGTCTTGATACTGCGCTAGCGAAGTGACCGAGCTATACCACTCGCTGCCGCGCTGTTTGCCGTATTCCCAGACCTGCTCGACGGTTTTAGCTTTTTCGTCGATTTTATAAACGACCGCGCGGGAGTATTTCATACCCGCCATCGCAGGCTGCTCCATGCCGCGGGTGTCGCCGTTGTCAAAGACGGTTAGATAGACGAGTCCTTTTTTAGACTTGCTATCGATTCTAAATGCCGTGTGCTGCGTCCACTGCCAGTCAAATCCACCCTTCTCGCTCTCGTAGCCCGGGCATTTTGAGTACTCGTCCTCGCAGACGATCTTTTTGCCGTCTTTATCTACAGGCTGGAGCAAGCAGCCCTTAAACTGATCCTTCCAACCTTTGTGCGCGCCCATTATCCATTTGACTTTTTTGTCGCGGCCGATTTTGATGACGGCGTCTTGATGACGGCTGGAGATGATGATGCTATCGTCGCTTGGATCATAATCCACGCTATTTACGTGCGCCCAGTTGCGCCCCGGGCCCGAGCCCACGATGTCGCCCCATTTTTCGTTCGTATCCATCGCGGCTAACTCGTCCGTGCTCGCGGTGTGGCCCGCCTTGCTAGCGTCGATATTTAGGCACACGGCGCCCTGATCGAGCGTTTTTAGCACGATGTCACGGTACGGATCGAGAATTTCATACAGCCTAAAATCATCCACGACGTTGCCGTCTCTATCGACCTCGACGATGACGTCGCGCACGGTGCGGACGTTTTTACCGTCGGCTCGTTTATAGTTGGCGTTTGCCGCGCGCAGAAAATAGTGTCCGTTTTGCGCAACGTCCATCGAGTGCGAGAAGTCGTTGTAGCCCGCAGGCAGTTCGCGGTTAAAGATTTCGCGTCCCATTATGTCGTATTTTGCGTATCTTTGACCGTAGCCCCACGTCATCGCGCCGTCGTCGTTTTGCTTAAAGCCCATCATGACGCCCGCGCTAAAGGGCTGCTTGAGGTCGTAAATTTTACTCGGCTCCAGATACCAGCGTACTTCGCCTTTGGTATCCAGCACGAAGTTGTTTGGGCTGTAGTTCCACTCGATCGCGCCGCCTGCGGGGTTGTTCCACACGACTTTGGTGCCCTTGCCGGTTTTATTTACGAAGTTATTTACGTAGTAAAGGCGGTTTGTAAATTTGGCGCTCGGAGCCTTTACGACTTCGATTTTATCAAACAGCGCGCCCTTTTGAGACGGCATGCCCGAGCTCTCTAGATAAATCGCGGGAGCGTAAATTTTATAAGTTTCCTTTACGTGCTCGGTCCCACCTTTATAAATTTTATCATACTCGACCTCGACGGTATTTTGATAGTCAGGGTAAAGTCCAAAAACAGGGATTCCGCCGTGCGTGCGAAGGTGCTTGTCGGCGACCTTATAGCTGATCGTCTGACCGTCCGGCTTCGGCACGATGGTGACTTTTGCGTTTGCTAGCGTGTAGCCGCCGTTTTTGATGACCGCCGTTAGAGGCGCGATGTCGTATGGGTTTACGACTACTTCGCCGATCTTGCCAGGGACGGCGTAGTCGATGTGCGCGCCGCTAGGTCCGCCGATAGCAAGCACTGCCGTACTTAGACCGCCGAGTAACGCCGCAGCCAGGGCGAATGATGAGAGAGTTCTTTTCATATTTTCTCCTTTAAATTGATTTGATATCGTAATTTTAATCAACCTCGCTAACGTAAAAATCACGTGTTTATTAAAACTTGCTTAATTATAAAAAATAATTTTAAATTTTGACTTTTGTGCCAAAATTTAGTCGAAATTTTATAAATTTAATCTAAAATTTATCTTAGCGTGAGTTT
>CAURWB010000061.1:0-12113 GCA_963528245.1 uncultured Campylobacter sp. | reverse complement strand
ATTTTTCGTCAGACGAGGCAGCGGCGAGCGAGGCGAGGGAGCGGACTAGCCGTCCGTGACCGAAGCCAACTGAGCCGGTAACGAAGTATGGCGGAAAAAGACAAGCCGCCAAATTTAAAGTTTACGTATCTTGGCGATCTCGTCACGCAATGCCGCCGCCTTCTCAAACTCCAGCTGTGCCGCCGCCTCCAGCATCTGTTTTCTCAGCTCTTTGATTATGCTTGCTCGCTCGGCAGCAGGCATTTTTTCCAGATTTGCGCCTTTTCTTAAAATCTCCGTGCCGTCCTCGACGTGCAGACTCTCCTCGATATTTCGGCTAGCCGAGCGCGGCGTGATGCCGTGGGCGCGGTTGTACTCCTCTTGCATCTTGCGGCGTGCCAGCGTCGTATCCATCGCTTCTTGCATTGATTTGGTGATCTTTTTGGCAAACATCAGCACCCGGCCGTGTATGTTTCTAGCCGCACGCCCCATCGTTTGTATGAGGCTCGTCGTCGAGCGCAAAAAGCCCTCCTTGTCGGCGTCCATGATGGCAATGAGGCTAACCTCGGGCAGATCAAGCCCCTCTCGGAGCAAATTTATACCGATGAGCATATCAAACTCGCCGCTACGCAGTCCGCGGATGATCTCGTTTCGCTCGACGGCATCGATATCTGAGTGCATGTATTTGACCTTGATACCAAGCTCGGTGTAGTAGCGGCTGAGCTCCTCGGCCATCTTTTTGGTGAGCACAGTAACCAGCACGCGCTCGTTTCTCTCGATCGTTTTTTTCGCCTCGTCAAATAAAATCTCCACCTGATTTTCGCTGTCTTTTATCTCGATCAAGGGATCAAGCAGTCCTGTCGGGCGTAAAATTTGCTCGTAGACGTGGCCGCAGCTCAAATTTATCTCGTATTCATTAGGAGTGGCAGAAACGAAAAGAAATTTGGCGCGTTTGTTTATAAACTCGTCAAATTTTAGCGGACGGTTATCCAGTGCGGACGGCAAACGAAAGCCGTACTCCACCAGCACTTCTTTGCGGCTGCGGTCGCCTGCATACATCCCGCGAAACTGCGGCAGACTCACGTGGCTCTCGTCCACGATGACTAGGTAGTCCTTGCCACCCAGCTCAAAATAATCAAACATAGAGTAGGGCGTCTCTCCGGGCTTTTGCCCGGTTAGGTGTCGCGCGTAGTTTTCGATACCCTTGCACATGCCCGTGCTGCTCATCATCTCTAAGTCAAATTCCACTCGCTGTTTTAGGCGCTGAGCTTCGACGAGCTTGCCTTGCTCGTTAAATTCTTTTAGCCGCTCCGCCAGCTCCTCCTCGATCTGCTTGATGGCGATTTTTAGGCGGTTTTCGCCCACGATAAACTGGCTGGTCGGGTAGAGGATAAATTTTTTCAGGTCATGTCTTTTTTTGTTTTCCAGCACGTCCAGGCTATACATCGTCTCGATCTCGTCGCCGAAAAACTCGATCCTAAACGCCTCGTCGTTAAAATACGCGGGATATACGTCCACCACGTCGCCGTTTACGCGAAAGTCGCCGCGGTCGAAATAAACGTCGTTTCGCTTGTATCCCATATCCACTAGCTTTTGTAGCAACGCGCGCTGGTTGATTTTATCGCCGACGTTTAGATATGCGACCATGCCTTTGTATTCGCTAGGATTACCCAGGCCGTAGTTGGCCGACACCGACGCCACGCACACGACGTCGTCAAAGCTAAGCAAGCTCGCCGTCGCAGATAGGCGCAGACGCTCGAGCTCCTCATTTACGGAGCTATCTTTTTCGATGAAAAGATCTTGACGCGGGATGTAGGCCTCGGGCTGATAGTAGTCGTAGTAACTGATGAAATACTCCACGTGATTTTTAGGGAAAAAGCCCTTAAATTCGCTATAAAGCTGCGCGGCGAGAGATTTGTTGTGCGTCATGATTAGCGTGGGCATATTTAGCTCCCGTATGACGTTTGCCATCGTAAATGTCTTGCCAGAGCCCGTGACGCCTAAAAGCGTTTGATATTTGTTGCCAGATCTTACGGAGGCTACGATGTTAGCGACTGCACGGGCCTGATCCTCACTCGGGTTAAATTTGGACGAAATTTCAAAATTTTTCATTTTTTACCTTAAAAATCAGCTTTTTTTGTTACAATTACGTAAAATTATACCAAAACTAAGGAAAAAGATGTTTGATAACGATAAAGTACTAAACACCCTAACCGACAAGGTAAACGACCTGCTGGCTAGATATAACGAAATCTGCGAAGAAAACGAGTCTCTACGCAACGAACTAATCAGCGTCAAAGCCCAAAACGAAGCAAAAACAAACCAAATCGCCCGCCTAGAAGAAGACCTGAGAACCAAAAACACCGAGAGCGACGACGTTATCCGCAAGATCGAAGCGGTACTGGGAAAATAAATAAACGATGAAAAAAATAACGGTAAAAATAGCTTCCACATTCTACAACATCAGCCTCGAGGACGACTTTGCTCAAAATTTTGAAAAAGAGTGGGAGACCTTTACCGGAGGTAAAAAATATCTCGACGTCAAAGAGCTACTAAGCGCCTTTGTCCAAAAATGCTATGAAAACTACCAACAGGAGCGCGATCTGCGCTCTTTAGCCCAAAAAGTAAGTAAAGAAATAAGTTAAATTTTATCCTAGATTACTTTTTTACACGTACCCATATAAAAAGATTTCATTTTAATATATTTTTAAGCTAATTATCTATATAATTCCGCCAACTGCATAAGTGTATGCAGAAATAAACACAAGGAGTCTCATATGAGAAAAGGTTTTACAATGATTGAGTTGATCTTCGTGATCGTTATTTTAGGTATTTTAGCTGCTGTAGCTATCCCAAGACTAACCGCAACTCGTGATGATGCTGAGGTTTCTGCTGCTGCGACAAACATTTCTACGGTTATCTCTGATCTTAATGCTTACTATACTTCACAGGGTGCTGTATCTACTACATGGGGTGAGATGACTTCTGTTGCAGATGATATAAAAATAAGAACAGATAGTTGCTTGAAATTTACTGCACCTGCTCAAACTACAGATACAGAAATAAAAGCTGATGTTGGAACAGGCGGTCTTTGTGCTAAAGTTTGGGCGTTGCCAAGCATGGCTCAAGTTAAAGACTACATAGCTAGCTCTCAAGGAAAAGCCACAGGCAAGATTAAAGTTGGCGGTATGAGCGTAGTTCGCTAATCTTAATTGATTTAGATAATGCGATAAAAGCCCGAGCCTAGAGATAGGTTTCGGGCTTTTTAAATTTTATTCTTGATGAAAAATTCAGCTTGTTTGATTCTAGTATATTTTTATGATTTTAAAAACTTGTTTTAGATAAAATTACGAAAATCAAGAACGAAGGATACTCCATGAGGCGCGGTTTTACGATGATTGAGTTAGTGTTTGTTATAGTTGTGATAGGTATATTAGCCGGTATCGCTATGCCTAGGCTATTTGTTACCAGAGACGACGCTATAATAGCAAGAGCCAGAACCGATTTAGCTTCTATTAGAAGCGCTATCGTTAATGCTTATAACGCAAATATGCTAAGAGGCGCTTTTCAGTATCCTGCTCTTGAAGGAGCCGATAATAACGTACTTTTTGAAAACATTTTGCAAACCGGAATCAGACCCAATCCTCAAAATGGATGGACTAGCGACGCAGCTAATGTCTATGTTTTTACATTGAGGAACAGAACGGCTACTTTTACGTACACTCAAAACAACGGAACTTTTGTGTGTGTCGATGACGAGGCCGGTCGATTTTGTCAAGAATTGGAGTAATGCTCTACTACCAAATAATTCCGTGCGGCTTAAATCTTAAGCCGCTTACATATTGTTCAGATTTTAAAATACCCAATTTTACCCAAGTCTTAATCAATATAAAAAATAAAAAAACTATCGGCTATGTCCTCCAAAGCGTAGCCGAACCGAATTTTAAAACGCTTGAAATTTTAGAAATTTTACCCGCCACGCTTACACCGATACAAATTTTGCTTTTGAAATTTATCTCGCATTACTATGTCGTAAATTTATCTATCGCGGCCGGACTTTTTACTCCGCTTGAGATTGAAGCGCCTTGCTTGCAGAATTTGACGCAAGCGCAAATTCTGAGCGATAAAAACGAGACAAATGCAAAATTTGACGATAGCAAAGAGTTAAATTTGACTACGGAATTAAACGAAACATCGGAGTCAAATTTGCCTGAAAATTTAAATAATAATAGCTTGCAAGAAAATTTGAAATTAAATGAGAGTGTTGCTACTAAATTAAATTTTAATAATCCCGCACGGTCGCCAAAAACAGTTTTCGACCACCCAGATATATCCGAATTTTTCCCAAAAATCCCAAACCTAAACCAAGATCAACAAGAAGCGCTAAATTTTGCCAAAATTCACAAAACGAGTTTGATTTTCGGCGATACGGGAAGCGGTAAAAGCGAGATTTATTTTTCGCTTATCCGCGAATATCTACTTGCGGGCAAACAGGTTTTGCTTTTGATGCCGGAAATCTCGCTAACGCCGCAGATGACGAAACGACTAAAAAGCTATTTCGGCGAAAAATTCGGCGTGTGGCACTCTAAAATAACTCCAAAAAAGCGCGGCGAGATCCTACAAAAATTTCAGAGTCGCGAGATAAATTTGATCGCAGGCGCGCGTTCAGCACTATTTTTGCCATTTAGCGAGCTTGGGCTCGTCATCGTCGACGAGGAGCACGACGACAGCTACAAATCCGCGCAAAATCCGCACTATAACGCCCGCGATCTCGCGGTATTTTTGGCAGGCAAATTTGACATCAAAGTCGTATTAGGCTCGGCGACTCCGAGCGTCGTGAGCTTCAAAAAGCAGCCGCATTTTAGGTTAAGGGGAACGTTTTTTAAAAGCGAGAAAAAATTTATCTACGATGAGAGCGAGACGGGGCTTAGTGACGCGATACTGGGCGAGCTTACGGCGAGTTTTACGGGCGGTAAGCAGGCGGTCGTATTTCTGCCGACGCGCGCAAACTTCCGCTATCTGTCGTGCCGCGAGTGCGGCAGCACGATAAAGTGCCCGTTTTGTAGCGTCGGGATGAGCTTTTATAAAAAGCGTAATCTGCTAAAGTGCCAGTATTGCGGCTTTACGACGTCTGCGACGTGTTCGTGCGAGAAGTGCGGTAGCGAGATGATCGAGGCGAAAAAAATCGGCACCGACGAGCTGGCGGACGCCCTGCGCTCAGCGTTTCCAGCGGCTAGAATCGAGAAATTCGACCGCGACGAGATCACGACGCAAAACAAGCTCGAAAAGACGCTAAAAGCCTTTAACGCGGGCGAGATAGACGCGCTTGTCGGCACGCAGATGTTGAGCAAAGGACATGACTATCACAATGTGGATCTTGCCGTCATCATGGGCGTCGATGAGCTGCTAAATTTCCCGGATTTTCGCGCTCGAGAGCGGACATTGGCGTTGGCGATGCAGGTGGCGGGCAGGGCAGGGCGCTCGGGCGAGGGGCGCGTGGTCGTGCAGAGTAGACAGCGGGAGTTTTTTGAAAATTTTATCACGGACTACGATGCGTTTTTGGCTGAGGAGATCGCGGCGCGCGAGCCGATTTATCCGCCGTTTGCTAGGCTTTTACGAGTTGTCGTTTCTGAAAAAAGCGAGCAGGCGGCAAAACAAAGGCTTGAGTTTTGCGTAGCCGAGCTTGAAAATTTACGCGCCGCCGAAACCTCGCTCGAGATAGTCGGGCACGGCAAGTGCGCGATCGAAATACTGGGCGGAAAATACCGTTTTGAGATTTTGCTGCGCTGCGCCTCGCACGCTCCGCTTATAAAAGCCGCTCGCATCTGCGCCGCGCACGGCTTTGACGTCGATATGGATCCGATAAATTTCTCGTAAATTTGATTTCTTTTTGTTTGGTTTTCGATGTTTAATTTGGGTGGCTAGAAAGCGTCTTAAATGTTTTGCAAGGTTTGTAAAATCAAATTTCACATTCGGCTTGGTGTCAAAATTTAAGCTAAAACGAGCTAGTTTTGGTTTTGGCGGCTAGAGATCAAGTCTTAAATTTAACGCAAGTTTTGCTATTAATCCGCTCACATATACCAGCTAAATCTACCAAATAGTCTTTAGTGTGTTTTGGCGGCTATTTGCAGATAAAGATATTATGAATTTAAAATCTTACTTAAATCAAAACTAAAATGTAATTAAAGTTTCTATTTATGATAATGCTTATCTTTTTAAGCCGAATTTTATATGATTTATATATAATCCCGTTATAATTTTATCTAGCCTTAAATATACAGTCTAATTAAAATTATAAAAATCACCCTAAAGGAACTTAATGCAAAAATTTTTACAAGCCCTAGCAGGCTCGCAAAAATATTTCGTAAACTACGTTAGCGTCGCGATTTTCATCGTGATGGCGTGGATAGGCGGACTAAAAGTCGTGCAATACGAGGCTGACGGCATCGTGCCGTTTGTAACCAACAGCCCGTTTTTTAGCTATATGTATAGCAAAAAAGATATCGTAGATAACGGCAAGGGCAAAATGGTCGCCGAGTACAACCTACACAAAAATCCGGAAGGCTTGGTCGTGCCTAAAAACATCGAGTGGCATAAACAAAACGGTACTTACGCGGTTTCGTACCTGATCGGCGCGATGATCTGCACGATCGGCACGCTAGTGCTACTTGGCATCTGGTTCCCTAAACTAGGGCTTATCGGCGGACTGCTGACGTTTGGCATGTCTATCGTAACGCTTAGCTTTTTGATAACGACGCCCGAGACTTGGGTGCCAAATCTAGGCAATCCGGCGCTCGGCATCACCGAAAGCCCTAATCACGGCTTCCCGTATCTATCAGGTGCTGGACGACTGGTGCTAAAAGATATAATAATGTCTGCTGCGGGGCTAATCGTAGCCTCAAACGCGGCGCGTAGGCTCTTGGAGTGCTGCAAAAGCTGCACGGCTAAGTAAAATTTGCAGATTTTAGCGAGCGGTACGCCTATTTATATTTTTAGGCGACTCGCCGCTCGCGGCCGTTTTTCTCATCTCTACTTTTTACTATCTTGTTACAAAATTACTTTGCTTTTTCAATCTATGCCAAATCAATTTTATCAGTTTTGCTCGCTCGTTAAATTTAGCAAACCGTATCCGTGTAAAATGCTGCTATAAGCGGAGATCAGGTAAAATGCAACCGTAAATTTAAAGGAGAAAATATGGCATTTTTCGATTTTTTCAAAAAAGGCGGCAAAAATAATGCAAACGCCTCAAAGATCGGCAAGACCGCGCAGGAGCGCAAGGATATAAGCATCGAAATTTTAAAATCGCAGGGCGTGCCTTTTATAGACCATTTGCCGATACGATACGAGACGAGCGAGATCACTCCGCGCAAAAAGGACGAGGTTATCGCCCGCTCTATTTGCTCGTTTGCCGCGATAATGTGTGCTTGCACGATCAGAGATAACGGCGAGCTAACGGACGAGGATAAGCAGGGCACGAAGGATTTTCTAGATAACCGCTTTGGGTGCATAGACAAGCTAACGCGCATGGAGCGCCGCGTCATAGAGGGCGAAGCGAGCTATAACGAGGCCGTAAATATGGGCTGGAAATACGAGTCGCTGTGGGCGCTAATGTGGGCCATGGGGCTCGTGGATGAGCTTAGCTTTCCAAGCGACATCTGCGACTGCAAATTTGTGATGGATACCTTTGTCGGCGGCGATTTTTCTGGGCGCGTGAAAATGCGCGATACGGATGAAATCCTGCAGGCGCTCGATCTCGTCTATCGTTACCACTGGGCGTGCGTCAATGCCCGCGTGCACGGCACCAAGAGTGCTGGACTCGATGAGGAAGTCGTGATGGAGAGGCGCGGCGGGCTAGAGTGGCTCTGCTGCAAGGGTGCGGAGAACGATAATCTGACGGATGAATATAACGCGTGGGATTATCCTGATCTGAATACTTAGCGGCCCCTCTTTTTCCTTTATACATCGTTGTAAATTTCGCCGAATTTCAGTCACGTATTATAATATACGCTCCTTCATTCGGCTTATTTCCGCCTCGTCTAAAGAAAAAATACTGCGCCTTATCTTTGCGCGTATCCCGCGAGCGTCTTTAAATGAGTTTGAAATTTTAAGTCCGCGATAGGTCATATGCCTTATCTTGACTTAAAATTTCTGCACAGCATTTAAAGCTATCTCTCGATACTGCCTCTCTTGCATTCTTTAACTCAAATTTTAAACCAGCCTACGCTTAAAAATTAAATTTCGCCTCGTTTAAGCGAAAAATACTTCGCCTTAATTCCCGCGTTGTTTCTCTTTGCTATACGTCGTTGCGTTTAAATTTGCTCTATTGCTTTCAAACATACGCTCCGCCCGCAAATTTCATCTGCACCTCGTCTAGCTTCGCGATACCGCCGTTTGTGTCATTTTACTCAAATTTAAGTTGCAACTTTGGCAGATTATTTTTACGTCCTTGCTTCAAATTTGACCGCCTACGCGTTTAGTTTTTACTCGGTAGCAATTAATTAATTTTGATTTTGTTTAAATATTAAATAATGTTTAATATAATCTCGCTAAAACATCAATGGACAGGTAAATGCTTTTTAACTCTTACGAATTCATATTTTTATTTTTGCCCATAACTTTTTTCGTATATTTTTTCTTGAACAAAAAGCGCCTTACCGAAGCGGCGAAAGGCTTTTTGGTGCTATCGTCGCTATTTTTTTACAGCTGGTGGAATATCGCGTATCTACCGCTAATAGTAGGCTCGATGATATTTAACTACTCTTTTGGACTCGAGCTAAATAAAAATAATCCCAAAATTTCCAAAAAGTTCCTCCTGGTCCTTGGTATCGCGGCAAATTTGGCCTTGCTTGGGTATTTTAAGTACTCCGATTTTTTAATCGGCAACGTAAATTTCGCCTTCGGCACGCAGATACCGCATCTAAATTTGCTCCTGCCGCTTGCGATTTCGTTTTTTACATTTCAGCAGATCGCATATCTCGCAGATTGCGCGGCGGGAGAGGGCGCAAAGCGGTACGATTTTTTAAACTACTGCTTGTTTGTTACGTTTTTCCCGCAGCTAATTGCCGGCCCCATCGTGCATCACGAGGAGATGATGCCGCAGTTTGCAAAAACCAAAAACAAAGTAATCAACTACAAAAATATCACTCTTGGACTTTTTATATTTTCTATCGGGCTTTTTAAAAAGGTCGTTATCGCCGATACTTTTGCCGTTTGGGCGACCGAGGGGTTTGATAGGGCTGCGAGCTTAAATTTGATCGAAGCTTGGGTCACTAGCCTTAGCTACACGTTTCAGCTCTATTTTGATTTTAGCGGGTACTGCGATATGGCGATCGGCGCGGCGCTACTTTTTAACATCAGACTGCCGATAAATTTCAACTCGCCTTATAAGGCTTTAAATATTCAGGATTTTTGGCGTAGATGGCATATCACGCTAAGCCGCTTTTTGAGAGATTACGTCTATATCCCGCTGGGAGGCAACCGTAGCGGCAAGGTGCGTACGTACGTAAATTTAGCCGCGATCTTTGTGATAGGCGGCATCTGGCACGGGGCTGGCTGGACGTTTATTTTTTGGGGGTGTCTGCACGGTGCGGCTCTGGTCGTCCAAAGGATTTGGAGCGAGCTGGGCTTTAGGCTAAATAAATTCGTAGCTTGGTTTATAACCTTTAACTTCGTAAATATCGCCTGGGTGTTTTTTAGAGCAAAGGAGTGGGATGACGCGCTAAAGGTATTAAAAGGGATGTTTGGACTAAGCGGCGGGCTAGCTCTAAATTCCCGGCTAGAGAAAAAGGTCGGTTTTTTGAGGGAGTACGGCGTTAAATTTGGCGAGTGGAATCCAAATATACAAATAGACAGCACAAATACCTTGCTCTACTACTTGATAGCGGGTTTTGCGGTCACTCTACTGTTTAAAAACTCCGCGCAAAAACTGCAAGGCTTTAAGCTCGGCGGGCTAAATTTGACCCTTGCCGTGCTTTGTTTTACGCTGGGCGTTTTAAATTTGCACAAAATGTCTCAATTTTTATATTTTAACTTTTAGGAAAATCGTATGAAATTTAAAAAATGGACGTTTAGCTTTTTGGCCGCGGCGGCTTTGATTTTCGCGCTCGTAGCGGTTTTTAACTACCTGGTCGATCCATATAGGATTTACGATACGGATATTTTTAAAAATAAACCTAGAGAGGATTTGCAGTCGCGTTTTATGAAGGTTGTAAAGATCCAAAAAATAAGGCCCGCCTCGATATTTTTAGGCAACTCCCGACCGCAAACCGCACTAAATCCTGCGCATAGATACTTTACGCAGCCGGCCTTTAACGCGGCCGTATCGGGAAGCAATCTAAACGAAGCTAAAGCCTATCTAAAATGGGCGATAAAACAGGGAAATTTAAAGCAGGCGTTGCTCGTTTTTGATGATAAGACGATGCTAGGCGGCGGTAGCAAGGCGGATGATTTTGAGGAGTATTTTAAAAATCCTAGCACTTATAAAATTTTATTTAGCTCTCAGACGTTTCGCGACTCGGTAGCGACCGTCCTAAAATACGGCAAAACTCCGCTTTTTGAGCCTGACGGCAGACGGACCGAGGCGTCGCTACTAGAAGAGGTGCGAAGAAACGGGGGCTACTACGAATACTCCGTAAAAAAGATAGAGGGCGGATATATGGCTGAGCGCAAAAGAGACGAGGTATCAAGGCTGTCTTATGAAAATTTTATCGAGATTTTAATGGACGCTCATGAAAATAATATAATCCTAGATATCGCTATAAGTCCGCTGCACGCGAGGCTGCTTGAAGCTATGGACTATAGAGTCGGGCTTGACGCGGCGTGGTACGAGTGGAAAAAGCAGATAGCGGCCGTAAATGAAGAGGTTGCCAAGCGTCTAGGAAAAAAGCCGTTTAGGATAGTGGATTTTGGCGTTTATAACGAGATAACGACCCAGGAGCTACCTAAAAACGCCGATCAAGTCTCGCCGTACTACTGGGAGGCTAGCCACTATAACGCAAAGCTTGGCGATATGATGCTGGATTTTTTAACTGGTCAGGGCGAGCATGCGGGGCTGGGCGTAGAGATAACTAGCAAAAACATAGACGCGCACATAGAAAATCAAAAAAGCCTGAGAGCTAAATTTATAGATACGCGGGAGTATAGGCGCGAGGTTTTGGGCAAGTAGGTTTTGGGGCGGTAAATTTATTTAAAAGCCAAGATTTTATATAATCGCACAATAAAATTTAAAGGCCAAATTTGCAAAGATACCCCACAAAACAGATAAAAATCAGGGACGTAAAAATAGGCGGAGACGCGCCCATATCGGTGCAGTCGATGACGTTTAGTAAAACAAAAGACGTAAAAGGCACGCTAGAGCAGATACAGCGGCTTTATTTTGCCGGCTGCGATATCGTGCGCTGCGCCGTGTTTGACAAGGAGGACACTGCCGCGCTGCGCGAGGTGGTCAAATCTAGCCCGCTGCCCGTCGTAGCCGATATCCACTTTAATCACAACTACGCCGTGATAGTTAGCGAGTTCGTCGACGCTATCCGCATAAATCCGGGCAACATCGGCTCAAAAAAGAACATCAAAGCCGTCGTGGACGCGTGCAAGCAGCGAAATCTGCCTATCCGCATCGGCGTAAACTCGGGCTCGCTCGAAAAGCAGTTTGAGGACAAATACGGCCGCAGCGTCGAAGCGATGGTGCAAAGCGCGCTTTATAATATAAATTTGCTCGAGGATTTTGACTTTACCGATATCAAAATCTCGCTAAAATCAAGCGACGTCGAGCGTACGATGGCCGCTTATCGCGCGCTTAGGCCGCTTGTGGCGTATCCGTTTCACCTGGGCGTGACGGAGGCAGGCACTAGCTTTCACGCGACGATAAAGTCCGCAATCGCGCTAGGCGGACTGCTGCTAGAAGGCATCGGCGACACGATGCGAGTTAGCATCACGGGCGAGCTAGAAGAAGAGATCAAGGTCGCAAAAGCGATCCTAAAAGACAGCGGCCGCCAAAAAGAGGGGCTAAATATCATCTCGTGCCCTACCTGTGGGCGTTTGCAGGCTGATCTCATGGCTGCGGTAAAGCTCGTCGAGGAGAAAACCAAGCACATCAAAGAGCCGCTAAACGTCTCGGTGATGGGCTGCGTCGTAAA
>CAURWB010000060.1:0-12278 GCA_963528245.1 uncultured Campylobacter sp. | reverse complement strand
TGGCAAAATATCGCCGGTCTTTATTTAAGAATCTTTAAAGCCATAAATACTGATCATAATTTTATGCGACATTTAAAAAACGGAGAAGAATAATGAAAAAAGCTATAATCACGGGCGTCGGAGGCCAAGACGGCGCGTATCTGGCTAGATATCTGATCGATCTGGGATATGATATCTACGGCGGTTACAGACGAGCGGTGAGCCCAAATTTTTGGAGATTAAACGAGCTAGGTCTTTTAAACGAGCCGAATTTTCATCTAGTCGAGTTTGAGCTAACCGACCCGTTTAATATCCTAAGCGTCGTCAATGAAATAAGACCCGAGGAAATCTACAACCTAGCCGCCCAAAGCTTCGTAGGCGTTAGTTTTAAAGAGCCTTTTCACACTGCAAATGCTACGGGTATCGGCACGCTAAATATACTAGAAGCAATCAAAACGGTAGATAAAAGTATCAAATTTTATCAAGCTAGCACATCAGAGATGTTCGGCAAAGTCCAAGCCGTCCCGCAAAGCGAAACGACGCCGTTTTATCCGCGTTCGCCTTACGGAGTGGCAAAGCTTTATGCGCACTTTATCACGGTAAACTATCAAGAAAGCTACGATATTTTCGCCTCAAGCGGCATTTTATTTAACCACGAAAGTCCGCTAAGAGGACTTGAGTTCGTCACGAGAAAAATCACGAATACGGCCGCAAAAATCGCTCTGAAAAAGGCTAAAACTTTGGAGCTGGGCAACCTAGACGCAAAGCGCGACTGGGGCTATGCCAAAGAATACGTCGAAGGTATGCACGCGATGTTACAAGCGCCAACTCCGAATACCTTCGTGCTCGCTACCGGCGTAACGACCACGGTTAGGGATTTTGTAAAGCTTAGCTTTGAAGCGCTAGATATCGGGATAAAATTTGAGGGCGAAGGCATAAACGAAGTCGGGCTAAACAACAAAGGCGACGTGATAGTAAAGATAAACCCTGCGTTTTTTAGACCGGCAGAGGTCGATCTACTAATAGGCGACGCATCAAAAGCCAAACAAAAGCTAGGTTGGAGCGCAAAGACTGATCTAAAAGGACTTTGCGATATGATGATAAAAGCCGATCTAAGGCGCATCGAGGCGGGATTTGAGTTCTAAGCGCGTTTTTATTACGGGGATCGAGGGTTTTACGGGTCGCTATTTAGAGCGATACCTTTGTGCGCTCGGCTACGAGGTCTCAGGTGGCGCCCTGAGACCTAGCGCGCCTAATCATACGCGCTTTGATCTGCTTGATAAAGACAGCATAAAAGCCGCCTTTGGCGCAAAATTTGACTACATCATCCACCTCGCAGCAGTATCTTTTGCCATGGCAGATCCCGCCGAGATAAAAAACGCAAACGAAATCGGCACCATAAATTTGCTAGAGGCTCTAGGTTCCGTTAAATTTGAAAAGGCGATCTTTGCAAGCTCAGCTAGCGTCTACGGCGGAGGAGATATGCCCATGTGCGAAAACTCTCCGCTAAATCCGCAAAGCATATATGCCGAAAGTAAAATTTTTATGGAGGAGCAGATAGCCAAAAGTGGACTGCCTTTTATCATCGCGCGCCCATTTAACTACACAGGTGCTGGACAAAGCGAAAATTTCCTCATACCAAAAATAGTGCGACATTTTAAAGATAAAGCTCATACAATAAAACTCGGAAATTTGACGCCAAAGCGCGAATATAACGACATAAACGACGTCGTGAGAATATACGAGCAACTACTAAAACTCGAAGCTAACGATGAAATTTTTAACATTGGCTCTGGTAAGGCCTATAGTATTGAGCAAATTTTACAAATTTTACGCTGTCTAAGCGGACATGATATAGCTGTGCAAAGCGATCCCCGATTTATCAGAGCAAACGACCCCGCCCTACTCGTCTGCGATACGGCGAAACTACAAAACTATGGCATAGCTCCTTGCAACGCGGAGATCGAGAAGCTACTCCGCTCTATGCTTTAGATCTTAATATACTTTGGTGCCGTTTGCCAAAATCTGGCATTACAATTATTCTATCTATTTTTATATAAAAACCTTGAGCGACTTGATTTTAGACATTAAGATATCAAAATTGGTTCATAGACGACCAAAATTGCTCATTTTGATACTTTTTTATGCCAGTTTTAGCTTGGATATCTAGACTAAAGTCATAAACTTGATACAAAATATAAAAATGCGAAATCGCAAAACTTTATATATCGCTAAAAATGATTTTTATATAAAATAATTTTACGAAAAAAGGAGTTCGGCAGGTAAAAACCTGCCGAAAAGAAGGAGAAATCAGAATGCATTAATAGTAACTTCACCAGCATTAACTGTTGTGTTAAGGTTGGCAATATTTACGCCCGATAGCTTAACGATGGTGTCGCCTGCGCCAAAGTCAGTATCACCTGCAGCAGCGTTGTATACCAAATATGTATCATTTAGATATGAATAAGCATATATCTTACCAGCTTGGTTATTGGTGCCATCAAAGAATCCGCCAAGTTTAGCTGCAAGAGCAAAGTTGTCTTGCGCATTTCCGTTGGCATTTAGAGTTACTTTTTCTATAGCAGTGGTACCACCGGCAAATTTGATTTTATCGCCTACATTTATCTTATCTATGGTTACAAGTCTAGTATGAGACTCGTTAGCGCTATCAAAGCCTGCACCTATAAGAGAAGCGCTAACATCGAAGGTATCATTGCCCGAACCACTTTTGATGGTTATATTTTGACCTTTTGGATCTGCGTCGGCATGACCTGGGGTTAGGAAAGTTCCTGTCTTAATGGTATTATTGCCTTCACCTGCATCAATTGAAATTTTTGCAGCTTTTTGATCGCCCGCTAGAGTAATAGTATC
Source organism: uncultured Campylobacter sp. (assembly GCA_963528245.1). GTDB lineage: Bacteria > Campylobacterota > Campylobacteria > Campylobacterales > Campylobacteraceae > Campylobacter_A. The sequence continues at coordinate 9,428 of CAURWB010000060.1, read as the reverse complement.
GTCTCCGTCGGTAGCCTTAATGTTCTCAATAACTTTACTTGCGGTATTTGTTATAGTGCCTTTCTCTACGTTTTTTAATCCGCTAAAGTCAATTTTTGTTAGCTTTTCAGCATTGGTATCGTCAAACGTGTACTCGTCGGTAGCGTCTGTACCCATATCGCCCGAGATAGTAGCTGTTTTTAGATCATTACCGTCAACTCTTTCAGAACCATTAACAAGCGAGAATTTTGTAGCAGCAGTTACAACCAACTTATCAGCTTGAGCAGACGTAGTAATATTTGCAACAAAATCTTTTGAATTGATATCTTGCTTCATAGTGATGTTAACATCTGTCGAAAGCGGAGTCTGAGTAGAGCCCTTATAGACTACAGTATCTGCCACGATACTGGCAAACTTATTTGCACCTATAGTTTTACTTAGGTCTACCGTTACGCTATCAGCACTTACAGGTCCTGTGTTGCCAAGATCAACGATGCCCTTTGTGTTTCCAGCGTCGATGTTTATACTCGTGCTTTCTTTTACTTTTATCTTGCCATCTATAACAGCAGCGCTTTTTAGATCTAGAGTACCGACTTTAACGTCTTTTAATACGTCTTTTAGCGTAATATTTACGTTTTTGACGTAGTTGCCGTTTATATCTCCTATCCCGACCGCGCTAGTCTCATTTTGACCCTTAATATTAGTTAAGCTGATATTTACGTTCTCTGCTTTTATATTCGCGATAGATACTTTGCCTGTTACGTCTTTAGCTGTAAAGTTTACATCATTTTTAACGTCTATGCCGTTACCGCTGCTTATTTCGACATTAAATCTAGAGTCGCTAATATCAAATGTAGCGCCGCTATTCTTAGACTTGATTTCGTCTGCTATTTTGACGTTACCGATCTTATTAGCCACGAAAGTTATCTCGCCGCCTACGTCAAATTTATTTACTTCGATATCGTTTGTGACATTTTTAAAGTTAAAATTTGCACCGGCATTTGTCGTCTTTTTCGTAGTTACGTCTCCTACCTTTAAAGCCGTTACGTGGCTTGAGCCTTGATAAACGGTAACAAGATCATTTACGTTTAGTTTTACGCCGTTTTCAGAATCTATCGAGCCAAGATTGTGAAGCTCGACTAGGCTTGCTACAGGCATATTGGCTAGCCCTTTTACGTTTATCTCAGATATATATTTGAGGCCATTATTTAAAACATCAAGAGCACCCAATGTAGCTATGTTTAGCGTTTTCACTCTCGCATCCTCGTGGATATCGAAAGTAAATTTCTTAGGATTATTGTTGGTTAGATTTATAGTCTTAAGCTCGTGAATATTTCTTAGAGAAAGGCCCGAATTTTCAACCATATTTACATTCACATTAATTGTAGTAGCCTTTGGCGCCTCAATAACGCTGGCTGCGTTATCAGTAAGGTTACCATTTACAGTTTTAACCGATTTATCTAAATTTACAGTAAGATTTTTGGACTCAGAAACCCTTACTTTACCGATTAAATCTTGAGGCGTAGTCACGTTATCTATCGCATAGTTAATAGTGTCAACAAATTTGTCATTTATATGCAGTATACCGTGGCCGTTTCCTGCACTAGCCGCTTTTGCATCCACTTTGTCTGTTAAATTTACAGTCGTTATACTAGAACTTGTAACAACTAACGTTTGATCAAGCTGTCCCACTTTTAGGCTCTTAACATCAGTTTGTCCAGTCAAGTCTAGAGCGCTAACGTTATCATTTTTATCAAAGATTTCGATATTATCAACGCCTTTTAATTTAATTTGCTTTAATGCGTCCACTTTTTCTATCTGAAGAGTATCATTGCCGGCACCCATGTCTATAGAAACAGAGTTGGACTCAAGTTTTCCTACTTTTATCGTATCATTGCCGTTACCGCTTTTGATGCTAGTGTAGTAAGCAGACTCGGTCAAATCAGCCGTCAAATTTCCAATAAGCGCCGATGCATCAAGGCTATTCACAAAGTCTTTAAATGGAGCATCTGGGTTTTTATCTTTGGTGGATATAGTTAAATCCGCCTCGCCTTTTACCGTGATAAATTTATTTTCCACCTCTTTTATATAACTAGCGTTTTCTCTAGTCGTAATGTTTAAGGTCTCAATGCCGTTAAATTTGACCTTAAGAGAGTTTTTGTGGCTGTCGGCTTCCGTATCCGGAGTAACTCTGCCCACATTGTTTAGGATTAAATTTTGCGCGTCATTATTGCCTTTTACTAGATCAGTGTTATAGGCGATACCAACTTCGGTTGAATCTTTTTGATCTATTACCGTTAGATCGACTATATTAGATAGATTTGTTACTCTAACGCCGTTTGCACCATGAGTAGACACGGACTGCAAGCCCTCTACCTTATCTGCATTAAACACTCTTTGGCTATTTGAAGTATTGACTAAATTTAGTCCCTCAATATTTTTAGCATATCCGGTTGTAAAGCCAGTAAAGCTATCGTCGATTTTAACATTTAACATATCATTGCCGGCCCCGCCGTCTATCTTATCTTCAACGCCAAGGGTATTTTTATCAGCAAATGAGCTAACGACCGCACTATATATATCCACGCCTGCACTTCCGGTCAGTGTTTCAGTCGTGTTGTTTAGCGTATGCACAGTGGCATTTGCCAAGGCATCGATTTTAGCCTTCTGTTCATCCAAATTTGTAGCCGTGGTCGTTCTAATAATTTCTTGGAATATTCCATAATCATAGTTGCCTGAACTATCGGTTTGAATGTTTGGTATTTTTTCAGCCATGTAAGCAGATATAGCAGTCTTGTTTTCAAAAATCTTAGCCGCCACAGGATCTGCCGCTTTTGCGATGTCGGAAGTTGCAACTTCAAATAATTTAACTAGAGTTTCACCTCTACTGTGGCCTAGCTGAAGGTGCAAAACCCACGAATCGATACCGTTTGGATCTTGAGTATAGTCTTTGCCCAGGATGTTTTTATATATTGTTTCGATGTAGCCTCTATCGCTATCTATCGTATTTCCATAGTATGCCAAAGCCGCAGGGGACTCTAGCATTAGCTGGGCTAGCTGAGCTTGGGTTTTATTGGCTCCCGCCGCCACCCACGCGTTAAAGCCCGCGCCTTCCGGGGCACGATTAAATAACGCTACGTAAAGCTGTGCAACTTGTGCTTGTGTTACTGCCATTAAGGACTCCTTTTTAGTGTGTTTCTTGAGTTTTTGGGTATCTTTACAGAATACTATTGCTAATTATAGCATAAAAATACCGGAAAAGAGAAAATGGATAGATAAATTTAAAAATTCAAATGAAGAAAAAGTGTAAAAATTTTATAAAGATTAACCTGCAGTTAAATTTAACTGCAGGTTATACTACATTAAAGCCGGCTTAGATCGTGAATGTTCCGCTATCCAAGAACGGATTTAGGTCTTCGATATTTTGGCCCGCTAGTTTTACTAGATTATCGCTAGCCGTAAGAGCCGAACTTCCACCATCAGTATCTTTTACTAAGTATGTATCATTTTTATAAGTAAATGCCCATACCTTATTAGCTACAGTAGCAGCAGCATCGGTCAACACTTTATTTACAGCATCTTTTAGTGTATCTTCCGCATTTAGATCCGTAGCTGTATATTTAGCCCACTCGCTTACAGTACCTAGCTCGATCTTGTCGCCTTTTTCGATATTGACTAGAGATACGTATTTGCTGGCATTTGCATCAGTTACTGCGGCATCTAACTTAAATGTATCTACGCCTCTACCGCCGTCGATAGTAACTACGTTAGGTTTTTCCGTAGTGCCTGCAACTGTTATCGCACCGACAGTGATCTCATCTTTACCGTCCGTTGCTACCAAGCTTAGAGATTTCTTGTTTACGGTCATTATGGTTGTTAGGTCGATATTGCCGTGCTCAACGCCTTTTAGTCCACTCAAATTTACTGTTTTTAGATTATTCGAAGCGACCAGATCAAGAGTATATTTATCTTCGCCGTCGCCTAGGGTTCCGGTTACCGTAAATGTTTTAGCATCCGCAGTTGATTTAAACACAAATTCATCTTGTCCAACAGAGCCGGTTACATCTATCTTCGAGTCTACGTTTATCTTATCTTTTGAAGCCGCCTCTAAGGTTACAGCTGCGCTGGCTGTTATAGCAGAGCTTTTATAAACGATCTCACCACCCTTGATATTTCCTATGGTGTTAGCTTGTAGAGATTTGCTTAGATCTACCGTTACCTTTGAGTCTGCGCCGGTGTCGATATTGCCTATGTTTACTATGCCTTCTGTTACACCAGAGGTAATGTTTACCGCACTCTTATGAATGTCATAGAAGTTTGGTGACTCTTTTATAGCTATAGCACCTACATTTAACTCTTTTGCTAGTTTATCGGCTGTTACTGTATATGTAGTGCCTTCGTTTTGGTCGCCATTGCCAAAAGTACCTACGGTCACGGAATCTTTTACATTAGTAAATTTAAGCGTAGCGGTAGAGTCTATCTGGGTTCCGCTGATGTTGCCGATATTAATCTTATCGCCCAAATTTTTAAAGTCGCCGTTTAGCGAATTTAGATTTGAGATGTTGCCTATAGTTACGGCATCTTTGATGCCATCTAGCGATAGATTGGCCTCATGAGCTTTACCGTTGGTAGGGGTTGCCATTAGATCAATATCTACTACTTTAAAAGTTTTTTCTACATTTTTCGCTACGATTTTTATTTCGCTAGCCTCTATACCAGTACTACCGACGGTTACGCTATCTTTCATATTCAAGAAATTTAGCAATATTGCGGATTTTTCCTTTGAATTCGAGATATCTCCCAAATCAAATGCCTTTTTGATATTTCTATAGTCGCCGTCAAGAGAGCTTAGGTTTACGATGTTTCCTATATCTACTCCTCCTTCGACGTCAAATATAGCCATTCTCACGTTATCGGTACTCTCTGTAGCGATAGTATCGGCATCCATATTGCCTATAGTTAGGTCTTTTGCTAAAGTTTTGGCGATTATTACAGTATTACCTGATTTTATATTGCCAATAGTTGCATTGTCTCTAATATCTTCTAAATTTACGTTAAATCTAGCGTTTATTTGAGTATTGGTTATTACGTTACCTACAGTTAGGACACCGAGCTGTTTGGCTGTCAAATTTATGCCGTGAAGCGAGCTGTTGTGACCCAAGTTACCCAAAACAACATCAGAGTCAGTTGTATCGTCAGATTTGATAATACCTTGAAGACTGATTTCGGAGATATTTCTCAAATGAGCCTCGTTGCTTGTGTTCAAATCTTTTATGTTAAAGCTAGAAGCAGTTTTTACGTTTAATGTGGCTAGTTTATCAAGTGCTTGGAGCGTATTGTTTACTCGTAGTTCAAAATCCTTACCCTCATTTACATAGTTTATAGTCTCGAGAGACGCTGTATCGATTAGTCTAAAGCTATCGACGCTATACTTGGTCTTGTCTGCTGATTTTTCTATGTTCATGTTTAGAGTCTTTAAGCTAGTAGCCTCCAAAGACTGCTCACCGCCGCCCAAGTCGCTCACATTTGAGTATTTGTCTATGTTCATAGTAAGCTTGGTAGCGCTATTGGCAACTATTTGCTTTGTAGTCGCAAAATTTGGCACACGGTAAGTACTCAAGTCGCGATCGGTGAAATTTATAGTATCTAAAGTAGCTGTAGTTACGTTTACCCTTGTATTCTCTACATAATCAGTGTCAATGTTTAAAGTAGTGATCGCTGAATTTGTAACATTTACGGTGTTATTATTCTCTACGACCGTTACAGACTTCACGTCTTGGGCATTAGCTAGGTCTATAGTGCCATTGTTGTCCTTTACAAATGTTACGTTTTCTACGTTGCTTGAGTTTAATCTTCTAGTTCCAGACAGGTCCTCAAACTCTATGCTATCATCGTTAGCGCCACCGTCTATGACTAGATCAGGATTTGCTCCTGCTATACCGTTAAATTTAAATAGATCCTTACCGCTACCGCCTTTTACGCTCTTTAGCTGAGTAGAAGTTTTTAGTCCGGCCGTCAAATTTCCGGTAAAGCCTGAAGCATCTAAGCTCTCCACGTCTGCACCGGTGTTAATGTCTAAATTTACATTTCCTTTCACGGTTATGTTTTTATTATTTACATCTTTGATATAGCTCTCTTGGGTTCTTGTGGTGATGTTTAGATTTTCAATACCGTCAAATTTAACGCCTACGTGATTTTTATAGTAATTGTAAGCAGGGTTTGAAACTAGATCGTCCGTTTTATTACCTACGTTTTCTAGTACTAGCTCTTGAGAGTCGTTTGAGCCGGCAACGGTGCTTGGGTTGTACACTATCGCTATCTCGCCTCTTTTGATATCGTTGGCAGACAAGGTTACGATTTTTGCTTCATTTGTTAGTCTTGAAGCATAGTCGCCTATCATAACTACGTTTTGAACATCTTCCATGTTGTTCATATTGAAATATCTAACAGCATTTGAAGTGTTTGTAATTTCAAGATTTTCGATATTTTTAACACTACCGGTAGTTAGGCCTGTAAAGTTCGTATCAAGTGATACTTTCAATGTATCGTTACCGCCTTGACCGTCAAGCTTGTCTGCTGCCTGGAAAGTATTTTTACCCATAAAGCCGCTTACAACGGTTTCAAAAATATTGTCGCTATTATTACCTTTGATATCGTCTACGTTTGTAGTAAAATTTACTTTTACGGCGTCATCAACTAGTCTTTTTTGGTGAGCTAGGTTGTTGGCGTTTGTCTCGCTGATGATTTGCTTGAATAGAGTATAGTTATAGTTGCCTTCTTCGTCTTTATCTACGTTGCCTATTCTTTGAGAAACGTATTCAGATATAGCTATCTTGTTTTCAAATACTTTAGCAGCTACAGGGTCTGCGGCTCTTGCTATATCAGACTGCGCTACTTCAAATAATTTAACTAGCGTTTCGCCTCTAGTGTGGCCTAGTTGTAGGTGAAGAACCCATGAGTCTATACCGTTTGGATCCTGAGTATAGTCTTTGCCTAAGATGTTTTTATAAATCATCTCTACAAAATCTCTATCATTGTCGATAGCGCCGTTAAAATACGTTTTTACTGCAGGGGCTTGAAGCATAGTGTCGGCAACTTGCGCCATAGTTTTGTTGACGCCGTCGGCCATCCAGTTTCTAAGGCCTTCTCCTTCTGCCGCACGATTAAATAACGCTACGTAAAGCTGTGCAACTTGTGCTTGTGTTACTGCCATTAAGGACTCCTTTTTAGTGTGTTTCTTGAGTTTTTGGGTATCTTTACAGAATACTATTGCTAATTATAGCATAAAAAAATTAAAAGGAATAAAATTTGTTTAAGTATTTTAAAAAAGTTTTAGAGAGAAGCGACTTCGATTTATAAAATAATAGATCAAAGATATCAAATTTTGAATAAAAATTCGGCGATATTAAAACCGCCGAATTTTTGCTTTTTAAAAATTAGTATTTGTTACGGTTAGCATGCCTGAGTCCAAAGAGGCATCAAACCTATCAAAATGCGACAATCCCGCAAGTTTAACGAGATTATCGTTAGCACTTAATGCGGTACTATTACCATCGCTATCGTTTACCAAATAAGTCTCGCTTTTGTATACGAAAGCCCAAACTTTATTTGCAACATTAGCATTGCTATGGGTCAACACTTTATTTGCAGCAGCCGATAGGCTAACTTCACTATCTAGATCCGTAGCAGTATATTTTTCAAAAGCAGTAGTTGTTCCTAGCTTAATCTTATCACCCCTGTTGATATCGGTGATAGTTGTGTATTTGCTAGCAGTAGCATCAGTTTTTACAGCAGACAAGTCAAACTTATCATTGCCGGCTCCACCGCTGATTTCAAATTTCTTATTAGCAGTTAGGGCTGCAGTACCGTCAAATACAAAATCGTCATCGCCAGCACCTAGGCTTACTTTAATATCCTTGGTTTGAGCAGCGTAAAACACCACCTTATCGTTGCCTGCACCGCCCTCTACAGTTTTTAAGCCAGTAGAATATATATTCATTTGGGTTGCAGTAGTTGCGCCTTTGATTGCAGTTAGATCCGTGCTTGCTACTGATGTAGTTAACTCAACTTTTCCGCTACCGTTTGTGTAGCCACTTAGATCAATAGATTTTAATGCAGTTAAATTAGACGCGTCTACTTGCAAATCTGAATTTTGACCAGCGCTTTTCAAGCTAGAAGGGTTAGTTATACCACCTTTTATAGTCATGGTCTCTATGACAGAGTTACCACCAACTGCATTTATAGTTCCTTTAACGTTAGTTAAATTTGCTACAAAGTCTTTTGCTGTCGTATCCACAGGTGTTTGAAGAGTAATTGCAAATTGACTTACGTCATCCCCTGCATATCCATTTATCGTTAAATTATTTTGGACATTTACAGTTGTGACACCGGTTATTGGCGCAGTTACGTTTGAAACTTCCATAGTTACGTTTTTACCGCTTACGAACCCAAAAGATGCCGTTTCTAGGTATGTATTTGTTCCAGTATTAATCATTACGTCGCCATCGGTTGCAGTTGCACTTTGTACGCTCAATGATTTTAGGTTATTTACGTTTAAATTTACGCTCACGCCTCTTACATTCCCAAACGTTGCTGTAGCATCATTATCGCTAGTAGTAACATCAATATTTACTTTACCGAAATTTTTAACGCCGGTAGAGTTATCGTCAGCAGTCACCGCACCTACATTTAATGTTTCCTGACCGGCAAATTTCAAAGTAACATCTTTGTTTAATGAAGACACGCTACCTACTTGAACGCTAGCATCTTGTATGTTTGTATTGGTTGTAATATTTACATCGCCTCTAGTAGCAGCCGTAGCTCCGTTTGCAGATACGTTACCTATAGTTACGGATTTTTGGTTAGATACGGTCACATTGATATCTTTTGCATTGGCAGTCAAATTTCCATATGTTAAAACAGCATCTGTTATACCATAAGCTGCATTTGCATTTACCGTCAGGCCTTTTGTTGTTCCGATTACACCCTGGATATTAGTAGTGCTTTGTGCAACTGTAGCTGTAGTCTTGATAGTGGCCGAACCGGCAACTTGTATATCATTAGTAGTTTCGCCAAGCTTCAAACTCTTATATCCGCTAGCAGTTACATTCAGGTCTTTGTTTGCTTTCAAAAGGTTTCTAACAAATACTTCACCGTCCGTTACGCTACTATCTGAGGTATGATTGATGGTTACGTTTCTGCCTATAGTATAAGCATTGCTATTGGCGCCATAGGTAGCTCTAGAGCCCTCCTGTGTAAAGTGCGTTGTTAAATTTACATCGCCTGCAGCATTAATAGAAGTTACATCCAATGTTTTTTGTCCATTAGCATTTATGGTTACATTATTAACCTGATATGTGTTAGTTGGGGTATTATTATCAAGAAGGCCAATAAATCCGTACGTTACCGTAGAGTCCTCTTTATCCGTAGTAGATATTAGGCTTACGTCT
>CAURWB010000059.1:0-12684 GCA_963528245.1 uncultured Campylobacter sp. | reverse complement strand
CCAAAAATTAACAATACGCATTTAAACGCAAAATAAAGCCCGCTATTTGATTTTAGCTCTTTTTGGTATCTTTTGTATGTCCTGGAGGCTCTTTTTTGAGTGTAGCCCCCTTATTTTTATTCTATGGGCTATTATGTTAATTTACTCTCTTTGCTATTAGATTATCGCTCGCTTGTTTCACTCGCTCGCTACTTTAAGGAAAGGAGGGAAAATTTGGAGAGGAGAGGAGGGGGAAAAGTAAATACGGAGGGAATACACTAAGGGGTCTAATTCTTAAAACGCGTTTTTTGTCGTCTTGAAAAAATATGAGTTATGCCTGTATGCGTGCGTATTATCGTGCCCTTTATTTTTCAAGTTGATTAATAATGTATTAATTTTTCTTTAGATTTGCTGGAGAAGTATGGAGGGCGCAAAAATTCTGTTTCTTAAAGTAAATGAAACGGGTAAAAAATGGCTTAAGGATTTTTGGCAATTTGGGGCAAATTTGACAATAAATATGCGATGAGGTTCAGGCGTTACAATGTGACGTTACGGCGTGTTACGGATAGATCGGGGGGCTGTTACGCCCTTAGCTCTCTTTTGTTATTGTGCGCTTTGTATGCGAGCTTTGACGGCTGTGCTTCGGTCGCTAGGTCGATTATTTGCGAGAAATCGCGCACGGCTTGGCGCAGTTGTAGCTCCAGCCGTTCGGCTCTAGGCAATAACGCAGGCTTGTTTAAATCGACGATCGGAGCGGTCGCCTCCAGTCTCCATAAGTCGGTTTTTAACCCGTCTTTGATTTTTTTATCGTAGATGTAAAATTTACTTAGCGAGGATAGCCCCGTATGATTTACGTAAAAAGCATTCTCATATCGTCGCAGATGAAAATATTCGGCTAGTTTTTGCACGTCAAAAGGAGATGAGCTATCAAAGCATAAATCAACGCTTGAAACATTGCCGACCGCTTTTAAAAGCTCTGCAATGAGACTAGGGGGCGTTTGTTCGTCGCCGTATTGTTTTAGCCCAAATATCTCTAAACGCGCCCTATGCCTGCTATCTTGCGCCGTATTGGCATAAAAGATATTTAGGTCGTCAAGTTCAAAAATATTCGTTAAATTTAGTTCGGTGTCGTATCGGTATTTTTTGGCAATCGTTTTAAATCGCCAGTCGCTTTTATCCATTTTATGCCAGCTTTTGCGGTATGTCCGGGCGATGAGGTTCAGGCGGTCAAGCTTCGATCCGTCTTTGCTTCGCCTATCTTTACGAAAATCGGCGCGTATGGTGTCTATGGCTATGCTAGGCGTTTCAGCTAGTATTTGGGTAATTTGAGGTAATATTTCCACGTTTTAACATCCAAAAGGGGCGGATCGCTTGACACTAACCGCCCCCCTAGAAATCTTTAAAATTAACCCTCTGCTAATTGAGGCGCATTTTTTGCTTTTATCGCCTCGATTAGCTTTTTAGCTAACTTTACTTGACCCTTTGGCGTTATTAGAGTGATGAGGTTTAGCCCTCGCTCGCCGTTTGGCTTTGTAAACGTCTGCGGTTTGCGTCTAAAATAGCCCATATTTAGATACTTTTGCAAAGGTTCGTTATTAAACATTAAAATCCCCAGCTCGCGCATTAGAGCGAATAAACGTATCTCGCCCGTATCTATGCCCTTATCTTTATCGCAAAGGATTTTCGCATACTCGCCTATTTTAATATCGCCCTTGCTAACCTCAACGGCTCGCGCGAAATCTACGTAAGGCTCATCGGCTTTTACTTTGCACTCTAGGCGTTTTACTTCGTCCTGCGTGTCCGCTAGCCTCAAAAGAATATCGGCAGCCGCTCGCGGGTCTGCTAAGACGCTTTGAATAGTAACGGGGCGATCGTGACCGGTTAAGATGTAATCGCTAGCCCAATCCCGAAATAAAATCGTCTGTGGCGTCTCCTCTAGTTTAAAGCCTAAAGTAATAATGCCCTTTTTAGTCCAAAAGACCATTTTTTGAGGCTTTACTCCCTCCCTTCTATTAGAAGGGGGTGTATCTGTTAAGTTTCCTTTGCCGTCGTGATACATATCTTTGTAATAATAATGCACGCCCTCGCGGTATTCGGTCGCGCCTTTTATTCTTTGTAAGCTTACCGCGTTTTGCGTTACGCCGAAACCCTGCGCTACTTGCTTGTCCGACAAGCTCCACGTGTCTTGATACTCCGAAATCTCTAAATTTAGATCGTTAAATGCTACTATTGCGCTCATATTTTGCCCCCTAAATATCTTTTAGCTTTTTGGAAATCGTCGATACGCCATAATTTAAACCGCCTTTTAGGGTTATTTGCGTCCGTGCACCATCTAAATTTAACGATTTTTTCTCTAAAAAGCTCTACTAAATACTGATTGGCGTTACTTATGCCAAATACTCGCCCTGCGGTTATTTCCGTTCGTCCCACATCATTTTTATTAATGCCGTTTTATGCTTGCTTCGTATCATCTGCTATTCTCCTCTCTTATGCCTGCTTTTATCTCCAGCTCTTTTATGCTCTTGCTTTTTTCTTCGCTACCGCTCGCAACTGCAAGCAGACGCGTCTGCACGATATGAAACAAATCATAAGCGCAATCTAGCAAAGGTTGAGCTACGCCGTCTAGGCTCGCCACCTTGTAGATATGCAAATGCTTTTTAAAAGCCTTTAACATAACCTCATCGCCTGCGCTAAAGCAAAGTTTGCTAGGCGTAAATACTAGCTTACTCATTATTTGCGCTCCTTTGAAAAAATCGCTCTCTTAACCGTTGGTTTTCGTCTTGGAGGGCTTGGAGTTGGTTACGCTGTTCGTCCAGGACTTGAAATAAATTAAAGGCTACTACGAGCCCTTGATTTAATCCCTCTTTGTAGTCGCTAGGCTCATCGCTTGTCGCAGATTTTAAGACGTCCGGATAAACTTCGCCCAGCATTCGCGCAAAGTCTGAATAAAGCCCTTTTTCGGCTTCGTTTTCAAAAGCTTTCATATTACGCGCCTTTCCTCATAAAAAACGCCTCTACCTCGGAGGGGTCAAAAAAGGTAATATTTTTGCTAAACTTTATCGGCTTAAAAAAACCTTGCTTGGCAAAATACCACACCGTGCTTAATCCTATGCCGTAAATCTTGGCGATTTGCGACGCTCTTAAATACTTCGGTTTAACTTCGTGTGTTTTCACGCTTTACCCTTTATTGTTCGTATTATCTTTGCAAAGATTAAGCGAATATTACAAAGGTGAGACGCTTGTGTAAACAGATTTTATTTTCCGTTTTTTTTGAAAAATGGGGAAAATTGAGGTAAATTTTAAAAAATTGTGGGGTTTAGCGTGGTCTTATTTCTCGGGGATAACCGCGCATATGGGGGTTTTGCCCTATTTGTCCGATTTACGGAAATCATTTTCCGTTTTTTCATATTCAGCTAGGAAATCGGCAAAATTTTTCATAACGTAATTACAAATACTTTGGGTTAATGTGCTGTTATCGATAATTTCGCCTATTTTTGCTTTGTAAAAAATATCCATATCGTGTAAGGCGTCTCGAAATCTGTCTTTTGCGAATTGTTTTTGCTTTTCTATACTTGGAAAACGTTTACTTGGCAAAATACCTATAAAATAATTATATGCCCTTTTTAAAAATTCGGAATAAATAATACTCAATTCCTCTTTTTCTGGGTCGAAATCTATCTCGCGCCCACATTCATTAACATAACGCTTGCCTTGTCTATGAGCCTCTATTAGCGCGGCTTTTCGCTGTTCCACCTCATCAAGACTTTGACAAAAACAGCCGTCTAGTGGCAGGGCGATATTTAATAACCCTCTCGCTTTTTTAAAATTTTCATAGCATAAGCGCATATCCTCGTCATCTTGGGTTGATATTTTTATCTCAACGGCTTCACAAAGGCGGCAAAAATACCCGCGCAGAGTTTGAAGCGCTTCATTTGCGCCCTTTTTTGAGCCGTTAAATTTTGTAAGAAAATAAAAATCGTCCATTACAAAGCCGTCCACATCGCCGTTTTTTACATCGTCAATCATCTTTGTAAAAAAAGCTTTTTCATGTAAAGCCATCCCGCGCCCGCTCAAAATTCCGTTTAAAAATGCCTCTACCGCCTCGGCTCGCGCGTTTGTTTTATCTGTTTTGAGCTTTGGCGCGCTTCTTGTCCGTTATCGGGTCTACGCCGTTCATCACTAGCTTTTTAAGCTCGGTTCGCTTCTCTCTTGCCTCGGCTAGCGACAATGTAGGGTAATTGCCTAGCCCGGTGCTATTTGGCTTGCCGCTATCCGGGCTAATAAAGGAAAATACCCAACGTTTGCGCCCGGTCTTGCTTACTATTAGCCCTAAGCCGTCGCCGTCCGTGAGCTTGTAGTCTTTGTCTTGAGGCTTTGCCTCTTTGATTTGCTTATCGGTAAGCGGTTTTACTATCCTAGCCATTACGCTTTAATCCCCTAAAATACGTTATTTGAAACGATTTAAAAATATTTTTTGGAGTTTTTGGGTCAAAATCCGCCGCAAAAATACTTTTAAAATCGCTGCCGCGTGCTCGCTAAGTGCCTAAAATACGGGGTATGATGAGGTTTAAAAATATTTCTTGCTATTTTAGCTTCAAAAATACCTATTTTAGGCGTTTCAAGCGTTTTAAAATATTTTTTGGAGTACTTTGTAAGCCCGATAAATAGGGCGTTTGGAGAGTTTTAAAAATATTTTTTCGCTTGACTTTTAGAATTTTGCCAAAAATACTTTTAAAATACTTTTAAATCTTTAGCTTTGCCTGATTAGTTTAGATTGTTTTTTAGGGTAAAAATCGCTCAAAGTCCGTATTTTAGGGGGTTTTAAAAAGTGATTTAGATTGTAAAAAATAGGGGATGGTGGTTAGAGGCAGAATCGAACTGCCGACACGCAGATTTTCAGTCTGCTGCTCTACCGACTGAGCTATCCAACCACGCTGTTAAAAAGAAATGTGATTTTAGCCACTTGATACTTAAATTTTGGTTAAATACGTAAAATTCGGCTCTTTTTTAAAGTATAAAATTCGCTTCAAAGACAGTCGCCTAAATTTAGCGAGGTTTTACGGCGCGAATATCGCATTAAATTTGCAAATTTAAGATCTCTTTTTTAAATTCATCTCCGCGCTCTACATAGCTGCTAAACTGATCTAGACTCGCTGCAGCAGGGCTTAAAAGGGCTATCTCGTCCAAATTTTTACTGTTTGCGTCGACTTTCGCAACTTCGTCAAATTTGAAATTTTTATCTATCTCGCCGACTGCGACGCTTAAAAACTCGCATTTTACGGCTGGGATTTTAAACTCGCCAGCAAGCTTCATTAGCTTATCTGTATTTGAGCCGATAGCGTAAATTTGCGCCTTGGCGCCGCACAAGGCCTCAAAAAGCGGCCGCATATCTACGCCCTTATCGTCGCCGCCTAAAATCAAATGCAAAAATTTGCCCTCATATCGCTTGACAGCTTGGATGCTCGCATCGATGTTAGTCGCTTTCGTGTCGTTTACCCACGTTCTGCCGCGTGCATCGCGAAACTCCTCGAGCTTGTTGCCCTCGATGACAAAGCCGTTTAGTAGCTGTACGTCGCATCTATCGAGCAAAATTTTCTGGATAGCAAGAGCTAAAAGCGCGTCCATTAAAAACGGCGTTTTAAAGGCGATATCGCTTAAATTTACCCCGCAAAACTCGGCCAAATCTGCCTCGTTTTCATAGCTTATCACCTTCGCTTTAGTCGGCGTCTGGGCGTAAATTTTAGGCAGGATTGCGACCGCGCTTTCGCTCATCGTCGCTAGCGGCTTTAGCTTGGCGCGCTCATACTGGACAAAGTCACCGTGCCAACTGAGGTGATCGGGCGTGATAGGCAAAAGCGCGTAGATGCCGGGCGACGCGGCGTTTGTGTAGTGCATCGTAAAGGAACTGGTCTCGAGCACCCAAATTTTGGCGTTTACGTCAAGGTCTGCGAGCGGAACGCCGACGTTGCCGCCCATTACCGAGCCGTAGCGCGCCAGCAAGTGCTGCGTCATCTTCGTCGTCGTGGTTTTGCCGTTCGTGCCGCTAATCCAGACGCTAAAGGGTATTTTGTCACCGTAAATTTTATAAAAATAGTCGTATTCGCTGATGAGATTTTGCGCGTTTTTAACTAGCTCGTGGCTCGGCGGGAAACCGGGGCTCGGGATCTCGAGGCCGCTTTTTTTTTGTACGAAAAGATTTGGCGGCAGTAGCGTGTTACCCCATTCGTCGCTTGAGATCTCGCTAAATTTATCGTCGTAGATGTCCCAGCCGCCCTCGCCGCCGAAGTTTTTTGCTATCGCGCGCGTTGTGCCGCCGTAGCCAAATAGCGATTTTCTCATCTCTCTCCCCTTTTGCCCCATAAAATTTGCGTTTCTCGTCTGCGCCCGGCTCAGCTTTTCGCTGTTTTGCTCGCTTTAAATTTACCTGATTTTTAGCGCGGTCATAGCGATCAAATTTGCCAAAACAGCGATGAGCCAAAATCTCACGATGATTTTATTTTCCACCCAGCCTTTTATCTCAAAATGATGATGTATCGGCGCCATGAGAAAAATTCTCTTTTTAAAAATCTTAAAGCTTCCGACCTGTAAAATCACGCTCAGGGTCTCCATCACGAACACGAAGCCGATGATGATGAGCAGGATTTCGTTTTTCGTCATCACGCCCATGAGTCCGATGTATGCGCCTATGCTTAAGCTCCCGCTATCGCCCATGAAAACCTCGGCCGGATGGCAGTTGAACCACAAAAATCCCATCAGCGAGCCGATCAGCGCAGCGGCCACGACGACCGTCTCGCCCACGCCCGCGATCTTTGGTAAAAGCAAATACGAGCTAAACACCGCGTGTCCGCAGATGTAGGCAAACACGCCAAGCGTCAGTAGCGAAAACACCGCAGGCACCGTAGCTAGACCGTCTAGGCCGTCGGTTAAATTTACCGCATTTGAGGCGGCGACGATGACGAGCGTCCAAAAGGCCACCGCAAAAACGCCAAGATCAAGCACCGGAAATTTGTAAAACGGTAGGTAAAATTTACTGCCCAGCTCGCCGTGTAAATACAGCATCGTCGAAACGGCAAAGGCTATCAAAATTTGCGCCGTGAGTTTGGCTCTAGGGCTTAGTCCGTCGTGGTTTTTGCCGCCTGAAATTTTGCGAAAATCATCTTTAAAGCCAAGTGCGGTAAAGCCAGCTAGACAGATAAGCGAGGCAAAGACGAAAACGTTATCAAGGCGCGCGCAAATCACGCTCGCCCCAAGTGCGGCTCCGATAAAGACTAGTCCGCCCATCGTCGGCGTTTTGGCCTTTTTTTGGTGCGTTTGCGGAGCTAGCTCGTAGATGGGCTGGGCGGCGTTTTTGGCCTTCGCCCACGCGATAAATTTAGGCAGCGCCCAAACGGTCAAGCAAAATGCGATGAAAAACGAAAAGCCCGCGCGAACGGTGATGTATTGAAAGATATTAAAATTTAACAATTCATAAATATAGTAAAACATAAAAGCCTTTATTTTAAAAAAGGCTAATTTTAGTATAATGCCGTTAAAAAATATCTAAATTTAAGGCAAAAATTTAAAAATGGCGCAAAAAACTATTTTGG
Source organism: uncultured Campylobacter sp. (assembly GCA_963528245.1). GTDB lineage: Bacteria > Campylobacterota > Campylobacteria > Campylobacterales > Campylobacteraceae > Campylobacter_A. The sequence continues at coordinate 5,119 of CAURWB010000059.1, read as the reverse complement.
TGATCACAGACGGTATAGGATATAACGAGAGTAGCGAATTTAACGCATTTGCGGCGGCAAAAAAGCCCACATACGACTGGCTGTTTAAAAACGTCCCAAACGCGCTCATAAAAACCTCGGGCCTAGCAGTGGGCCTACCCGACGGACAGATGGGAAACAGCGAGGTTGGGCACATGTGTATCGGCAGCGGGCGGGTTTTGTATCAAAATTTGGTAAAAATTTCGCTCGGTTTTGAAAACGGCTCGCTGGCTAAAAGCGAAAAGCTTCTAAATTTGTTTAAAACCTGCAAACGCGTCCACGTCGTCGGGCTTTACTCAGATGGCGGCGTGCACTCGCACATGAGCCACTTTGATGCGATGTGTTCTCTTGCGGTCGCAAACGGTTGCGAGGTATGCGCTCACGCGATAACCGACGGTCGCGACGTAGGCCCAAAAAGCGGGCTGGCGTTTGTAAAATCGCTGCAAGAAAAGGCGCAAAGCGGAGGCTTTAGGCTAGCTAGCGTTAGCGGTAGATTTTACGCGATGGACCGCGACAAGCGCTGGGAGCGGGTAAAAACGGCCTACGACGCGATGGCGTGCGGGGAAAACGGGCAAACTATACCGCCGCTAGAATACGTCATGCAAAGCTACGAGGCGGGCGTGACGGACGAGTTTATCGTGCCGGCTAGCTTTGGCGGATTTGAGGGTATCGGCGAGGATGACGGAGTGATATTTATAAACTTTAGAAACGACCGCGTGCGCGAGATCGCGGCGGCTTTGGGCGATGAAAATTTTAGCGAATTCGCGCGCCCGTTCGTCGTAAAAAATCTACTCACGATGACCGAATACGACGCAAATTTCGCCTTTCCCGTATTATTTGAAAACGAAAAGCTAAAAAATACCCTTGCCGAGGTCGTAGCAAACGCGGGCCTAACGCAGCTTCATACCGCCGAGACCGAGAAATACGCACACGTGACGTTTTTCTTTAACGGCGGCGTCGAGGAGCTCGCTCAAAACGAAACGAGGGTGCTGGTGCCAAGCCCCAAAGTAAAAACCTACGACGAAAAGCCAGAAATGGGCGCGCAAGCCGTGTGCGAGGCGGTGCTAAAAGGTATGGAAGACGGGCAGGATCTTATCGTGGTAAATTTCGCAAACGGCGATATGGTCGGCCATACGGGCGAATTTGACGCGGCGGTGAAGGCGGTCGAGGCCGTGGATGCGGCGCTGGGACGCATTGTAGCAAAAGCAAAAGAGAAAAACTACGCGTTAATCATCACGAGCGACCACGGCAACTGCGAGCAGATGAAAGACGCGCAGGGTAATTTGCTAACCAATCACACGACTTTTGACGTATTTTGCTTCGTGATGGGCGAGGGCGTAAAGGCGGTAAAAGCGGGCGGTCTAAACAATATCGCCGCGAGCGTTTTGGCGCTGATGGGCATCGAAAAACCCGCCGAGATGGACGAGGCGCTGTTTTAATACTATATAAATTTTAAGTAAAAGGCTTTTTAGCTTTCGTCTGATAAAATGCGGGTCAAATTTGAAATCAAGGAGAAAAAATGAAATTTAGCGGAAAAAACGTGCTAATCACCGGCGCAAGCCGCGGTATCGGCGCGCAGATAGCCAAAACTCTAGCGCAAATGGGACTAAAAGTCTGGATAAACTACCGTTCAAAGCCCGAAATCGCCGATGCGTTGCAAGCTGAGATCGTAGCAAACGGCGGACAGGCTGCGGTAGTTAAATTTGACGCGACGGATGAAGATGAGTTTATAAAAGCGATAAATTTGATTGCGGACACAGACGGCGAGCTAAGCTACCTCGTAAATAACGCCGGTATCACGAATGACAAGCTCGCGCTTCGCATGAAGACGGGGGATTTTACTAGCGTAATAGGCGCAAATTTGACCTCGGCCTTTATCGGATGCCGCGAGGCACTAAAAGTAATGAGCAAAAAACGCTTCGGCGCCGTCGTAAACGTAGCCTCGATCGTGGGCGAGATGGGTAATGCCGGGCAGGCAAACTACGCTGCGAGCAAGGGCGGAATGATCGCGATGAATAAAAGCTTCGCCAAAGAGGGCGCGGCGAGAAATATTCGCTTTAACTGCGTAACTCCGGGCTTTATCGAGACGGATATGACGAGCGAACTAAGCGACGAGATCAAAAAAACTTACAGCGACAACATCCCGTTAAAACGATTCGGAACCGCTAGCGAAGTGGCCGAAGCTGTGGCGTTTTTGCTAAGCGATCACGCTAGCTACGTCACGGGCGAGACGCTAAAGATCAACGGCGGACTATATATGTAAGGGCGTAAAATTTACGTTTTTGCGAAAGTTTAAGCTAAAATATATTAAAATCACGAAATTTTTATTTTTAGGAGAAGAAAATGGCAATATTTGATGATGTAAGAGACGTAGTAGTTGAGCAACTAAGCGTGGCTCCAGATGCGGTAAAACTTGAGTCTAAGATTATCGAGGATCTAGGCGCAGACTCGCTTGACGTAGTTGAGCTAGTTATGGCTCTTGAGGAGAAATTTGAGGTAGAGATACCTGATAGCGACGCTGAGAAGCTGATCACTATAAACGACGTCGTAAGCTACATCGAGAAACTAAACAAATAAGTTTTTGCAAGGAGAGATCTTGAAAAGAGTCGTAGTAACCGGGATTGGGATGATCAACGCTTTAGGGCTCGACAAAGATAGTTCATTTAAGGCTATCTGCGAAGGTAAAACTGGCGTAAAAAAGATAACTTCTTTTGACGTGAGCGATTTTCCAGTTCAGATTGCTGCTGAGATAACGGACTTTGACCCGCTTAGCGTGATGGACGCTAAAGAGGTTAAAAAGGTCGATAGATTTATTCAGCTTGGATTAAAAGCTGCTAAAGAGGCTATGGCTGACGCAAATTTCGGTGAATTTGACGCTGAAAATTTCGGCGTTAGCTCTGCTGCCGGCATAGGCGGCTTACCTAATATCGAAAAAAACTCCAATATATTGCTTGAAAAAGGCTCGAGACGTATTTCTCCGTTTTTTATACCTTCTGCGCTAGTGAATATGCTGGGCGGCATAGTTTCGATAGAGCACGGCTTAAAAGGGCCTAATATCTCTAGCGTAACAGCATGTGCAGCATCTACTCACGCTATCATCGAGGCAGCTAAAACAATCATGATCGGTGAAGCGCAAAAAATGCTAGTCGTAGGATCTGAGTCTACGGTTTGCGGCGTAGGCATCGGCGGATTTGCGGCTATGAAGGCGCTTTCTACTAGAAACGACGATCCGCAAACGGCATCAAGACCTTTTGATAAAGACAGAGATGGCTTTGTTATGGGCGAAGGTAGCGGTGCACTCGTGCTCGAAGAGTATGAAAGCGCTAAGGCTAGAGGGGCTAAAATTTATGCCGAGATAGTAGGATTCGGCGAGAGCGGCGATGCGTATCACATCACTTCGCCTTCGCTTGAGGGACCGCTTTCTGCGATGAAAAAAGCCTTGAAAATGGCTGGAAATTTACAGATCGACTACATTAATGCACACGGCACCTCGACACCGACCAATGATAAAAACGAAACTGCAGCATTAAAGGCTCTTTTTGGCGGCAATGTACCGCCGGTTAGCTCTACCAAGGGGCAAACTGGACACTGCCTTGGCGCGGCTGGCGCGATAGAGGCTGTCGTGTCTATAATGGCTATGCAAGAAGGCCTTATACCACCTACGATAAACTACGCAACCAAAGACGAGGAATGCGATCTAGACTATGTGCCAAACGTGGCTAGAAAAACTGAGCTAAACGCCGTTATGAGCAACTCTTTTGGATTCGGCGGTACGAACGGCTCTATTATATTTAAGAAGATATAATGGCAAGTTATCTAGACTTTGAACAAGGTATTAAGCAAATAGATGATGACATCGCAAATGCAAGGATTCGCGGCGATGAACATGCGGTAGAAATTCTAAATAAAAATTTAGAAAAAGAAACCGCTAAAATTTACAAAAATCTCAACGAGTTTCAGCGCCTTGCCTTAGCTCGTCATCCAGATCGTCCTTATGCTATCGACTACATCAAAGGCATGATGAGGGATTACTATGAGCTTCACGGCGATAGAGCGTATCGCGATGATGGGGCGATAGTTTGTTTTATTGGCTATATAGGCTCTAAAAAAGTCATCGTTATAGGCGAGCAAAAAGGTCGAGGAACCAAAAATAAACTAAAAAGAAATTTCGGTATGCCTCATCCAGAGGGTTACCGCAAAGCCTTACGAGTAGCCAAAATGGCTGAGAAATTCGGACTTCCGATACTATTTTTAATAGATACTCCGGGCGCATATCCTGGCGTTGCAGCTGAGGAGCGCGGTCAAAGCGAGGCGATAGCTAGAAATTTATTTGAATTTGCAAATTTAACAATCCCGATGATAGCCGTCGTTATAGGCGAAGGCGGAAGCGGCGGAGCTCTAGCTATAGGCGTAGCCGACAAGCTAGCAATGATGCGAAATTCAGTTTTCTCGGTTATCTCGCCGGAGGGTTGCGCAGCTATACTTTGGAACGACCCGTCAAAACAAGAGCAGGCTACGAAGGCGCTAAAAATAACCGCTGACGATCTAAAAAGCTTAAATTTAATAGACGACGTTATTGAAGAGCCGATAAACGGTGCTCATAGAGATAAAGAGACTGCCGTAAAAGCGCTTGCGAGCTATTTTATAACCGAGCTAGATAAACTTGAAAAGCTAAAAGTAGATGAGCTTTTAAATGCTAGAATAGCTAAAATCTTATCTGCAGGCGCATTTGAAGAGGGCAAATAGCGCTAAAAAATAGTACTCTTACAAAAAGTTGCTTGAACTTTTTGTAAGTTGCTTATTTATTTTTGAATTATTTAAATTTATACGAGTCTTACACAAAATATCCGTAAAACCAAAAATAATCTTACTAAATTTAGTTTAACGACTTCCTAGCGCCAAAATACCTGTTTTATGGTTTTATGTTGTGTAGAAAAGTTATAAAAATAGTATTTAGAAAATGCATTTGGGTAAAAGATGGTTTGAAAAATAAATTTGGTCACATAAATTTTAAATTTGCAAATTTAAAATTGGCTCAAAACAAGCTAAGCGGATTCTCTCTTATCATCTTTAATAAAATATGATAGAACTCCTTCGTATC
>CAURWB010000058.1:0-12951 GCA_963528245.1 uncultured Campylobacter sp. | reverse complement strand
CCATAGGGTCGTTTGATCCAGACTCTAGCTACAGAAGCGGACGGATGTTGTTTCGCAGCGAAATTTCTTTCGCCCCTAGTATCGCAAATACTGCAGCAGCGTCGGTCGAGGATATGATAGAGCCAAAGAGCAAGGCTTCAAGCCAGTTAAAATCTAATAGGTATTTTACGAGTACGGCTATCATGCCGGCAGTCAGCACGACACCAAGAGTAGCTAGGATGATGCCGTTTACCATGACGGGGCGGATGGATTTTAAATTTGTATCGAGGCCGCCTGCGTAAAGTATAAAAATAAGCGCGATAGTGCCGACGTCTTGGGCGATTTGGCGATTGTTAAAATCAAGCCCCAGCAGTCCGTCTGAGCCCGCGAGCATGCCCACAGCCAAAAATACGACTAGCGACGGGATACCGAATCTATCTGAAACCTTGCTGGAGACGATACAAGCGATGAGCAGGATAGAAAAAAATAGTAAAAAAGTTTCTAACATTGTGCCTCATTTGAGTTCAAAGCGGGACAAATTTAAGGCTAAATTTAGCGCCCTTAAAGCCTCAAATTTGGCGCGTTTTGTAAATAAATTTTACCCGATTTTACCTTTTTAACGGATAAAAAGGATTAATTTTTATCATCATAAAAGATGAGATCAAAGCTATTTTTGCGTTTTACCAGAGCTTTTTTAGACGGCACGCCGCCCTGCTCCATTTTGTCTAGTTCCTCTTTCATCTGCCTTATCATGACTTCAGACTGCTCGATCTGCTCTTTTAGCTGCAAGATGATATCGACGCCTGCCAAATTTACGCCAAGATCGCGCGTTAGACGCAGTATCATCTTGATACGGTCCATATCTTTTTCGGAATAAAGACGCATCTTGCCCTCGGTTCTTGATGGCTCTAGCAGTCCCTCGCGCTCGTATTGGCGAAGCGTCTGCGGATGTATGGAGAGCACCTTTGCTACGACGCTTATTAGATATACCGGTTCTTCGTACTGTTTCATCATTATACCTCCGGGAGTTTTTGCTTCATGAGCTCGGCTAGCTCGCCGTCTAGGGCATTTACGTCCGGCAAAGACACGCGCGCTCGCAGGTATAGGTCGCCAAATATCCCGCTTTTTCTATTTTGCACGCCGTATCCTTTGAGCCTGATTTTTTGCCCCGATTTTGAGTTTTCGGCGATTTTTATCGTTACGTCTTTTTTAGGCGTTTTTACGTCTATCTTGCCGCCAAACATCATCGTTTTTAGAGGAATTAGCACGTCCTTATACAGATCGTCGCCGTCTCTTTCGTACTCGTCGCTAGGCGCGATATTTACGGTTAGGATCAGATCTCCGCGTCCGCCGCTACCTTTGCCTTTTATGCGTAGCTTTTCGCCGTCATTTATGCCATTTGGGATTTTTATTTTGATGTTTTCACCGTTAAAATTTATCGAGTGCTCGCCGCCCTTTACGGCTACGTCAAACGGTATAGTTACCTTCGCTCGCAAGTCTAGATCCTCCTCGTCCTCAAAGCCGCTAAAACCGCCAGTCTGTCTAAAACCGCTAAAGCCGCTTCTACTAGAAAATCCGCTAAAGCCGCCTCCGCCAAAGATATTTTTTAAAATTTCGTCCAAATTTCCCATGCCTGAGCTGCTCGCAAAGTCATGGAAATTTTGCCCGCCAAACATCGCATCGCCGTGTCTGTCGTACTGCGCGCGCTTTTTTTCGTCGCTTAAAATTTCATACGCGGCGTTTATCTCTTTAAATTTATCCTCCGCGCCCGGGTCTTTGTTGATATCGGGATGGTACTTTCGAGCCAGCCTGCGATAGGCCTTTTTGATCTCGTCACTAGTGGCCTTTTCGGACACCCCTAACGTTTCGTAAAGACTATTGCTCATGTTATGTCCTTCTAGTCAATTAATTTTATAGCGATTATAGCATAAATGTTTAGCGTATGTCAATCAAGTATAGTAAACGAAACGATTTTAAACGACTTAAAGAATAATTAACTTTACGTTGAGCTTAACGCCATATAATCGCGCTTTGAAAAAATTTTATCAAAAGGAAAAGCAATGAAAAAGATAATGATATTATCTTTGGCTACTTCTTGCGCGATCTTTGCCGCAAGCATAAATTTTAACGAACCCGCAGAGGATTTTACGAGAATAAATCCGGAATTTAACAAAAACGTCGTGCTGTCCTACAACAGCTCTATCACCGACGCTAAAAAATCGGTCGTAAATATCTCCACCACAAAAACCGTCAGCAACAACGTAGCAGATATGAACGATATGTTTAGCGATCCGTTTTTCAAGGATTTTTTCGGATTTCAGTTTAACATACCTCAAGAAAAACAAAAAAGTAGCTCGCTAGGCTCCGGCGTCGTCATATCTAGCGACGGCTACATCGTGACGAATAACCACGTCGTAGAAGATAGCGACGAGATCGTAGTCACGCTGCTAGATAGCGACAAAGAGTACAAAGCTAAAATCATCGGCACCGACCCTAAAACCGACCTAGCTATCATAAAAATAGACGCAAAAGAGCTAAAAGCCATACCGTTTGCCGACTCGGCTAAGCTGATGGAAGGCGATATAGTATTTGCCATCGGAAATCCGTTCGGCGTAGGCGGCAGCATCACTCAGGGTATAGTTTCAGGCTTAAATAAAGACAATATCGGTCTAAATCAATACGAAAATTTCATCCAGACAGACGCCTCGATAAACCCGGGCAACTCAGGCGGCGCGCTAGTAGATAGTCGCGGCTATCTAGTCGGCATAAACTCAGCCATACTTAGCCGTAGCGGCGGAAACAACGGCATCGGCTTTGCCATCCCGTCAAATATGACTAAAGATATCGCCAAAAAACTCATCGAAGACGGCAAGATAGAGCGCGGATATATCGGCGTGATGATAGCAAATCTAAATGAAGAGCAAAAAGAGATCTATAAAAACAAAGAAGGCGCGCTAATTAGTAGCGTAGAAAGCGGCCTTCCTGCCGACTTAGCCGGACTAAAGCGAGGCGATCTCGTTATCAAAATCGACGATAAAGAGATCAAAAACGCAAATGATCTCAAAAATATCATCGGCTCTCTAGCGCCAAACAAAGAGATCACGCTAACCTATGAGCGCTCAGGCAAAATCGAAACAACCAAGGTAAAATTAGCTAATGCCAACGTAAAATCAAGCACCCCTACGATAAAAGGCGGTACCGCAATCGATGGTCTTAGCATTACGGCTATCGACGATAACGCAAGGTATAAATACCGCCTGCCTGCAGACGCTACCGGTATCCTGGTAACCGACGTAAAGGCCGGCTCAAATGCCGAAAAAATCGGCTTTGAAAAAGGCGACATCATCATCCAAATCGCCGAGGAAAACATCAAAAATATGGATGATTTTAACAAAGCCTTAGCAAGCGCAAAAGGCAAAAAGACACTCGTTTGGGTTAATCGCGGCGGACTTTTCCAAGGTCTTGTTATAAAATAATTTCTACCTTTAGGCGCGGGCAACTGCGCCTTTTCTTTTAAGTTTTCTAAATTTTATCTCAAATTTTACCCGTCAAATTTGACGCTCCGCCATTTTTAAATTTGAACCAGTTAAATTCCTAGCTTCAAATTTGAGCATCTTAATTTGGCTCAAATTTTACTAAGCTTAACAAAAGCGTCCGTATGCAAGCTGTAAGCGTAGCGTATCAAAAAGACGAGCCGCAGCCGCCATTAAAATTTTAGTCAAAACTCGCTATAATCCCCCAAAGGACATAAAATGATAAAAATTCTGATGATAGAAGACGATTTAGAGCTGGCGGAAATTTTGACCGAGTTTTTAGCAAAAAGCGATATGGACGTAAAGACGGCAGAGGAGCCCTATATCGGGCTTTCGACGCTAAATGTCGAGAAATTCGACCTCGTGATCTTAGATCTAACGCTGCCGGGACTTGACGGCCTAGAAGTATGCAAAGAGATTCGCAAACGCCACGACGTACCCATCATCATCTCAAGCGCGCGCCACGATATCACCGACAAGGTAAACGCCCTAGATAACGGTGCTGACGACTACCTGCCAAAGCCCTACGACCCGCAGGAGCTACTAGCTCGTATCAAAAGCCATCTGCGCCGCCAAAGCACTGTAGCGGGTGCAAATTTAAGCGGCACAAAGGAGCCTGCGCGAGAGAAAGATATCGCGGTAGATGATTTTAAGCACGTCATCACGCTAAAAGGCGAGCCGTTAAATTTGACCGCAGCAGAGTACGATATCCTAAAATACATGCTACAAAAAGAAGGCGGCGCCATCACTCGCGAGGAGTTTATCTACAACTGCGCAAGCATCAGCGAGGACTCGACGAACAAGAGCATCGACGTCATCATCGGCCGCATCAGAGGCAAGCTAGGCGACGACCCAAAAGAGCCAAGATACATTCACGCTATCCGCGGCATCGGCTACAAGCTAATGCAGTAAATTTTAAAGCCCGCAAATGAAACGCTCATCGGTTTTTTACACTATCACTTTTATCTTTGCTTTGGCGCTAACAAGCATATTTCTCGCGTTTTTGTGGCTGATGGACTACGACAAGCAAAACTACGCGCGCGAGCTAAACGCCAAGTACTCCACGATCGCTAGAAATCAGCTCTTTTTGATGAGCGGTATCATAAACGAAAAAGAGTACGAGCGTCAAACGGGCGACTTTAAGATGCCTGAGATCACGAACGAACAGCAAAAAGAGGAGATCCTGGCAAACGCAACCGTGCTTGAGGAGATCTCCGCAGACATCGGCTCTAGCGCCATCATGATCTATCAAAATCACCACTATCTAAAAGTCCAGCACGTGGATAAAATCCTGCTTTTAAAGGATAACGACTATCAACCATACCGCTACGACATCATCAAGATTATCTTTTTGCTAGTTGCGATCATACTTCTGGCCGCTTACGTTTTTGTTATCAGGAAGCTAAAACCGCTAAGAAAACTAAAGCGCCAGATAGCTAAATTTGCCGCGGGTGAGATCGACGAAGTACAAAACGTCAGCAGCGGAAACGACGAAATTTCAGAGGTCGCGGAGGCGTTTTACGACGCTGTGTCCCAGATTAAAAACTTAAACGCATCGCGCAAGCTATTTTTAAGAAACATAATGCACGAGCTAAAAACCCCGATCACCAAAGGCCGCCTAGCCGCCGAAATGATCGAAAAAAGCAAAAACCAAGAGCGACTCGTGTCGGTGTTTATAAAGCTTGAAAATCTCATAAACGAATTTGCCGCGGTCGAGCAAGTCACGTCGAGCATCGCGCTAAATAACACTAAAATTTGCCGTATCGACGATGTTATCGACGAGGCTCTGGATATCGCTATGGTCGATCCCGGACAGGTCACGATCAGTAAGCTAGAGGACGTGAGCCTAAATGCGGACTTTAAGCTGCTAGCGATCGCCGCCAAAAATATGATCGATAACGCGCTAAAATACTCCCCAAACAAGCACGTAAATATCACGATCACGCGCGAATCTATCAAATTTATCAACGAAGGCGAGCGGTTATCGAAGGAGCTGCGCCACTACGTCGAGCCTTTTACCAAGGGCGAAAGCGCGCAAAAGAGCTTCGGTCTGGGGCTTTACATCGTAGAAAACATAATCAAAGCTCATAAGCTAACTCTGGGCTACGAATACAAAAACGGACTAAACGTATTTAGCTTTGAAAATCTGCAAAATATAGCGGCGTAGGCGCGAATTTGAGCGTTTTGTAAAATTTGCGGGGCGCGAGGTAAATTTGAGCTGAAATTTAAAGCGAGCCGTTTTTGCTTAAATTTTAAAATTCGGCGTATCGTTGCGACCAACTAAACGCCAAAATTTGAGCTACAAATTTGGCGCTTGTTTCAAATTTATAGTCAAATTTAGTAACCGCTCGCTACTCATAATAAAAAGACTTTGCGGGCGCGAAATTTAGCCCCGCCTCTTTGCAGAGCGCGTGAAAATCAACCTCGCCGCCGCGAAATTTAAACTCAAAATAGCACTCGTAAAGTTTTACGAAGTATTCAAACTCTAAATTTAGTCGCCCGCTTATCTCGTGCTTTTCTCTTACGTCGCGAGCTTCGCTGGTTAGTTGCTCATAGTATGAGCGCTCGATCAGGCAGCCATCTGGAAAGTGGTGCGCACTCCAGTATAGCGCGTCTAGTAGCATGCAAAAGTATAGCTCCACGGTTCGGTTCGTGCGTCGCAATGCTCATGGCGGTATGCACGGCGCAAAAGCTCATTCCTATCAAGCTCCCGCAAGACGCGCGTACATATCTGGTACGCCAAGCGCAGATGCAGCATCTCGCCTGCGTCGCAGAGCCCTTTTAGATACTCGCCGACTAGCTCTCCTAGCTCAAATGGCAGTTTGCCGTTGCCGCGGTTTTTTAGATTTTTTAGCTCGCTTTTATTTTCGTCTAAAATTTCGCGGCAAAGTTCGCCTAGTGCACAGTCACGCTACGTCTGGCTAAATTCGCTTTTAAATTTACTCACAGTACCCTTTAGATGCTCGTTTGCTCGCTTTTTTAGCCCGGCATCATAGAGCCGCAGAGCTCAAATTTTAGCCAGCCAAAAGCATCCGTTTGCATTTAGCTCCTTTACCAGCGTAAATTTAACGCAAAAAACAACAACCTCGCCGCGATCAAACGTGATCTGTCGCCCGGATAGATACAACTCGAAGTAGGGCTTCAAAAAGTCCTCCTGCGGCCTTTGCGCGTAGTTCGGATACTGCAGGTCGCAGTCGATCGAATAATACGCCTCGCCGAGCACCCATAGCTTCGTATCGAGCTTAGGCGAATCTATCATCCACTCCGTGATCGCCTCATAGACGGCGCACGCAAGTTCGTCTTTACTATGCGCAAAATCAAAACCTTTCTGCACTCGAGCGGATTTTATCTGCTCAAGCATCTCTAAAAGCTCGTCATCGCCGAGAAACTCGGCGAAAATTTTTAAATTTCGAACGTACGCTAAAGCTAAGCTCTTAAGCACTTCGTCATCAAATTTCGGATCCTGCGGCGGGCAAAAATACCCAGGCGCCACGCCCCGACCAAACGCCTCTCGCGTTTGCTGCGCCGTGACTGCGTAGATCGGCTTATGCGCGCTTGCAGCTCGGTGCCGTTTTGCAGCGGCGCAAACACCGCCTTGACGCCCGCACCCTCGGGCATAAAGCACTGAAAAAGTCCGTAAAACTTATCCTGCAGATCTATCTCTTTGCAATCTAAATCAAGATCTAGTCCTGCAGCCTCGTCAATGCGGCGCGCATACTCGAAATTCGTCATTTTTCTCTCCAAATTTGGATTAAATTTTAGGCATTATGTCCTAAATAGCTTCAAAAGGCGGAAAAAGATTACTTAAAATTCGGCTTTTAAATTTGCTAGTGCTAGGTTTTTATTGTATTAAATTTAGCAATCGGTAATAAAATTATGTAATATGCGTTAAGGTTAAAATCTCAAATTTAACCTTACCAAACCTATCTTCTAGCTCGTTATTTGCCAAAACCGAAACTACGAATTTATCGTTTTTAAAGATATAGTATTTCTTAAATTTAAATGCGCTCAGCACGAAAAACATCACCATAAACGCAAGCTTTAGCGCAAAAAACTATCGGAAAAGCTAGAGCGTTTTCATACTTTTCATTAAAATTTTTACCGACTGATACATAGTCTTTTGCCTCGCCTTCGATAGGGTAAAAACCATAGCCGATTTGTAAATCATCATTAAACTCAAGCCGAATTTGATCCACCTGAGCTTTAAAAAATTTAGAATCTAACCCGTAAGAGTCGTGGAGTAAATAGTCGCCGTATATCCTCGTGTAAATCTTTTTTCTGTTTTCAAAAAACAGCACCGCAGAAAAATACGCACTCCCAAGCATCCCGATAATACCGGTAGCCAAAGCCGCTTTTCTGATATGTTCGTCAAAAGAGTCGGGTTTTGGCTCAAGGTTGTTGCAAATCAAAAACAAATATAGCGCGACAAAAACAGTCGTAGTTATAAAAGCGATTTTGATTTTATAGTCATTTTTGACGATAATCGGCTTTTTGTCGTAATTTCTAATGGTATGCCTTTTGAGAACATTTCGCACTTTTTCTCGCTCTAAATTTTCACTTTTATGCATTTTTGCTTTTACTATCTTTTCAAAGAAGACTACGCATATCGAAGTTAAAATCAAGACAAAAACAGCATAAATACCGAAATAAATGATGCCTTCTATAAAGCGCATTTGGACACTCCTTTTTAATTGACCGTGTTTATTTTCAATTAAACCGTCCGCAACTCTATCTAAAATCAACTCCCGCCGCTAAGCAATCGGTTAAAGTCCTAATTTTATTCATTCCTAAGCGTCTCAAGCACGTTTATCTGCGCGGCTTTTTTGGCCGGATAAAACGACGAAAACGCCACGATAATGACCGCCCCGACCAAAATCATAACAAGATCGATCAAGGATAACTCCATAGGAAGCTTCGCACTACCGTAGACGTCGGCCGGCAAATTTACGATATCAAAGCTGCCGAGCAACCACACGCCAAAGAGCCCGAGCACAAGCCCAAACACTATTCCGCCCCCGCCTATCGTGGCCCCTAGAGCAAAAAAGCTCTTTTTTATCTCGGCCTTACTAGCGCCAAGCGAGAGCAGCAACGCGATCTCTTGGCGGCGGTTCATGACGGTCATGAGCAGCGAGCTTACGATATTTAGCGAGGCAACCAAGATAATGAGCATCAAAACGATGAAGAGCGCGCGCTTTTCGAGCGCCAAAGCGGAGAAAAAGTTACCGTTTTGTTGCCACCAGCCGATAGCTTTTTGCCCTAGCCTCAGCTCGCGCGAGATCTTTTCGATGTCGGCAAACGGATCGTTTGAAAACACGTGTATACCGTCAAATTTGCCCTCGTCGTACTCGAGTATCTTGCGCAGCGCCTCCACGCTCGTGTAGAGATAGCTTTTATCGTAAGCAACAAGCCCCGAGCTAAACGAGCTTACGACGTCAAAGCGCTTCATTTTAGGCGTTAGCGCAAAACCGCTCGGGTCGTTTTTGGTAAAAATGAGCGTGAGTTTGTCGTTTTCGTTTATCATCATCTCGTTTTTGACGCCTTGACCTACGAGCAGGCCGTATCCGTCTAGCTCGCGGTCCTCAAGGCCTGCCGCCACGACCGAGTTTATCTGCTTTTCGTCGGCTGAATTTACGCCAAAAAGCAGTCCGCCCTCGAAGCTATTTGCCCCCTTTATGATAACCTGACTCATGATATATGGGCTAAATTTGAGATTCGGAAACTTTTGTTTTAGTTCGCTAACGTCGCTCTCGTCGATGTTGCCGCGTATGGTGGAGAGGATCGTGATCGGGTAGTTCATAGTAAAAAGTTTGCGCTCAAATTCTTTGTCAAAGCCATTCATGATCGCCATCGCGACGATGAGCACCATGAGCCCGACGCCCACACCTAGAAACGCTAGCAGCGCCGAAAGCATGATAAACGGCTGGGTTTTATCAAACCGTAGATATTTAAAAAGTAGATATTTGGTTAGGCTCATTTGATTTTCCATTGTTTAAATTTGGGCTTTGGTTTGCTCGCTACTTTTGCGTCGCTCCATCTTATTTAAATTTGCGCCGAGCGCGTCAAATTTTAAAACCGCTCGCAAAAGCCAGGCGCTTTAAATTTACGACTTCGCGCCGCTATAAAAACGGCGGCAAATTTAAATGCAAAATTTAGCAAGCCGCCGCCAAAACCCCAAAGCTAAATTTTATCCCAATCCTCAGCAAAAGCTCCTTTTTTAGGGCCGCTCTTGCCGTGGCAGTCTTTGTATTTTTTACCGCTTCCGCACGGGCACGGATCGTTTCTGGACACTTTTTTGCCGGGCTTTTCTTCGCTCTCGGACGCGCTAGCAGATTCAGTATCTTGCGCTTCTTGCGGCGCAGACTCGGTAGGCTCGGAGAAGCTTAAGCGCACGGCCGTTAGCAGCTTGATGCTTTCAAATTTGATGCGGCTAACGAGCTCCATAAAGAGATTAAAGCTCTCTTTTTTATACTCGGTGAGCGGATCTTTTTGGTTGTAGCCGCGCAGTCCGATGCCGGTTTTTAGGATGTCCATCTGATATAGATGCTCGCGCCACGCGGTGTCTAGCACCTGCAGGCAAAGCACCTTTTCTAGGTATTTGCGCTGACCCTCGCCTATTACGCCCATTTTTTCTTCGTAGTCAGCCTCAAATTTGGCCGTTATCTTATCGGCAAGCTCGGCGTAGTCGAGATCTTTTAGCTCGTCAGGCTGCATTAGCGCGCCGTTTGAGATTATCACGGAGCTTAGTTTTTCGAGATTATATTCGCTCTTTGGCTCGCCCGCGTAAATTTCAGCCTGAGCTAGCAGGTGCTCGACAAACTCGGCGCGATTTTGCTTGATCTTTTCGCTGACTTCAAAATTTGGATCAAGTAGCTCGTTTCTAAATTTATATACCGTTTTTCGCTGTTCGTTTGCGACGTCGTCGTACTCGAGGATGTGTTTTCGCGCTTCAAAGTGCAGGCTTTCGACCTTTTTTTGCGCGTTTTCGACGGCTCTTGTGACCATTTTTGAGTCGATACTTTCGCCCTCTTCGATACCAAGACGCGTCATTATCGCCTTGATGCGGTCGCTGCCAAATATTCTAAGCAGATTATCCTCAAGGCTTAGGTAAAAGCGGCTCACTCCAGGATCGCCCTGACGTCCAGAGCGGCCTCGCAGCTGGTTGTCGATACGGCGGCTTTCGTGCCTTTCGGTACCGATGATGTATAGACCGCCAAGAGCCCGCACCTCGTCGTCGATGCGGATATCTACGCCGCGTCCGGCCATGTTCGTCGCGATCGTAACCGCTCCGCGAGCGCCTGCTTGAGCGATGATCTCGGCCTCTTTTTCGTGATTTTTAGCGTTTAGCACGGAGTGCGGGATCTTTTCTTTTACGAGCAGGTTGTGCAGCTTTTCGCTCTTTTCGATCGAGGCGGTACCGACAAGTACGGGCTGACCGCGGTCGTGAGCCTTTTTGATTTCGTCGATCACGGCTTTAAATTTCTCGTTTTCTGTTTTATAGATGAGATCATTATTGTCTTTTCTGATTACCGGCACGTTTGTCGGGATCGATACGACGTCAAGCTTGTAAATTTGCGAAAACTCGGTCGCCTCCGTCTGCGCCGTACCCGTCATGCCCGATAGTTTTTTGTAAAGTCTAAAGTAGTTTTGAAATGTAATATCTGCTAGCGTTTGGCTCTCTTCTTGGATCTTTACGCCCTCTTTGGCCTCGAGCGCTTGGTGCAAGCCCTCGCTAAATCTTCGTCCTTCGCTCAGACGCCCCGTAAATTCATCCACGATTACGACTTGACCATCGCGAACGACGTAGTGTACGTCCTTTTCAAAGAGATTGTGCGCTTTAAGAGCTTGGTCTAGATGATGGCTCAAAATCGCGTTTTCCATGTCATATAGATTTGCCACGCCAAAGAGCTTTTCAGCCTTTGAGATGCCTTCTTCGGTGATCGCTATCGTGCGGTTTTTCTCATCGACGGTGAAGTCGCCCGTAGCCTTTTCTTGCGGAGTCGCAGGCGGTTCGCCGCGCTTCATCTGGCGCGCGACTTCGTTTGCTTTGATGTAGCCGTCTAGCGTGCGGTTTGTGGGGCCTGAGATAATGAGCGGCGTCCTGGCTTCGTCGATGAGGATACTATCGACCTCGTCCACGATGACGAAGTTATGCTCTCTTTGCACCTTATCTTTGAAATCCATTTTCATATTGTCGCGTAGGTAGTCAAAGCCAAATTCGTTATTAGTGCCGTACGTGATGTCGCTGTCGTATGCGGCTTTTCGCGCCGAGTCGTCGTATTCGCCGCCTAGTATCACGCCGACGCTAAGACCTAGAAATTTATAAATTTCGCCCATTTGCGTCGCGTCGCGTTTGGCTAGATAGTCGTTTACGGTCACGACGTGCACGCCCTTACCGCTCATCGCGTTTAGCACGACGGGTAGGCTTGCTACGAGGGTTTTACCTTCGCCCGTTTTCATCTCGGCGATCTTGCCGTCGTTTAGCACCATGCCACCGATTAGCTGAACGTCGAAATGACGCATATTTAGCGTCCTTTTACCGACCTCGCGCACGATAGCAAACACCTCGTCCAGCAGCTCATCCTGGCTCTTTTCGCCGTTTTGCACCTGCGCTTTAAATTCGTTAAATTTAGCCTTAAGTTCATCGTCGCTCATCGCTTGATATTTGCTTTCAAGCGAGTTTATGTAGGCGACTCGTTTAAAATATTTTTTTACTTCCCTGTCGTTTTTCGTACCGAATATCTTTTGCATAAACGCCGTTATCATTTCTAGCCTTTAAATTTTATTAAAGTTTGGATTTTAACATTTTATTATTTAAACTTAGCTAGAATTTTGCCCGGTAAAGGAAAATATATGAAAAAAATTTTAGCATTTTTGCTCTTTTGCGCCTCGGCTTTCGGAGTTACGTTAAATTTTGTCACGCTTCAAAGCGACTTCGTGCAAACCATCACGAGCGAGAACGAAACGGTCGATTACTACGGTAAATTTTACGCAAAAAGCAACAACCGCGCCTACTGGATCTATGAGCGCCCGACGCCTAAAAAAATCTACTTTGACAAAAACCGCGTCGTCGTGATCGAGGATGCGCTCGAGCAAGCTATCGTCTCTAAATTTGAAAAGGCGCCAAATTTGATCGACGTCGTTAGAAACGCGGTTAAGATCACCGATACGCTTTATAAGGCTAAATACGACGGCGTAGAGTATCTAATCACCGTCAAAAACTACATTCCCACAAGGATCGACTACGAGGATAAGCTCGGCAATAAGATCAAAATCACGCTAAGCAATACCAAGAAAGATTTTAAGATAAGCGATGATTTGCTGACGCCGGTGATACCGTCGTATTATGACGTCATAAACCAATAAACTTTTAGCAAAAAGCGGCTTGTCTCGCGAGCGCTTTTCCGAGATTTCGCAAAATTTTCGCTCCGCAGGCTATATG
>CAURWB010000057.1:0-13303 GCA_963528245.1 uncultured Campylobacter sp. | reverse complement strand
CAACGATGCTTTACAAAAAGCAAAAGGACCTTGTTTTGGTGCAAGAAGCTCTAGGTCATGCAAGCTTAAATACCTCGCGAATTTACACCCACTTTGATAGCGAAAAGCTAAAGCTCGCCGCCCAGGTGGCCGAGGAGCTAAGCGGAGAATAGGCGTTAAATTTGAGCGGTTTTGGTAAATTTGATTTGCTGGTTTGCAAGGTAAAGGCTTGGCAAATTTGAAATTTACCTAAATTTGTTCGCCGTTTGCGATCTAAGACGCTACTTTTAAATTTGAACAGTCTATAATAATATAAGATAATCGCACGGTTAAATTTAAGAAATTTGACGAGAGATGAAAAACGGCCGCACTGGTGAGCGCGACCGTAAATTTGGGTTAAATTTTAGAGATCGTTATCTTTTCTTTGTCGCTGCCGACTACGATCTCGTCGCCGCTTTCTAGCTCGTCTCGCAGGATCATATCGGCTAGCGGATCCTCGACTAGCTCATAGAGCGCGCGGCGCAAAGGTCTAGCGCCGTAAACAATATCAAAGCCCGCACCCGCGATAAATTTCTTAGCCTCTTCGCTTAGGCTTGCTTTTATACCGCGATTTTGCAGCGTTTTTTCAAGCTCTTTAAACATTATATCTACGATTTTTATGAGCCCGTCTTCATCAAGCGGATTAAAGATTATCGTGTCGTCTAGTCGGTTTAAAAACTCGGGTTTAAAGTAGTTTTTAAGCTCGTTTTTTACCGCCTGTTCGCGCTCCTCGCCTTTTAGATCCATGATGAAATTTGACGCGATATTTGACGTGAGGATGATGATCGTGTTTTTAAAATCAACCGTCACGCCCTTGTTATCAGTCGCCCTTCCGTCGTCTAGGATGCCAAGAAGCACGTTAAACACGTCTTTGTGAGCCTTTTCGATCTCGTCAAAAAGTATGACGCTATACGGACGTCTACGCACGGCTTCTGTTAGCTGTCCGCCCTCGTCGTAACCTACGTATCCCGGAGGCGCTCCGAGCAGGCGGGAGACGCTGTGCTTTTCCATGTACTCGCTCATGTCAAAGCGTATGAGCGCGCGCTCGTCGTCAAATAAAAATTTAGCCAAAGCCTTCGCCGACTGCGTTTTACCCACGCCGGTAGGCCCTAAAAACAAAAACGATCCGATCGGACGCGCGCCCTCGTTTAGGCCTGCTTTATTTCGCTTGATAGCTCTTGCTAGAGCGTGTAGAGCGGCATCCTGGCCGACGACGCTTTCTCGCAAATGCTCCTCGATCATCAGATATTTTTGTTTTTCGCTAGTTAGCATTTTGCTGACCGAAATTCCCGTCCATTTGCTTAGTATTTCGGCTACTAGCTCCTCATCGACCTGATTTTTGAGTAGCACGCCGCCCTTTTTCATCTCGTCCCATTTTTTTTCGAGCTCTTTTTGGCGGTTGGCCGCTTCTAAAATTTTGCCGTATTCTATCTCGGCCGCGCGCTGCAAATCGCCGTTTCTGCGTGCTATCTCAGCCTCGCTTTTTAGGCTATCTATCTCTTTTTTAGCTTTTGAGATACCACCGAAAACCGCCTTTTCGTTTTCAAATTTACCGTCAAGGGCGTGCTTTTGCTCGTTTAGATCGGCGATTTCTTTTTCGATTTCGCTTAGGCGCGCCGCATTTTTAGCCTCGTCTTCCATTTTTAGCGCCTCTTTTTCGACTTGTAGCGTTACGATCTCGCGTTTAATGCGAGCTAGCTCATAGGGTTCGCTTTCTATCTGCATTTTTAGCTCGGCTGCGGCCTCATCGATGAGATCGATCGCTTTATCCGGCAAAAAGCGGTTTGAGATGTAGCGGTCGCTTAGCTTTGCCGCCGCTGCCAGCGCGCTATCGGTGATCGTCACGCCGTGGTGCACCTCGAGGCGCTCTTTTATACCGCGTAAAATTTGAAGCGCTTCGTTTACGCTAGGCTCTTTGACGTCGATAGGCTGAAAGCGGCGTTGCAACGCGGCGTCTTTTTCGAAATACTTGCGGTACTCTTTTAGCGTCGTAGCGCCCACGGCATGCAGCTCGCCTCTAGCAAGCGCGGGTTTTAGGATATTTGCCGCGTCCATGCTGCCTTCGCTAGCTCCCGCGCCAACGATAGTGTGGATCTCGTCGATAAAAAGGATGATATTTCCCGCGCTTTTTACTTCGTTTATGACGGCTTTTAGCCTGTCTTCAAATTCGCCGCGGTATTTCGCGCCAGCGATTAGCGCGCTCATATCAAGCGCTACTACGCGTTTGTTTGCTAGGCTCGTAGGTACGTCTTTTGCCACGATTTTTTGCGCTAAGCCCTCCACGATAGCTGTTTTACCAACGCCCGGCTCGCCTAGTAAAATAGGATTATTCTTGCTCTTTCTTATTAAAATTTGCATCATGCGCGTGATCTCTTCGTCGCGCCCGATGACTGGATCAAGCTCCTTATTTAGCGCCTTTGCGGTTAGATCGATTCCGTATTTCTCAAGACTATCTAGCGTCTCGTCGCCGGTTTGGCTATCTATCTTGCGCCCTGCCCTGATGCTTTCTAAATTTTTGCGGATTTCTAAAACGTCGGTAAATTTGCCTAAAATTTGCTTGATCTCAGGCAGCTCAAGCGCAGAGATAATCCACGTATCCACCGCGATATAGCTATCCCCTAGGCTCACCATCAGGGCTTTTGCGCTTTCAAGAGAGTTTATGAGCTCCTTTGAAATTTGCACGTTTTCCTTGCTGACGTTTGAGCTTGTGGGTAGCTGTGCGGCTTTGCTTTTTACTTCAAGCTCCACCGCATCCTTGCTGACGTTCATTTTGTTAAAGACTTGGTTGAGCAGCGAGCCGCTATCTGCAACCAGCGCCCAAAGCAAATGAAGCGGAAACGTTTGCGGATTTTTCGCGTGTATCGCTAGCGCGACGCCTTTTTCTACCAGCTCTTGCATTTGTGCGGTTAAATTTTCGCCTAAATTCGCCATTTTTTCTCCTTTAGTTTATAATGAGCGTATTATATAACTTTAGTCGATTATTGTCAAGTTATCTAAGTTATTTAATATAAACACTTACGAAATAAAATTAAATTTTATTAAATCTTTTATCCTATTTTTAGGCAAATTTAACTAAAATACCCCCACTCAAAAGGCAGGAGATTAACTTTGAATAAAAAAAAGACGTTTTTGTTTTCAAGCGTTGCGGGCGCGATGATATTCGGAGCGGTTTTTAGCGCAAATTTAAATGCTAAAGCCACCGAGGACGGATCAAATTCTAAACTGCAATCGCTCTCAAAACTTACAAAAACCATTTCTACTATCGAAAAATATTATGTTGATGATTTACAGTTTAAAGAGATCGTGGATAAGGCCATAGAGGGGCTTTTAAACAACCTTGACGCGCATTCTGGATTTTTAAACGAAAATGCATTTAAAGATATGCAGGTCCATACAAACGGCGAATTTGGCGGTCTTGGTATAACCGTCGGTATGAAAGACGGCGCGCTAACCGTCATCTCGCCTATCGAAAATACGCCTGCTGATAAAGCCGGCATAAAAAGCGGCGACATCATCCTGCGCATCGACGGCAATGCGACTCTAGGCACTACTATAGATGAAGCTGTAAATAAAATGCGCGGTAAGCCAAAGACGCCTATTACGATAACCATCGTGCGAAAAGGCGAGCAAAAGCCGTTTGACGTGAAACTCGTGCGCGACATCATCTCGGTCGAATCTGTTTACGCAAAAATGATCGAAAAAGACAACATCCTCTATCTTCGCGTGACGAATTTTGACAAACACGTGACCGAAAAGGCCGAGGAATTTATCAAAAAGTATCCAAAAGCAGAAGGTATCATACTAGACCTTCGAAACAACCCGGGCGGACTTTTAAACCAAGCGGTCGGACTAACGAATTTGTTTATAGATAGCGGCGTTATAGTATCTCAAAAGGGTAGAAACGAGAGCGAAAATAGCGAATTTAAAGCTGCGAGAGCAAACAAAATCACAAATTTACCGCTAGCCGTACTAGTTAACGGCGGAAGCGCAAGCGCAAGCGAGATCGTGAGTGGTTCGCTACAAGACCACAAACGAGCCGTCGTTATCGGCGAAAAAACGTTTGGCAAAGGCAGCGTGCAGATCATCCTTCCAGTGGACGACAAAGAGGCCATCCGCCTAACTATCGCGCGTTACTATTTGCCAAGCGGCCGCACTATCCAAGCAACAGGCGTTGAGCCTGATATTATCGTATTTCCGGGCAAGGTACCGCAGCAAGACGAGAATGCATTTTCTATAAAAGAGAGCGAACTAAAAAAACACTTAACCAACGAACTAAGCAAAATAGACGCAAATAGCGACAAAAACTCTACGAAAATAACGGATAATAAGACTATAATAACCGAGGCTAACGTAAACGACGATATACAGCTAAAATCGGCGATTGACGCGATCAAAATTTTACAGCTAAAATAAGGAGTGCAAAAATGCAAAAAAAAGAGCTGATCTACGAAGGCAAGGGAAAAAAGATGTTCGCAACGGACGATGCGGATTTGCTAATAGCGGAATTTAAAGACGATCTAACCGCCTTTGATGCGCAAAAAAGAGGCAATGAAGCCGGCAAAGGCGCGTTAAATAACAAAATTTCGACGCAACTTTTTCATCTTTTAAAAGAAAAAGGTATCCCGACCCACCTGGTCGAAACCCTAAGCGACACCGAACAGCTCGTGAAAAAATGCGAAATCATCCCGCTTGAAGTGGTCGTGAGAAACATCGCAACCGGCTCGCTAACAAAGCGCCTTGCGATAAAAGAAGGCACGGTTTTGTCGTTTCCATTGGTAGAGTTTTACTACAAAAACGACGATCTACACGATCCGCTCGTAAACGACGAACACTGCCTAATCATGGGCTTAGTTAAGAGCGAAAACGACCTTGACAGACTAAAACACATGGGACGCGAGATAAATGCTATCCTCTTTAAATTTTTCGCAGATAGAAACTTAAAATTAGTCGATTTTAAAGTCGAATTCGGCGTCGATAAAGACGGAAATATCGTGCTAGCAGACGAGATCAGCCCGGATAGCTGCCGCTTTTGGGATGCGACTACGAACGAAAAGCTCGATAAAGATAGATTTCGTCAGGATCTTGGCAACGTAAAAGTCGCCTACGAAGAAGTTTTAAAAAGAATTTTATCTAAGGTTTAAAATGAAAGCTATCATCAACGTATCCCTAAAAAACGGCGTTTTAGACCCGCAAGGAAAGGCTGTCGAGCACGCGCTCGGATCGCTTGGATTTAATAACGTAAGCGGCGTGCGAATAGGCAAACAAATCGTGCTGGATATAAACGTCGCAAGCAAAGACGAAGCGCACAAGGAGCTCACCAAAATGTGCGAAGAACTGCTCGCAAATACCGTCATCGAGGACTACGAGATAAATTTGAACGACAAATGTGAGAGCGCAAAATGAAAGTCGCCATCGTTTTGTTTCCAGGCACGAACTGCGAGC
The DNA here is from genome assembly GCA_963528245.1 of uncultured Campylobacter sp. GTDB lineage: Bacteria > Campylobacterota > Campylobacteria > Campylobacterales > Campylobacteraceae > Campylobacter_A. Next base: position 7,843 of record CAURWB010000057.1, on the reverse strand, counting down.
AAGATACAAAGTATGCCTTTGAGCTTTTGGGTTGCCAGACACAGATAATCTGGCATAAAGAAAGCGAGATAAATGCCGATCTTATCGTGCTTCCGGGCGGATTTAGCTACGGCGACTACTTGCGCACGGCAGCCATCGCTAAATTTAGCCCTGCGATGAGTGCGGTCGTAAAACACGCCCAAAAAGGCGGATACGTGCTTGGAATTTGCAACGGCTTTCAGATGCTGTGCGAGCTAAAACTGCTTGCAGGCGCGATGAGACGAAACGAAAATTTAAGCTTCATCTCAAAATACCACTATCTAAAAGTGGTCTCAAACGCAAATAAATTTCTATCAAATTTGAGCGTCGGCGAGGTCATAAACATCCCGATCGCTCACGGCGAGGGCAACTTTTACGCCGATGAGGCGACACTAAAAGGCCTCTACGACAACGATCAGGTGCTGCTAAAATACTGCGACGCAAACGGCGCAGAGCTAAATCCAAACGGTTCGGTCGATGCGATAGCTGGAATTTGCGATAAGAACAAAAAGATATTCGGCCTCATGCCTCACCCAGAGCGCGCCTGCGAGAAGTTTTTAGGCACGGATGATGGACTAAAGATGCTAAAAGGGCTAGTTTGCTAAAGCCCTTTTTAGCCTTTTTTACTATATTTGTTTTAGCTTGCGGGGCCACTGAGCCTAGCGTGTTTGATATGATGGGCGACGAGCAAAGTCAAAAAGTAATCAAGCCTGCTCCGCAAACGCCGACACAAAAGCCAAATTTGCAAAACAAAGCGCCAAGCGCGCAAAACAGAACTCCGAGCCAGACGCAAAGTACGGCTACTCAAAATAGAACTCCCGTAGCGCAAAGCCAAACCGCAAGCAACCAGGGCGGCACGCATCTGCGCCAGCCTATCCCGCAAAATATTGCTCCTACAAACGAACCAGAGCTAAATTTAAAAGACAGCCAGCTCTACGAGCGCGTGCAGCCAAACGACATCATCATCAAGGCTTTAAACGCGCCGAAGCAAGTCTACGTCGGGCAAATTTTTAGCTTTACGCTCTCGGTCGATATCCAGGATAACATCGCGGTTGATTTGCAAACCATCTTGCCCGAAACCGAAAACCTAAAATGGCTAAGCTCAAATTTGCGCTGGGATAACGACGGCAAAGGCGTTTACAAGGCTCAAATTTACGCCGAGGCCTCCGCCGAGGCCGTGCAAAATCCAAAAATCACTGTAAATTTAAAGCGCAACGGCGAGTTTTTCCAGACGGCAAATTTGACGCTTTCGCTACCTAAAATAGTAGCGCTAAAAAGCGGTGAGAAATACAATCACGTCGTCGCTCAAAATCTCGAAGTAAAAAAATATAAAACCAATAAATTCGACGACAAAAATCTCATCATGATCGTCGAAGTAAATGCGCAAAAAGGCAACATCGCAGACTTTTTCATCGAGGATAAGGACATCATCAAACAAGGCGTGGACTCCACGAGCGGCGAATTTGACGCGCAAAGCGGATATTATTTCGCGATCTTTTCTCCTGAAAAAACCTCGATAGATTTTAACTATTTTAGCCTTGCTAAAAAAGATTTCGTGAGCTTTTCGCTCCCGGTCGTCGTCGAGGATGACGAGATCAGCACGCAAATCGGACTAAATCCAAAGCAAAGCAAATTTGAAATTTACAAAAATATCGGAGTTTACGCGCTTTTCGGTATATTTTTGATCACGTTTTTGTTTAAGCGCGATGCGATATTCCTCGTCGTCGTAGTCGGCCTTGGAGCCTATATCCTTTATAGCTACAACCCGTTTGGCGGCGCGACGCTAAGACAAAACATAAACGTAAAAATTTTGCCTACGCAAAACTCGAGCGTATTTTACACATCAAAAGCGGAGCAAAAGGTTGAGATCCTCGGCGAGCGCGAGGACTACGTCAAAATTTTACTAGACGACGGCAAGATAGGCTGGGTAAAAAAAGATGATATTTTCTAGGATAAAGGCCGCGTATTTCGCGGTCGAGTTTCTCATTAGCATACTTTTGGTCGTGTTTTTTATGTGGCTTTTAAAAAAGCATATTCACGGCGTGAGGAAATTTTGGGGTAGGAGCCAGCGATTTTTCGGATTTTATTCGCTCGAAGTCGTCGGTAACTTCGACGAGCGCGCAAATATGATCATCATGAACCATCAAAGCATGTTAGATATCGTCGTTTTAGAGGAAGTCTATCCTAAAAATCTCTGCTGGATCGCTAAAAAAGAAATCGCCGACCTACCAGTCATCGGACAGATCATCCACGTGCCGCAGATGATCTCGGTCGAGCGCGAAAATAAACGCTCGCTCATCAAGCTTGTAAAAGACGCGCAGGACCGCGTCGAAAAGGGGCGCGTGCTGGCAATTTTCCCCGAGGGAACGCGCTCGCACTCAAGGGAGCTTTTGCCGTTTAAAGGCGGCGCGAAAATCATCGCCGACAAGCTAAATCTAAAAATCCAGCCCGTCGTGATCGCGGGCTCGGACATCATGGACGTGAAGAGCTTTAGCTTTAAAAACGGCAAAATCAAAATCATCTGCCTAGATCTCATCGACACCACCGAGCCTGAGTGGCTGGAAAACGTAAGGGCGAAAATGCAAGAAACGCTTGATAACGAGAGGCAAAAAGCGGCGATTTAAAGCGCTGCTTTATCGTAAAATTGCTGCACGCGTAAATTTGACGAACTTTTTTGGCTAAAATTTGAGTCAAATTTACCGCAAGCAAATTTAGTCTTTAAACCCCGCAAGCTAAATTTGATCGTCCCCATAAAAGCCGTAAATTTAGGAGGATTTATGAAAAAGTTCGCCGTTATATTAATGTTTTTAACTCAAATTTTATTCGCTTCAAATTTGCCTGAGCCAGACCTTGATATCTTTTTTGATGAAAACGCCACGAACAAACAAATAGACGCGGGGCTCGATCAAATTTTGGAGTTTTTATCGCTAAACCCGCACCGCGTAAACGACGAATACGGCGAATTTAACGACCGCCTTTTTTCGCCCTTTATCTATAACCTAAAAATTATAAAAACGGGCAAATTTGACTTTGAACGCATAGAAAAAGTACTCAAATTTAAGCCGAGTCTTAACTACAAATTTATGATTTTCACGCCTATTGACGCGGTTATTGCGCTTGACATAGATCCTAACGGCGGATATAAATTTGATCAAAAAGAAGCGATACGACTCATCAACCTACTCGTAGCAAACGGTGCAGATATCGGCTCGCCCGAGCTTTTGCGCACGGCTTGCAATACCGAAGCGTTTGAGATTTTTAGCCACCTTCTTAGCAAAGGTGCGCGAGACGACAAAGATGTGATGCTTTGCGTGGCCGGCGGGATAGCTATTTTTATGGGTCAAAACGGCGCCTCGCCGATCACTAACGCTCCACTTGATCCAAAAATAAGGCAGTTTGCGAAAACCGAAAAATTTGCCGAGTTTTACCGCGATAAAATGCGCTACCTCGAGGAGTTGCTAAAATTTAAACCACTTAACGAATTTGAGGCCAAGGATCTGGAAATTTTTACAAAACTAGCCGCGATCTTAGACAGCGAGGATATGGTTAAATTTCTACTAAAAAACGGCATTTGCAAGCAAGAAAATTTACAAACCTCGTGCGAAAATCTCAAAAAGTACGCGACCCACTACGACGCAAAAGAGAGCCTAAGGCTTATAAACGAAGTCAGATAGTATAACGCGGTAAGCAAGCGACATGAAGCTAAATTTAAGGGCAAATTTAAACAAGACGGCCTAGGTTAAATTTGCCGCTTCAAATTTAGACTGTTGGATTTAGACTCAAATTTTACTGCAGCGCATGTAAATTTAAGGATGGATGATGAAAATTTCTTTACGATTTTTGTCGCTTGCTCTACTCTTTTTATTTGTGCCGCTTTTTGCGCTAGATCAAGACGAAGCGGTCAAGGTTTGCGAGCAGATAGACGCGGGGCTTGATCAAATTTTGGATTTTTTGCGGCAAAACCCGCACCGCTTAAACGACGAGCTGGGCGAGTATTGCGACCGCCTTTTTACGCCTTTTATCTTTAATTCCAAGATACACAATGCCGGCGAAATCGACTTTGAGCGGATAGAAAAAGCGCTCAAATTTAAGCCCAATCTAAACTATAAAACCGTCGTTGCCAGCCCTATTTGTAACTGCACTTTGCTACTGATGCCGCTTCCCTCAGGACAAAAGTCCAAGCTTAGCAAAACTGACATCATCCGCCTCGTAAAGCTCCTGGTTAGGCACGGAGCGGACCCAAACGATAAATTTATTTTAAGCTGCGTTTACGGCGCGGACGGCTTTGGGATTTTTAAAGAGCTGCTTGGCATGAACGCCGATATGAGCGAAATCGCGCTGCAGATCGCGGTCGATATGCCCTCCTTTGCTCATGAAAACGGCGCTATTTTAAAGTTTGACGAGGCCGTAAATTTAAAGGCGGCGCGATTTGGAAAAAGCGCGAAATTTAGGGAATTTTACCGCGAGAAAATGAGATATTTCGAGGCGTTTTTAAAATTTAAAAGCTTAAAAGAGCTCAACAAAGGCGGGCTTAGATTTTTTATAGAGACGAATTTAACGCTTGATAACGCTAAAGCGATAGAATTTTCGCTAAAAAACGGACTTTGCGAGCGGGCGGGCGAGTGCGAGTTTTTAAGAAACAAGGCTAAATTTTACGAAGCGACGGAGGTTTTGAAGCTTAAATTTTAGTCGCTTTTAAAAACCGAGCGTCAAAATTTACAAAAACCCAAATCCTAAATTTAACCTTTTACTGTGAGTCAAATTTGAGAAACAAATTTTAGATTAGTTGATAGTAATCGTATCAAGTTTAAAGATATTCTTAGCACCTTGTGCTATAATCTGCTAAAAATTTTAAAAACAAAGGACGAAAAATGAGCGAAAAATTTGAATTTCAGACCGAGGTAAACGAGCTATTAAATTTGATGATACACTCGCTTTACTCGAACAAAGAGATATTTTTGCGCGAGCTCATCTCAAACGCAAGCGACGCGCTGGATAAGCTAAACTACCTATGCCTCACGGATGACGCGTACAAAAGTCTAAGCTACTCTCCGCGAATCGATATCAAAATAGACAAGGACAAAAAGACGCTAACTATCAGCGATAACGGCATCGGCATGGACAAAAATGAGCTGATAAACAACCTCGGCACCATCGCCAGAAGCGGTACGAAGGGATTTTTGGACAAGCTAAGCGGCCAAGCTAAAAAAGATAGCGCACTCATAGGACAGTTTGGCGTCGGGTTTTATTCGGCATTTATGGTTGCGGACAAGATCGAAGTCGTGAGCAAAAAGGCGCTTGGCGAAGAGGCCTTTATGTGGAGCTCGGATGCCAAAACATACGAGATCTCGCCTGCGCAAAAAGATAGCCACGGCACCTCGATCACGCTTTATCTAAAAGATGACGAGTTTGCCGAGTCTTACCGCATAGAAAATATCGTCAAAAAATACTCCAACCACATCCCGTATCCGATATTTGCGGATAAAGAAGAGTACGTGGCACCTAAAGAGGGCGAAAAAGAGGGCTCGTACGAGACCAAAAACGTGCAGATAAATAAGGCTTCCGCACTTTGGAAAATGAGCAAAAGCGCGCTAAAAGAGGCCGACTACAACGACTTTTATAAGCAAATTTCACACGATAGCGAGGATCCGCTGCTATGCGTACATACAAAAGCCGAGGGCAAGATCGAGTACACTACCCTATTTTTCGTGCCGGCTAGCGAGCCGTTTGATCTATTTCGCGTGGATTATCAAAGCGGCGTAAAACTCTACGTCAAAAGCGTGTTTATCAGCGACGACGCCAAAGAGATGCTGCCGCCTTATCTTAGATTTGTCCGCGGTATCATCGACGTTGAGGACCTACCGCTAAACGTCAGCCGCGAAATTTTGCAAGAAAACAGCATAATGCGCAGCGTAAAGGAGCAAAGCATCAAGAAAATCCTAGGCGAGCTAGCCAAGCTAAAAGAAAAAGATAGAGAAAAATACATCAAATTTTATAAAATATTCGGCAAGGTTATCAAAGAGGGGCTTTACGGATTTAGCAGCGAAAAGGAGCAAATTTTAGACCTTTGCCTCTTTAAATCAAGCAAGCGCGACGGACTAGTGAGCCTAAAAGAGTACAAAGAGGCGATGAAAGACGGACAAAAATCGATCTACTACATCAGCGGTAACAACGAAACGATGCTAAGAAATTCGCCGCTTTTAGAGAGCTTTAAGGCTGAAGGAATCGAAGTACTCATCATGGACGAGGAGATAGACTCTATCGTCATGCCGATGGTGCAAGACTACGACAAAACACCGATAAAAGCGGTAAACCACACCGATATCGACGCCGAGATCAAGCCTGAAAAATGCCAAGCCGATGAGGGCAAATTTGCCGCGCTGCTAGCTAAGATGAAAGAGATACTAAAAGACGAGGTCAAGGACGTGAAGCTAAGCTCGCGCCTAAGCGAAAGCGCCGCCGTCATCGTCTATGACAAAAACGATCCCGACTACGCTACGCAGATGATGCTAAAGCAGATGGGGCATAGTGCCGGCAAAATCTTGCCGATACTGGAGATAAATCCAAAGCACGAGCTCTTTGAAAAACTATCTCAAAACGAAGCTATGATCTATGACGCGGCCGAGCTGCTTTTAGATATGGCCAAGCTAAACGAAGGCGTCGCTATCGACGATCCGTCGGCGTTTAGCAAAAAGCTAACTAAAATCTTGCTAAAAGCGATCTAAATTTAAGCTTTTTTTGGGCTTAAATTTTATTTTTGGCTCGGCGACGGAGTTAAATTTGCCGCCGAGTTTTTTAAATTTAAGCTCAAATTTACGCTCCAAAATCCACTCGCCCTACCCTTAAATTTACGGCGTCAAATTTGACTTAAAAGACGCTTGCCGCGCCTGCCGAATGCTAAATTTAAAAAGGCCAGTAAGCTACATTTGCGTAATATTTGGTTATAATTGCTGAAAAATTTAAGGTACAAAGTGAACGAAAGTAAGGAACATTTTGTAAAAGAAGAAGATTTTATCGTATCAAAAACCGACGTAAAAGGCAGGATAACCTACTGTAATCAGCCGTTTTTAAAGATCATCGGCGCGACGCAAGGGCAGCTTTTGCACAAACCGCACAACATCATCAGGCACCCTGATATGCCGCGCATCGTGTTTAAGCTACTGTGGGAACGCGTCAAGGCAAAGCAGGAGATCTTTGCATTCGTTAAAAACAAGAGCTTTGACAGCGGCTTTTATTGGGTATTTGCTAATATTACGGCTTCGTTAGACGCTAACGGCGAGATCATCGGCTACTACTCCGTCCGCCGTAAACCAAACCCAGATGGCGTCAAATTTATCGAGGGCGTATATAAGCAGCTACTTGAGGCCGAAAAAAGCGGCGGCATGGAGGCCTCAAGCAAGTTACTGGGACAAATTTTAGCTGGCACCGGCGTCAGCTACGACGAGTTAGTACATAAACTTCAGCGAGGACAGATATGAGGCAGCATCCCATCTCGGGCGATATAATTAAGCTAAAAAATGAGCTTAACGAGCTTGAAAAAATGGACATCAAACCACAAGAAGCGATCATGAGCGCCGCGCAGTTTAGCGCTCTAGCAAGCGCGGTCAAAGAGCGAGGGACAAAGGCTAGCGGATATTTTTCGGCTGTTTTTGACAACGAGGATTACTATGCTAACGTCAGCGCCTATCTCTCGCAGATCCTACTAGAGATATCGCTAAAAAGCGAGAAAAACGGCATAAGCACGGCGGCAAATCACAAACTTCAAGTCGCCGCAAAAAACATCAAGGATATAACCGAACTCCTACAAGCTCAAAGCGCCATCATG
>CAURWB010000056.1:0-13459 GCA_963528245.1 uncultured Campylobacter sp. | reverse complement strand
GGAATTTATCGCGCTTCGCGCCGAACTTGAAAAAGATAACGAAGAGCTAAAACGCTTAGGCAAGCCGCTTCATCACATCCCTGAGTATGCAAGTCGCTGCCAAATAGGCGATGCTGAGCTTGCTAAGGCTACAAAAGCGATCGAAGAAGAGCTAAAAGCCGAAGGCAAACCTGAGAAAATTTGGGATAAGATCATCCCTGGCAAGATCGATAGATTTTACGCCGACAACACCGTTTTAGATCAGCGCCTTACGCTACTTGGACAGTTTTACGTAATGGACGATAAAAAAACTATCGAGCAAGTCGTTGAAGAAAAAGGCAAAGAGCTAGGCGGCAAGATCGAGATCGTAAAATACGTTCGCTTCGAGCTTGGCGAAGGTCTAGAGAAGAAAAACGAAGACTTTGCGGCCGAGGTTGCGGCACAAATAGGCTAAATTTATGGAAATCCTAAAGGGCGTAAATCTAGGCTTTGCGTATGATTATACGCTCTTTGAGGATGTAAATTTAAACGTCAATGCCGGCGGCAGCTGCGCCATAACGGGCGTCAGCGGCTGCGGCAAATCAACTATACTTCATATACTTTCCACTCTTTTGCGACCCAAAAACGGCGAAGTTATCTACGGCGGCAAGTCACTTTACGATCTACCTGCAAATGAGCTTTTGCGTATTCGCAGATTTGATTTCGGTATTATTTTCCAGGCGCACTATCTTTTTAAAGGCTTTAGCGCGCACGAAAATATCGAACTAGCCTCCGTTTTATCTGCACAAAAGATCGACGATGAAATTTTGGCAAATTTAAAAATAGACGGCGTAATGAATCAAAAAGTAGGCGAGCTAAGCGGCGGGCAGCAGCAACGCGTCTCGATCGCTAGAGTGCTTTGCAAAAAGCCGCGCGTGATATTTGCCGACGAGCCTACGGGAAATCTGGACAAACAGACCGCAAATGAAGTGATGCAAACGCTGTTTAACTATATCAAAGCAAACGATGCGGCGCTGGTTTTAGTCACTCACGACAACGAGCTTGCACAAAGATGCGACGAGGTTTATCACCTCGAAGATAAAAAATTCTCTTTAATTTCTCCTGAAGCTATTTGAATATTTTTACAGCAACGATTTGCCAAATTTATGGCTTAAAATTTAAGCTCAAATTTGTGAGCTATTTATGAATCAAATTTGCCGTAAGTCGCCTAAAAAGACCATTTTTTGAGCGAACAAAATTTATGATCAAATTTAGCCTGGTAGCCGTATTTTATAAAGCGTAGCGATTTTTTAAATTTACCGCTCGGCAAGCTAAAATTTAACCCAAAACAAGAGCTAAAAGCTACCGCCAAATTTAAACCTCTTAAATTTAAAAGCAACAATAGCGCGCATAAAATTTGGCAGGCAAAACGGTATTTTGTAGCCCTTGATCACGCCTAAATTTCCGCACATTTTCATCTGGCTTTCAAATTTACCGAATTTTCAAGGATTTAACCCTAAAATAACGGCATTTAAATTTAAAACGAAAGAGTCAGGTGGAGCTAGTCGAGTTTTTCGCGCCCGAGCGCGTCATTACCTTTATGCTGCTGTTTGCGCGTATCGGCGGGCTGATGCTATTTTTCCCATTTTACGGGCATGAGCAAATCCCCATGAGCGTCAAGACTGCATTTTCGTTTCTGTTAACGCTATTTTTATTTCCGCTTGCTAGTATCAAAAGCGGCGAGATTTACTATCTGGTCGTAGAGATCGTGAGCGAGGCGGCGCTGGGGGTTTGCGCAGGACTGCTGCTTCACATCGTTTTTGCCAGTTTGCAGCTAGCAGGCGAGCAGATATCGATGATAATGGGCTTTTCGATGGCTTCGGTGCTGGACCCACAGACCGGCCTTAGTTCGCCAGTGATCTCAAATATCATAAATTTCCTCGCACTCATGACATTTTTGGCCTTTGACGGGCATCATTTGATCCTGCTTTTTATCTCAAATTCCCTCACGCACGTTCCACTAGGCGGCTTTTACCCGAGCCCCGATATCGTACAGTACGCCTCAAAATCCATGATAAATTTGTTCACTTTTGGCTTTATTATTTCCTTTCCGATTTTGGCGCTTTCGCTGCTTTCTGATCTGATTTTTGGTATGCTGATGAAGACGATGCCGCAGTTTAACCTGCTGGTAGTCGGCTACCCGATCAAGATCACGATCGGCTTTGCCGTGCTGATCGCGATACTAGCTGGTATGATGGAGCTTTTTAGACAGCTGGTGCTTCGCGTTATCAACGACCTTCCGTCGCTATTTTTCTAAAACTAAGCTTGAAGTAATGGAAAATATCTTAAAATATGCTTTTTAGGTTTATAAAAGGAGACTTCGTGAAAATCGTCATCATAAACGAAAATCCGGCCGTATCGCGCCTTGCTACCTTAGCGCTTGATAAAATCGGTCTTGAATACGCTCAGATCGGCAACGCTGGCGAGCTTGACGGTCCTTGCGACGTGCTTATCGTAGATAGCGACTCGGACGCTAAGGATACGAACCTAAAACAATTTGCAAACAAAATTTTATATCTTTCTTCTAAAAACGCCCCGACTTTCGAAGGTGCCGATAGGATACTGCCAAAGCCGTTTTTGCCTACCGAATTTATCGCTATCGTCGAAGATCTGGCCAACAAGAGCAAAGAGGCCGCTAGCGAGGCTAAGGCCGAGGCTCAAGACGATAAAGTGTCGGTAAAGGGATTTGAGTTTATGGATGATTTGGGCGATGAAATATTTAAAGAAGAGCCAGCTTCTATCGATGCCGACGAGTTTGATTTAGAGGGTATTTTGGATGACGATCCGGTTTTATCCGGTGACGAAGCAGCCGGTTTTGAGGAGCCCGTCGATACGGTTAAATCTACGGACGATGCGAGCCAAGAGCCTGAGAGCAAGGCGGATGAGCCAAATTTCTACGAATCGGAGGCGGATAACGATAAATTTGAAGATATAAACGAGCAAGAAGCGCTAGGTGAACTTGATGATTTTGAAATAGCCGTAAAAGAAGAGGATTTTAGCGGGCTTGATTTGGATGACGAGTCTGGAGAAGAGATAGCCGAGCAAAACGAGTCTCAAGAGGCTAAATTTGAGGCATTTGGCGACAGTATAGAAGATATAAAGAACCAAATCGACGAGATAGACGCCATGGACGAAGAGGCATTTGAGGCTACTAGCGGCGAGCCGGAGGCTAAAGACGCCGAGGATGCGGATGAGAGATTTGTAGAACTAGACGCCAAGCCTAACGATACCGGTTTTAAAAACTCTCAGGAACCAAGCGTAGAGCTTGCGTCAGAGGACGATAAAGAGTCGCAAATGTCCATAAGCGACGAAGCGGCGCAAGAGTATCCAAAAGACACCGCTACGGACGATGAGATAAAATTTGAAGAAAACAAAGAGCAAGAGATAAAAGACGATATTTTAGACGATGCGGACTTTTTGGTCGATGATACGGACGGCGAAGCGCTTGACGTAAAAAACGAAGAGCCTAAAAATGATGAAAATTTAACCCAAGAAATTCTAGATGGCGAGGTTACGGGCGAGGATTTTGCGGCGGACGAACAAGCGCAAGCGCTAACGTCTGGCGATCAAGCCGGACCAAATGAAGACAAAGAGGTTCAAAACGAGCCTGCCGGTGCCGTTGAATTTGATTTAGAGAAATACAGCCAAATCGAACAGATTAGCGAAAAAGATATGGCTTTAGCGTTAAATGAGAGCGGATTTGACGTAAGCGAAGTAGCGGAGCCGCAAGATAAAAGCTTAAAAATAGACGAAATAAAGGCTCAAATTTCAGATGCGGTGACTAAAAATTTGGAAGCTTCCTTACAAAACGGCGAGCTACGAGAAGCCCTAAAAAACCTCAATATTAAAATCAGCATTAGCTTTGAGGAAAAGTAGTTGAAGGGGCAAATTTTAATTATCTCCGGCCCCAGCGGTAGCGGCAAAAGTACGCTTTTAAACCGTCTTTTAAAAGAGGAAAACGATCTTTATTTTTCGATATCAAGCACAACGAGAGCGCCGAGACAGGGTGAGACTGACGGCGTGAATTATTATTTTACAAGCGAAGACGAGTTTAAAAAAGGCATAGATGCGGATGAGTTTTTGGAGTGGGCGTGCGTGCACGGCAACTACTACGGCACCTCGCTAAAGCCCGTTTTGAATGCGCTTAAAGATGGCAAAATAGCGATTTTTGACATCGACGTGCAGGGTTTTAATATCGCAAAATCAAAATTTGCCCAAAATATTACCTCCGTTTTTATCACGACTGCTAGCAAAAACGAACTAAAATCAAGGCTGCAAAATCGCGGCACCGATAGTGCAGAAACTATCGAAAAGCGGCTGATAAATGCGGTTGGCGAGATGGAGCATATCTTAGAGTACGATTATTTTTTGATAAACGACGACTTGCAAAACTGCTATGAAAATTTGCGTGGGATTTTGCGCTCGATGCGCCTAAAAACGTCAAATTTAGACGCAAAAGAGATTATTAACAAATGGAATAATTGATAAAATTATGCTAATATAACGAAAATCAAAAGGAGAAAAAATGGGTCCAAGCGTCCAACAATTGCTTATTATTTTACTTATCGTGGTCTTGCTTTTTGGAGCGAAAAAGATCCCCGAGCTCGCAAAAGGCCTAGGTAAGGGCATAAAAAGCTTTAAATCAGAAATGGAAGATGATAAAAAAGCCGAGAACGTAGAAAAAGTAGAAGAGAAAAAAGAAGAAACCGCAACTGCCGCAAAGACTGAAGATACGGCTAAAAACGCGTAAGGAAAGGCGTTGAAAAAAAGCGTAATAAACGAGATAAAAGGCGCCGTAGACTTTGACTTTGCGCTGGAAAAGCCAAAAGATAAGGGCTTGGCGCACTACGCGATGCCTACTTTTAGTCTGGCAAAACAGCTCAAAAAATCCCCCGTAGCCATAGCCGCCGAGCTAGCGTCTAAATTTGAAAATAGCGAGGTTTTCGAGGCAACGGCGCTAAACGGCTATATAAATTTTAAACTAAAACCCGCATTTTTGGATAAATTCGCCTCGGCTAGCCTTGCAAATCCGAACGAGTTCGCAAAAGGCGGCGGAACTAGCGGCGAGAAAATTTTACTTGAGTACGTCAGCGCAAACCCGACCGGTCCGCTTCATATCGGGCACGTTAGGGGCGCGGTTTTTGGCGATACGCTAGCTCGCGTCGGGCTTCATATCGGCGAAAATATCTCGACTGAATACTACATCAACGACGCAGGCAATCAAATCGAACTTCTAGGCACGTCCATATCGCTTTGGACGCGCGAAAATTTATTCGGTGAAAACGTGGCGTATCCGGAGAAATTTTACCGCGGCGACTACATTGGGCCTATCGCAAAAGAAGCGTTAGAGAAATTTGGCAAAAAGATATTTTACGACGAGAGCCGAAATCTCGAACTCGCCGAGTTTGGCAAGGATAGAGTGCTCGTTTTGATCAAGCAAAATTTAGCCGATGCGCAAATTTTCATCGAAAATTGGGCTAGCGAAAAGAGCTACTATGACAAGCTCCCCCTCACGCTAGAACGCCTAAAAAACGAGGGCGGCATCTACGAGAGCGAGGGTAAAATCTGGCTAAAATCAAGCGAAGTCGGCGACGAAAAAGACCGCGTCATCGTGCGCGAAGACGGTCGCGGCACGTATCTAGCCGGCGACGTGGTTTATCACGACGATAAATTTAGGCGCGGATTTGATCGCTGCATCAACATCTGGGGCGCTGATCATCACGGCTATATCGCGCGCATGAAGGCCGCGCTGCATCTGCTTGGATACGACGAAAATCGCCTCGAGATCATACTTTCGCAGATGGTGAGCCTGCTAAAAGACGGCGAAGCCTACAAGATGAGCAAGCGCGCGGGCAACGTCGTGCTGATGAGCGACGTGGTCGAGGAGATCGGCTATGAGGCGCTTAGATTTATGTTTCTTAGCAAGCGCTGCGACACGCACCTGGAGTTTGACGTGGACGAGCTAAAGCGCGAGGACAGCTCAAATCCGATATTTTACATCAACTACGCATATGCAAGGATCAATCAAATTTTCGTAAAAGCGGGCAAAAACGTCGCCGATATTGCGGGCGTGAAATTTGCAAATTTGAACGAGGACGGCAAAAATTTGCTATTTGAAGCGCTTACGCTAAACGATGTTTTAGTCGATAGCTTTAATACGCGCGCGGTAAATAAAATTTGCGACTATCTAAAGAGCCTGGCTGCGAATTTTCATAAATTTTACAACGAAAATCGCGTCGTAGGCAGCGAGAACGAAGACGAGCTTTTAAAGCTTTTCGCCGTCGTCGCGCTCTCGATAAAAACGGCTCTAGGGCTAATGGGTATCGCCGCAAAAGACAAGATGTAAGAGTCAAATTTAGTAAATTTAGAAGCGCCAAGCGGCGCTTCTCGTTTAAAATAAACCCTTAAAATCCATGAATCTTCCCAAAATTTCCGCCGCATTTTTCTTTATATTTTTGATAGCCATAGAGTATCTTGCCCTCACGCCCGCGCAGATAAAACTCATCGAAAACAGCTGGGACAAGGCAAATCATTTTATCGCTTTCGCCGCGCTTTACGTTACTTTGCATTTTGGCTTTTCTAGGTTAAATTTGGGCGCCAAGGTTGCTATTTTGCTAGCTTACGGCATCCAGATAGAAGTAGCGCAGTCGTTTGTGCCGGGCCGCTATTTTAGCTTGCTCGACGTCGTCGCAGACGGCATCGGTATAGTTTTTGGTATCTTAGCGGCGAGAATTTTGGATCCATTTGGGAGTAGATTTTAAGCCAAATTTGACTGACTTGAGCTTTTTGCGCCTCACTACATTACCTGCCTTAAGTATAAATTTACCATCAAATTTACCACATTTCACGCACTCAAATTTACGGATATCAAATTTGAGCTAGCAAGCTAAAGCGATAAATTTATAAATAGTCGCTAAAATATGCCCTAAATTTAGCAGCAAGCGGCAAAAATAGCGCAAACCTGCGGCTAAATTTAAACGCAAAATCCAAAATGAAAGAGTAAAAATGAAATGGCAAGACAGCAGACGAAGCGACAACGTCGAGGATAGACGGCAAAACAGCGTAAACAGCATGGGGTCGCTGGGCGCGCTCATACCGATTATCAGATTTTTACTGGGCTCAAACATCGGCCGCGTGGTTTTGGTTATCGGCGCAGTGGCGTATTTTATGGGCTTTAACCCCCTTGCGCTACTTGAGGGCGGCGGTACCGGCGGTCAAAGAGCGGCACTAGATAGCCCGCAGGAGAAAGAAAAAGTTGCCTTCGTTTCAGCTGTTCTGGCGCAGACCGAGGACGTGTGGAGCAAGGTGTTTAAGGCGGGCGGCGCGCAGTACAAGGAGCCTAGTTTGGTGCTTTTTAGAGACGCGGTCTCTAGCGCGTGCGGCATGGCGAGCTCGCAGACGGGGCCTTTTTACTGCCCCGCAGACAAAAAAGTCTATCTCGACCTTAGCTTTTTTGACGAGCTAGAGGCCAAATACAAGGCCGCCGGCGACTTCGCGCAGGCCTACGTGATCGCCCACGAGGTCGGACACCACGTGCAAAATTTACTAGGCACGCTCGGTAAAATAAACGAGCTAAAATCGCGCACGAAAAGCCCAGTAGAGCAAAACGCGCTGCAAGTCAAGGTCGAGCTGCAAGCTGACTGCTATGCGGGCGTCTGGGCGCACTACATGGGGCGCTACAAGGTGCTAGAAGACGGTGACATCGAAGAGGCGCTAAACGCCGCGAGCGCGATAGGCGACGACGCGCTACAGAAAAAATACCAAGGCCGCGTGACGCCGGACTCGTTCACGCACGGCTCGTCAAAGCAGCGCATGACGTGGTTTAAAAAGGGATTTGAGGGCGGACAGCCAAGCTCGTGCGCGTTTGAGATCTAAATTTGACTTCTTAGCGCTGTACCCCGTTTGACGAGCGTAAATTTCTACTCGGCCGCATTTGGATAAATTTAAATGCGGTTTTTCGGACCTCATTTGTCGGAATCAAATTTAAATTTTTGTGATTTTAAGCAAATTTGGGCGCGACGGCGCCGTTTGGTTTGCAAATTTAAGCGTAACAAGCGATAAGATCAAAAAGTGGAGCAAAAATGAAAAGAAGAGACTTCATAAAGGGCGCGGCGACCTGCGCTGCGGGGCTTGCTGCGGGGCTAAATTTATTTGCCCAGCAGACTTGCAAGACTAGTGCGGCAAATTTGACGGACGGCGTAGGTCTAAGCGGCGCGAAAAATCTCGGCGAAAAACTTGCCGCCATGACCCCATATCTCACGCTAAATAACAGAATTTTGATGCCGATCGTCGGACTTGGCGCGGGTAAATTTGATGATTTGAAAGACAAAAAACGCGCTTGAGACGGCTCTTGGGCTAGGTTACCGCCTGATCGATACGGACGGGCGCGAGGAGGGCGCGGCTACTGCATTTGCGGCTAGCGGCCCAGAAGCGGGCAGCCGAGGCTTTAGCAAAAACTAGGCTAAATCCTGATTTGTGCTCTAAATTTAGCGAGTTTTAAGTCTTTGTGGATGAGCTTTGGTCGGGAGCGCGCGTTTTAGCGGTATAAATTTAAGCTTTTAAACTCGCTAAATTTTACCGTCTTGATTTGCCGCTGATTTTAGAGCCTTGCTGCTTCGTTAGGTAAATTCACAAGGCCTTTTTACCGAACTTTTTTAAATTTTCCGCTTTTAAATCGGCTTTGTCAAAAAGAGCGCTTTTGGGTAAAATTTACCCCCCCCCCCCCAAAAAAAAAAGCGTTTTAAGGTAGCAAATTTAGTCTTAAATTTAAAACGACTAGGTAAAATCCGTAAGCAGCGCGCGGGTAGCCGCGGCAAACAGAATCCAAAGGAGATCAATGCAAAATCAAGAACGCGAAGCCCTCAAAAAAGAGTGGAACGAAAAAGGCGAGAAATACGCCAAGGCCGTAAACGATATGGTGGCCTTTGCCGAGGCGCACGGCTGGGACGCGTATAAAGGCGAGGAGCCCGTAGATGAGCGTGCGCATCTGGGCGAGGCGGTTTTTGAGCTATTAAAAGAAGCCAACGAGCGCGGCGAAACGGCGAAATTTAGAGCCGATTTTCCGCCATCAAACGTCATTTTCGATAAAAAGTTGAGAAAAAAGCTAAGAGATATCGATCAAATTTGCCCTCTTGGCGGCGAGAACGTCCTTTTTATCGCCTCAAACGACGACGGCAAGACGCTGTATCTGCTGGAGGGCGAGTGCGTGAGCGAGGTGGCGGACGACATCATCGCCGTGGGCAAGTCCAAGCGAAACGAAATTTACGCTCTGCTAAATCAAGACGAGGTATGGCTGATCAGGGGCTACGACGGTAAGAGCGGCGGCGAGCTGGTGGCGAGATTTAGCCACGAGCTGGAGATCATCTACGACGAGGCTGAAATTTTACCCTTTAACGATGGCGGCAAGGTGCTTTTGACCGCCCATGACGGAATTTTTTTGATCTCGCAAAGCGGTGCGAAGCTTATCCATCCGATCTACGAGGATGAGGGCGAGGATGAGGACGAACTCGAGATAGATATGGCAAACGCGACGCTCTCAAATGACAACGAGCTAATCGTCGCGGGTGAGCAAGATAGCGATCACGTCCTGATGGATAGCGAGGGCGAGCGGCTGGGCTGCATCGGCGCGCAGAGCTCGTATCCGCACTTTTGCCTCTTTAGCGCGGACGATACGCAGCTCATCACAAACTCCTGCCACTTCTACAACGGCGTTACGATCGGCGTGGATAGGGCTTTGCTAAAGCGCGGGCTAGAGGTCGGCTTTTACGATCCGGACGGCGACGACGAGCAAAATTTCACGCTGATCGACGATGCGATGAGGGTTTACGCCGGCGTAGCGACGAGAGACTTTTACATCCTCGGCGACGCATACGGCTACATCAAAGCAGTCGGCAAGGACGGGCGTAAAATTTGGCACCACTACCTGGGCGGCACGATAAAGTCTATGGCGATAAGCGAGGACGGCAGCGTGCTATTCGTCGGTACATACGGCGGCAGACTGCATAAGCTACGCCTCGGCGCGGGCCAAGACAGCCACACGATCGGCAACGGCAATCACAAAGAGGAGTTTAGGCTGATCGCATTCGAAGATAAAATTTATCGGTGGTAAGAGGCGCGCGGCATAGCAGCTTAAATTTTATCGTTTTTAAAATGCCGGTCTTGGCAAGTAAAATGCGGAGCTAAGATTTGTCAAATTTGACCCAAATTTTAAATGCTAAAATTTAAAACGAATTAACCAAATTTGAATACAAAAATCTAAAGCGAAGTATTTTGCCGCTAGGCCGCTCAAATTTGGCTCAAATTTTACGCATCTGCAAAAAGCGCGGCGACAAAATTAATAGACCTCGTCGCCGCAAATTTATCAGTCGTTAGTCGCCGATCGTATCGGCGTCAAGCGTGCCTCCAAGTATGCTTTTGATAAAAGAAACGGTCGCAAAGCGCGCGGCCGGCAAATTTATGAGCGTGTGCGGAGCATTAGGCAGGAGTAAAACTATCGCGTTTTTCTTGTCGCCGTAGGTTGCGGCGCAGTTTCCGGTGGCGTTTTCGTTGCCTAGATAGCTATTTTTTTGAGAGAAATATTTATCCTGATCGCTTATTAAATTTAAAACTGGCGTATCGTTAAGCGCTGTTTTGTGCTCTTTTACGAAGTAGTTCTCCTCGCACGACCAAGAGTTTATAATCTTGCCCAAAAAGTCCTTGCCCTCGTATCTGGCTACAGCCACTGCGCCTTCGCTGGTGCCGGCTAAAAACAGCTTGCTCGTATCCGCCCACTCCGTGTTTTTTAGCGCATCCAGGGCGATTTTGATTTCGCTAGAGCGTAGCGAATGGACCTTTTCATAAATTTCCTTATCTGCCGGAGATTTGTAGGTTATCCTGTTTTCTAGGGCCATACTATCAAACATAAAGCTTGCTATGCCCTCTTTTGCTAGCCACTCTTGCCATTTGTCAAGGCCTATTTTATTGTTGATACCGGACGAGCCGTGCAGCAAAACTACGACCGGCGCTTTGGCTTGCGTCTTTGGGGCATCTTTAAAAAGTCCGACGTAAATATCGCCGCCCGTGACGTTTTTTGGAAGCGCGATTTGAGCCTGCGCTACGCCTTTTTGGGCTGACTCGCTCGTGTGCAGGTATGCGTCTCCCGCAAACAAATGCGCCGTAAAGAGCGCAACCAATAAAACAAAAGTTTTTCTAAACATAAGCATCCTTTATCTTGACTTTGGTTGATTATATAAAAAATAGATTTAAGGTGGCCTTTTGATTTATAAAATAATCGCTAAAAAAGTAGGAAAAACTTGCGGTAGTCGGCTTTTAAATTTCGGTGCTAAAACTGCCTTGACCGTAGCGCGCAAAAATCGGTTGCTTTTGCGTATTAAAAAGTTCAAATTTGACTCCTTTTTGCCTGTTTTTGTAAAACCAAAGCGCCGTAAAACGCGCCAAATTTGACGGCTACGGCTTAAAAATGTTTTCGGAATTTAGACTCGATTTTGGGGTTTAAATTTTACGTGGATAGTGCGAAGTATTGCGAGATGGATTTTTGGGGGAGGGGAAGGGAAGGGAAGGGAAGGTACTTCCCTTGCGGTCGCAACTGCAAGCGGAAGCGACGTAAAAAATTAGCAAAGATAAGGTATGTAGCCTATAAGGCTAAATTTTTACTAGCTCCGTAAAGACGATCGCGAGACGAGCCGCCTCGCTACTAAACGCGTCTAATTCGTGCTTTACGTCCCAGCTTACCACACGCTTTCTGCCAAGTTCTTGGGCGAAATTTAAGGTCGCTCCTCTCACCTTTTTACCGGCTTGGGGAGCCAAATTTGACCGCAAACTCTCCTTCTTGATCACCTGTCTCAAAGTCAAATTTTGCAAGATAATTTTTGATTTTTTAGCACGGGAAAAATTTAGCGTAAGTTTTTAGTTCCATTTTTGCTTTGTCGGTTAAATTTGCAGACTTTGTACTGTCAGCTATCAGGGTCAAATTTAGCTCAATTTGTTGCGTCCAAAAATAGCTTTCTAAAATCGGTCAAATTTAAATAAGAGTAGAAGTCTATATGTCGGCTTTTGCCTCAAATATTCAAGCGCGCAGCCTTGCGAGATCAAGCAAATTTTACTGTTTATAGCAGCAGCGGCTTTAGCTAAATTTAGCCGTCCGCTGCATGCTTTAGGCAAATTTGACGCTACCGGCGCGGCGGGCTAAATTTGACTTAGACTCTCGCCTCTTTTAGCTTGCTTAAAAACTCTTCGATGTTGTATTTGGCGCGGTACTGCGCGCTCATGAGGTGTATGAGGATGTCGCCCAGATCGATCACGACCCAGTCGCCGGAGCTTTCGATGCCTAAAAACTGCTCGCCTTCGTCCTTTAGTCCCTCTTTTAGGTCGTCCGTTAGCGAGTAGGCGTGGCGCTCGCCCATCGTGGTGGCGATGATGACGCATTTTGCGATGTATTCGCGCCCGCTCATGTCGATAGCTTCGATGGCTTCGGCCTTTTTGGCGTCTAGGATTTTGATGATTCGTTCGATTCTTTCTTGCATGTTTTTCCTTGATAAAATTTCGCCGCTTCGTCCGCTATGCACGGTATCATCAGGCTTTTGTCCAAATTTTGCCTGATTTGCGAGGACGAAACGGGCGCATTTATGTTTAAAATTTTAAAATTTTCAGGCACGGCTACGTCGCCGCGGCTAGCTACGACGAAGGTCGCGAGTTTAAAGAGCTCGTCTATCTCGTGCCATTTATCCAGGCTTGCCAGATGATCGGCGCCGATGATGAGGTAAAGCTCGCTCACAGCGTAAATTTGTCGTATATGCCGCACGCTTTCTATCGTCGGTACGGGGCGATTTTGCGCGATCTCGTAGTCGCTCACGCAGACTTTAACTAGCGCGCCCCAAGCCTCGTTCGCCCACTTTAGCCGAAGCAGCGGCGGAGCGGAAAACTCGCTCTTAAACGGGCTGATAAAGGTCGGCATGATGATGAGCTTATCAGCATCTAGCCGCTCTAGCGCGGCTTTAACGACGGCGTCGTGCCCGAGATGAGGCGGGTCGAAACTACCGCCGAAAAGCGCGATTTTCATAAATTTGCCTTTAAAATTTCGGTGCAGTTTAGCGAATTTGAAGTGAAAATTGGTTGAAAATCAAAAAATTCGCCGATAAAGCGCAAATTAAATGGAGATTTTGTAAAATTTGGGGATTTTTGGGCTTTGACGGGCTTGCTTTTGGCGTCCGTGCAGGGCTAAATTTGCAAAAGGTGGGCTTTATGACGGCTTAAATTTACGCGCTTAGCGACGAGCAAAGGCGGGTAAATTTAGCGCTCAAAAAGCTAAAAGCATGAAAATAACCTTTCTGGGCACCCTAAAGCGACCGGAAAATCTAGCACAAGGAGCTAAACATGGTAAAAATCGCGATCAACGGTTTTGGACGTATCGGCAGGTGCGCTGCTCGTATTATTTTAGAGCGAG
>CAURWB010000055.1:0-14265 GCA_963528245.1 uncultured Campylobacter sp. | reverse complement strand
AACTATCTCAGCCTCATCTCCCGCGTCATCATCCCGCTTGCAGTATTTGCTGTCTCTATCGCGTGGGTCGTCATAAATCTCAAGCTCGCAAAAGCCTCTGGCTGCGCGCTTTTTAGCGTTTATGCGTGGATGCTTGCCGCTAGTATGGGCACAAACTTTATTTATGGCATGCTAGAGGTACTCTCGCCCGCCCTCATCGCTCCCGCCGTCAAATTTGAACCCCTCGCAAACGCGCTCTTTGATCTAGCGACTTCTGGCGTATTGCTCGCGGCGTGGATCAGCGTGGAAAATTTCTCAAACGAACAAGACGAAATCGAAGTAAATTTGACAAATCGTCGCGGCGATAGGTCAAATTTAAACGCCCAAAGCACAAACGAACCAAATTTTAGCGCTCAACACGAACGAGCAACGGAGCTCAAATTTGACGCCGACCAAAGCCGCGCAAGTAAAATTCCGCCCCAAAAAGAAAACGCGCATGAAAATTCTAACGAACGAGAAACGCTAAAAGCAGCCAAAAGGCAGGGTATCATCTCGTGCCGGCTTATGCTAGCGACCGTTGCCGTATCTTTTTTTGCCAAGCTTTATCTGATATTTACGCAGCCGCACGGCGAGTCGCAAGAGCAGCTGATAAAACTGCTTGAAGGCTCGGTAAATTTCGTGCTTTTTCTCGCCGCAGCCGTTTATTTGTGGTACGCGCTTAAAAAGCTAGAGGAGATCTACGGCGCCGACGTGCTTAGCATCTATAAACAGATGATTTTTGTATCTATCGTATTTGCGGTAGTTGGTATAGCGTTTGGCTTTATACGCGGCATAGAGGACCGACCTGCAACGGCTGGCACTGGGCTGGCGGGACTTTTTATACTGGCCATCACCGTCTATCTTGCCGTCCTTTGGGCTAAGTTAAATTTCAGCCTTGCAAAGATTACGGAAAACAATCTTTTTAAGACCTACGTATTTTTCGCTATCGCTAGTTTTATTATCGCCTTTGCACTACAGATAATGCTATCTATAGGCTATTTTACGGCGGTCTTTTCCATACTGCTTGCAGCGCTAGCCATCGCGGCACTCTACGTGCTGCCGACTGCGTTTTACCTATACGCTTGGACTATGATAAAGGAGGAGTAAGATGAGCGAAAACGAACAAAATTTGACCGAAAACAAAACCCAAATCATCGAAAAAGCAAAGCAGGAGGGGATAACTTCGGCTTATTTTATGTCTTTTACGGTTTTGGTGCTTTACGTTGCGGATTTTTTCCCGAAACTTCAAGAAAAGCATAGCTGGACGGCGCTAAGTATACTCGCGCTAATCTATCTTTATAAGGCGCTTAAAAAGCTTCAGCCTATGTGCAAAACTAATCTTATGCGGCCGTTTCACGCGTATTGGGCGCTAGGTATTGCGGCGGCTGCAGCTCTACTGGCAGGGATGTTTTATGATCCTATTTTTACGCTTTTATTCCTCGTTTTGCTTGTAGCTACGCTGATTTTTTGGACGATTTTAAACTTTAGACTAGCGCGTATCACGCAAAATCCACTGTTTAAATTTCACTCCATCATACTTATAGTCTCTGTCATATCTAGTCTCACGGTACTTTTCCTAAAAGCAAACCCGGGCTCCGTGCTTTACTACGCGGATGCGGCTATAACGGCGACAGCTCAGGCTTTGCTAGTTGGCGCATGGTACGGCGTGGATGACGTGGATGATGTTTAAATTTGGCTATAAAATGCGCGAGTAACGGCTCTGTGCGGTTTAAATTTGACCTGCCCAGCGCCTAAAATTTGGCAAATTTGAGTTAAATTTAGCCCTGACCGGCTTTATTAAATTTATAGTAGCCGCTCACAAATTTGTTTCCGTAAAACAAGCAAGCGCTGATTTTGCCGCCGTTCGCGTCAAAAAGGCGCGGGTTTAGCCGCCCGAGTATAAATTTAACGGCCGAGTCAAATTTGACACATTAGGCAAATTCTCGCGAGGCCGTTTGCCGTGCCGCACGTCAAATTTAACTCGCGACCGCTCTATCCGTTCATCTTAGATAGCTTCTCGTTTTTGAGGTTTGCCTCCATCTGGCGTATCTCCTCCTCGCCGCTCCTTACGATACCTTCGTCGCACTCAAAGTTTTTGGCGTCTATTTTTTTCGGGTATTCGACGTTTGCTAGGATGTATCTAAAAAGATTTATGCGAGCCTGCTTTTTACTGTCTGAGACGATGATCGTCCATGGGCAAAACGGCGTATTTGAGGCTAGCAGCATGGAGTATTTGGCGATAGTGTACTGATCCCAGAGCTCCTGGCTTTTTTCATCCACGGGCGAAATTTTAAACTGCTTGAGCGGGTCGGTGAGGCGTTCTTTGAAACGCTTTTTTTGCTCCTCTTTTGAAACCGAGAGATAAAATTTAAAGAAAATAATACCCGAGTTTTTGATCATCTCCTCAAATTTAGGCACTTCGCGCAAAAACTCCTTGTGCTCCTCCTGCGTGCAAAAACCCATCACCGGCTCCACGCCAGCGCGGTTGTACCACGAGCGGTCAAAGATCACGATCTCGCCAGCACTTGGTAAATGCGCGACGTAACGCTGAAAATACCACTGCGAGCGCTCGACGTCGCTCGGCTTTTCAAGCGCCACGATGCGGCAACCGCGCGGATTTAGATGCTCGGTTAGGCGCTTTATCGAGCCGCCCTTACCCGCCGCGTCGCGCCCCTCGATGATGATGAGTACGCGCAGACCCTGCTCTTTTACGTGATTTTGAAATTTTAAAAGCTCGATTTGTAGTTTTCTTAGCTCGTGCTCGTAGTCGAATTTTACGCTATCCGTGCCGTTTTTACTCACTCTAAACCTCCTTTGGGTATTTTTAAAATGTTACTATCAAATAATTAAAATTTAGCTAAAATACGCCTCTTAATTTAACATTTAACGCTGACTTTATGGGAGCTTGTGTAAAATACGACAAAAATTTCAAGGAATATTATGATTTTTAGGATGATTTTTGCGGCGGTTTTGACCTGCTGCGCTATGTTTGCCGAACCGCTTTCGGTCAAAGAAGCCTTCGGTCTCACCGCACACGCCGACGAGCAAAACGTAGAGTTTAGATTCGCCCCCGCGCCAAATATCCACGTCTATAAAGACAGTCTCGCGGCAAGCCTAGGCGACAAAAATCTAAACTCGCATCTAAACTTTCCAAAGGCCGAAATTTACGACGAACGCGAGGTTTATACGGGCAAATTTAGCCTTTTTGTGCCGATAAATTTGCTAAAAGGGCTTAGCGGCGGCGAAAATTTCACTCTAAAGCTCGAATACCAAGGCTGCGCCAAAGACGGCATCTGCTACCAACCGCAAGTACTCAAATTTGGCGTCAAAAAGAGCCTTGGCGGCTACTCCGTCGTGCAGATCATAGAGGCTGCCGAGCCTGAATTTGCCGGCTCGCAGGCGCCGCTATCCGAGCAAGACTCCATCGCCGCAAGCCTTAGCAGCGCAAATTTCCTCCTCTCGCTCGCCACGTTTTTTGGCTACGGGCTGCTACTCTCGCTCACGCCTTGCATCTTTCCGATGATCCCGATCCTATCATCTATCATCGTCTCAAAACAAGCTAGCAGCGCGCATGACGGCAAAAACGGTGCCGTAAATTTAAGTGCGTCAGACGCAAACTCGCACAAATTTGACAGCGACAACCAGCACGCTAAAAATGGCAACAGTAAAAACCCTCGCGCCACGAGCGGCTTTTTCCTCTCTCTTATCTACGTTTTTGCGATGGCGTGCGCCTACGCGGTCGCAGGCGTAGCGGCTAGCGTTTTTGGCTCGGGCGTGCAAAGCGCGCTGCAAACACCGGCCGTACTGATCGGCTTTAGCCTCGTTTTCGTCGCGCTCGCGCTTTCGATGTTCGGACTTTACGAGCTTCAGATGCCACTTGCTATGCAAAACACACTTAGCAAAAAAGCCCAAAACAAGGGCGGCATAATCGGCGTTTTTGCGATGGGATTTTTATCTGCGCTCATTGCTAGCCCATGCGTCGCAGCGCCTCTTGCGGGCGCACTGCTTTATATCGCGCAGAGCGGAAACGCGGTATTTGGCGGGCTTGCGCTCTTTACGATGGGGCTTGGCATGGGCGTGCCGCTACTGCTGATCGGGGCGAGCTCGGGTAAAATTTTGCCGCGACCGGGCGCGTGGATGGATAAAATCAAGACGCTTTTTGGCTTTATCATGCTGATAATGGCGGTTTGGCTGAGCGCGCGCGTGCTGGGTGCTAGAGTAGAGCTGCTACTTTACGGCGTCATCGGCGTGTTTGCTAGCGTATTTTTCGGAGCTTTTGATACGACAAGTAGCGAGCAAAGCGGTGGGAAAAAGCTACTAAAAGGTGCGGCGCTGCTAGCCTTTATCTACTCCGTCTTACTGATCGTAGGTTCGTTTTCGGGCGCAAGATCGGCGCTAAATCCGCTCGAAGGATTTAAAAATGCAGGCGGCGCAGGCGTAAATTTGAGCAAAAACGAACCGAATTTTATCGCCGTCTCAAATTTGACCGAGCTAGAAAATGCAGTAAAAAGCTCGTCTAGGCCCGTGCTAATCGACTTTTATGCGACTTGGTGCGCTAGCTGTAACGAGCTTGACGAGATCACTTTTAAAGACGAAGCCGTGCTAAAAAAGCTAGAAAATTTCACTATTTTGCGAGTGGACGTAACGAAAAATAGCAGTGACGACGCACAGATAATGAAAAAATTCGGACTCATCGGACCGCCTGCGATCCTATTTTTTCGCGCCGGCAGCGACGCGCAAGACGAGCTAAAAAACGCGCGCCTCATCGGTTTTTATCCGCCCGAAAAGTTTTTAGCGCATCTTGAAAAATTCGGGCTGTGAAATTTGTGCGGAGATTTTTTGCGGTTTTATCCTCAAAATTTTAGATAATTAAAGCTGATTTAAATTTCGCTCGCTATAATTTCGCCTATCGTTACCCTGTAGTTTAGTGGTAGAACTGCTGACTCTGGATCAGCTAACAGAGGTTCGAATCCTTTCAGGGTAACCACCTAATCTCCAAACTTATTGACTTTAGCAAATTTACACTGCATACCAGCTAAAATTCAAAATTTCGATTTGCTCCGTGTTGATTTTAAAATAGTATCAAAGCTATGTTTGGTCGAGTCATTTACCAAATTTGGATTTAACCATGCTATTTAGCAGGCCCTACTCCGCCGTTTTTGAAAAGGTAAATATCTTTTTAAGTTTTACAAGTCCGAGTTTCACGCCGCTATATCTCATTATCTTTGCCATCTGCGCCCATCTAGGCTTTTCGTAGCATGGATGCGGGCACTTGCGGCAGCTAGGTTTGATATCGTGCGAACAGCCCAAAAGCCGCTCGTGAGCGTAGAAAAACAGCTGCTCGCACTCGGCGCAAAGCTGCGTTCGGACGCTATTATTTAAATTTTCGCCCTTATAGGTTAGCTCCAAATTTATCTCTCGCTTCGGCTCTAGCGCGTGTTTATCAGTGCAGTAAGTCTGCAAAAATTTCGCCAAAGTCGCAACCTGCTCGGTAAATTTATCATTCGTCATGCATTTTTCCTTTGGGCAAATTTACCAAATTTCGGCGCTAGCGGCGTTAATTTACCTCAATTCCGAATTTCGCCTGCGCCCTTTGCAGATCCTCCTCGCAGTCGATACCGATACTGTCGCTTTGCACTTCGAGCATGAGGATTTTCTCGCCGTTTGATAGAGCGCGCAGTTGCTCGAGCTTTTCGGTATTTTCGAGAGTCGACGGCGCAAACGAGCAAAATCTTTTTAAATTTGCCGCACTGTAGCCGTAGATACCCAGATGCGCCTTGTATGCGTCAAACGCAGCGCGGTCAAACGGGATGCGCGAGCGCGAGAAATAAAGCGCGTAGCCCGCGTCGTCGGTCACGACCTTGACTAGGTTTTTATCGTCCGCTAGCTCACTGCCGACAAATTTAAAACACGAAAACATAAACGCTCTCTCCGCGTTTTTCTCGCAAAATTCTCTAAATTTGACGATATTTTCAGGCTCGATAAAGGGTTCATCGGCCTGCACGTTTATGATGATCTCGCTATCTTTGACGCCGAGTATTCCCGCCGCTTCGTTGATGCGGTCGGTTCCGCTTTGATGCGCCTGGCTCGTCATCACGGCTTTAAAACCGAATTTTTGCGCGATCTGCACCACGCCCTCGTCGTCTGCGGCGACCACGACCTCGTCAGCCGCGCTCACCCTGCGCGCCGTAGCGACGAACATCGGTACGCCGTTTATTTCGCGTAAAATTTTATTAGGCATTCGCGTCGAAGCGAGCCTTGCAGGGATGATAATCATCGCTCGATCCAAGCTAAAATTTTAGCCTCTATATCGCTTTTTGCGGCGATTTCATTATGCACGGCGGCTTTTGTAAAGAGCGACCTTATCGCGCTTGGCACTTCGTCGTTAAACTCCGCTGCCAAAGCCTCAAGCCCGCTTTTTTCGTCTTTTAGTGTTTCATTTTTTAGCGCCTTAAACATACTCGGAGCAAATTTGACCCAGTGTGCAGTCGATGTTATCACGCACGGACGCGCTAAATTTGCCGCCGCTTTAAAGCATGTGGCCGTGTGCGGATCGACTGCGACGCCTTTTGCCGCCCACTCTTTTATAAATTTCTCGCACTCCGCGTCGCTGCAAAAATCAGCGTCAAAGTCCTCTTTTAACGCGTCTAGCTCGCCCTTTGAAAGCTCGTAAAAGCCATCGCTAGCAAGATTGTCCATCAGTTCCTTAGTTCGCACGGCGCCGAATTTATCAAAAAGCAGCCTCTCGACGTTTGATGAAACCAGGATATCCATCGCGGGACTGATCGTCTTAACCAGGCTTTTGCCGCGCAGATCGTATCGTCCCTGCGTGAAAAACTCGGTCAGGATGTTGTTTGCGTTTGAGACGATTTTGATTTTGCCGATTTTCGCGCCCATTTTTTTGGCGTAGTATGCGCCTAGTGCGTTGCCGAAGTTGCCGCTAGGCACGATAATGTCAAATTCGCCCTTTAGCGCACCCGTTTTTAGAAGATAGACGTGGGCGTAAACGTGATAGATAATCTGAAACAAAATGCGGCCGAAATTTACCGAATTTGCCGCTGAGAGCGAGAGTCCGGCCGCGCTTAGGCGCTCTTTAAATTTCTGGCTAGCTAGCAGGCTTTTTAGCGCACGCTGCGCATCGTCGAAGTTGCCCTCGATGCCGATTACCTTGAGGTTTGCAGCGTCTGCATTTATCATTTGTAGGCGCTGTACCTCGCTCGTGCCGTCTTTTGGATATAGGCAGACGACTTTGACGCCGGGCGCGTCTGCAAAGGTCTCTAGCGTCGCAGGCCCCGTGTCGCCGCTGGTGGCGCACATTATGAGGTACTTTTCGTCTCTTTTGGCGGCCAGCTCGCTAAGTAGCGCGCCAAACGGCTGCAAAGCCATATCCTTAAACGCGCGCGTAGGTCCGTGATAAAGCTCGTTTATGTAGAGATTTTCGCCGATTTTTCGCACCTGTACGGGATTTTGCGGATCGTCAAATCTCTCGTACCGCTTTACCGCTCTCTCAAACATCGCCGCATCCGCGTCAAATCCAAATTTTTCTATGATTTTTAGAGCGATTTGCGCGTAGGTTAAATTTACCGCCTCAGCAAAAAATTTATCATCCAGCCGCGGTAGCTCCGTCGGCGCGTAAAGCCCGCCGTGAGCGGAGCTGGGGCTCAGTAGCGCCTGGCTAAATTCTACGCTTTTTAGGCTTTCGCCCGCATTCGCTCTAGTTTGAAATAGCTTCATTTACTTTCCTTTTTTATCCATTTTTTGTATTTTTTGCTAGCTTTATCCGCCTTAAAAGCCACAATCTCGGGCAGATCGTAGTCGTGATGTTTCGCGATAAATTTAGCGACTTTTTTAAATTTGACCGCGGTTTTTACGAGCAAAACCCGCTCCTTTTCGTCCTTTACCTCGCCGTCCCAAAAATAAACGCTATTTGTCTTAAAAACGCTGACGCAAGCGGCAAATTTAGCTTTTACGAGCTTTTTGGCTAGAGCTTTGGCTGCGGCCTTATCGGCGCAAGAAGTTAGTATAAATTTCATTTAAAGCGTCCTAAATTTTTAGGAGATTATAGAATTTTCTCTTTGATAATTCGTTTAAATTTATCCGCCAACGTCGTTTTTAGCGCGATGACGGAGAGCGGCAGGCCAAACTCCTCCATCTTTACGGCGTCTTTTCGCGTGACCAAAAGCGAGGTCGCACCGTAATGGGCTAGGATTTTTGCTAGCTCATCCCGCGAAAACGCGTAGTGATCAGGATAAATCTCGCGTCCCACGCAAAGTCTAAAGTATGGCTCCAAGCGCTGCGGATTTGCGATAGCGGTCACTAAAACCATCTTTTTAGTTTGATTTATGATTTCGCTCGCACGAGTAAAATCATCGCCCTCTTTTACGACGTAGTCGGCTTTGGCATAAAATTTGCTCGGGTAGCGATACGCGCCGCTAGGCAGGACGAAATCAAAATAGGGCTTTGCCGATGGGCGGATCAGGACGTTAAATTTTTTGATGTGAAATTTACCGAAGCCGTCATCGAGTAGCACGTACTTTGCGCCTAAATTTTTGGCTTCTTTTATCGCGATGTCGCGGTTTTCGCTCACGATGACGTTTGCGTTTTTTACGATTTTTGCGTACTCCATGGCTTCGTCGCCGCTAGCCGTGACGTCCACTAAAATTTCGCCCGAGATTGCGACTTTTATGAGTCCTTTTGAAGCTCTACCGTAGCCTCGTAACACGACGCAGCCGCCCTCAAATTCGTTTAATATAGCGATACCAAGCGGCGTCTTTCCGCTGCCGCCTAGGGTTAAATTTCCGATGCTGATAATCGGAACGCCAAAATCCAAAGCTTTGCTAAATTTGGACTTTAAAATCACGCCCGCGCAGTAAATCCAGCTAAGCGGCAAAAGCGCTACAGCTAGGCACTTTTGCCACAAATTCGGAGCGTAAAAATACTCCTGCGCAAAGGCGTAAATTTTCCTTTTAAACACGCGTTTTGGCTATCTCTCGCACGCTCTCGCAGATATAAGCGACCTCTTCGTCGCTAAGCGCGTTGTAAACCGGCAGCGAAAGCACCTGTTGATATGTTTTTAGCGCATTCGGGAATGAATTTACCTTAAGCCCGTATTTGCTTTTATAGTAGCTCAAAAGGTGCATCGGCTTGTAGTGAAGCGCCGTGTGGATGCCGCGCTCTAACAGCTCCTTGGCAAACCCATCGCGGTTTTTATCGATCTTGATGATGTACTGGATGTAGACGTGGTCGCGCTTTTTAATCGGTAGCGAGACGTGCGGGCAGTCTGCGAGCTCTTTGTCGTAGATAGCTGCGATCTGTCTGCGCCGAGCGATAAATTTATCCGTCTTTTCAAACTGCGCCACCGCATACGCCGCGCAAAGCCCGGTTAGATCGTACTTCACGCCGATATCGACGACGTCATAGACATAGCCTAGGTTGCCGTCTTTGTCTATGCCGCCCTTTACTATTGCGTGGTTTCGCAGTAGTCTAGCGCGCTCGGCGACCGCATCGTCGTCCGTTAGCATAAAACCCGCCGTCGCGATTGGGTTTGTAAGCTGAGAATGCACGTTAAAGCAAGAAATAAGCGAGCGCTCGTCAGAGCCGATTTTCACGCCGTTATAGGTTAAACCGATAGACTTGCCGGCGTCGTCCAGTACTTTCACGTCGTACTCCTGCGCGATAGCGTAAATCTCGTCCATATCAGACGCCTGCCCAGCGACGTGGTTTACGAATATACCTTTTAACTTTTTGTGATTGTGCACTTTTAGCGTATTTCGTAGCGACTCGGCGTTCATGTTAAAGTCGTCTTCGTTGATGTCGACGAATATCGGCTCGGCGTCAAAGTGTCTGATCGCATGCGCCACGCTCGGAGTGGAGTTTACCGAGCAGATAATCTTGTCGCCGCGTTTTAGATCCATCGAGCAAAGCGCCAAATGGTGGGCAGCGCTGTTGTTATTTGTAGTGACGGCATGCTTTACGCCAAAATACTCCCTAAGCTCAGACTCCAGCCTATCCACGATCGCCGAACCGTGGTCTTTTAAGGCTTCTTTGATGAGCGTGGTTTCGGCCTCGTCGATGGTCGGTCGATAAAACGCTATCTCTTCCATTGTGCCTCCTTGTTTTTTATTTTTATCTTACCTTGAATTACGTTTCTTTTTTAATTTTTCTTTTGCGCCTTTTTTTCGGCTTTTTTTTCTATTTTTTTATTTCAGAAAAAACAAAGCGACTCTACCGCCAAATTTCACCGTTTTTGACTTTCAAAACCTCAGCTAAATTTATCGCCGTAGCCGTAAAATTAGCTCAAATTTTACTCGCCGTCCACACTAGCAATCGGCGGCTGCGAGAGCTTAAATTTATTTGCTCTCATCCTTGAAAATACCGTCGCGACGAGTTTTGGGTCAAATTCGCACGCCAGCTCGGCCTCGTCTTTACTCTGAGCCAAACGCAAAACCTCGTCCAGTCGCTCGTAGCTATAGCCTATATCGGCTTCGTCGCTTTGCCCTTCCCAAAGGTCGGCGGACGGCGCTTTTGCGATTATTTTTTCATCGATACCAAGCTCTCGCGCCAGCTCGTAAATTTCAGTTTTAAAGAGCTCGCCGATAGGATTTAGCGCGCATGCCATATCGCCGTAGATCGTGCCGTATCCAAGAAGGCGCTCGCTTTTGTTGCTAGTACCCACGACTAGCGCATTTACCTTTGCCGAATAGTCGTAAAGCAGGCACATCCTGGCTCTTGCGCTTAGATTTCCCATGCGCAAATTTGATAGTGGCTCGCCGATTTGCGCGGTAAAGCTATCCAAAATCGGCTGTATTTCGATGATTTTATGCGTGATTTTTAGATCTTTGCAAAGCTTTAGCGCGTCGCTTAAATTTCGCTCGTTTGAGTACTTCGTCGGTATCAAAAGCGCATGCGTTTCAAAGCCCGTTCGCGCGCAAAGAGCGGCTACGACGGCAGAGTCCAGACCACCGCTAACGCCCAAAACAAAACCCTTTGCGCCGCTTTTTACGAGGTAGTTCGCTAAAAACTCGGTTAGCTTCGGGCTAATTTGCGAATAATTTTTCATAACGATTATCACCGATAAATTTAAATTCTAAAATATTATACAATTTTTTTATAAAATTTAACTTTTAAGCTTAAAAAATATACAATTTATTTTAATTAAATTTTATAAAAGGACAAACGTGAAAATTTTTTCAAAACCATGCGGAGATTATCAAACCAACTGCTACGTAGTATCCAAAAACGGGCGCGAAATTATCATTGATCCAGGTCAAGATTCATATGACTTTGTCGTAAAAAATTCACACGCGCCGCTCACTATTTTAAACACTCACGGACACTCCGATCACGTTCTTGACAATGTTAGCTTAAAAAATTTTTTTAATGTTCCGGTCTACATCCATAAAGACGATAATTTCATGCTTCATGACGATCTTTGGGATGCAGGGCAACAGCCGATGTATGACGCGATTTGCGTCGGCGGAGCGAAATTTGAGGACGTTAAATTTAACATAGAGGACTTTGAGATCGAGTTTATGCACTTTCCTGGGCATACGCCAGGATGCTGTATGGTGCGCGTGGACGACGTTATCTTTAGCGGGGATTTTTTGTTTAGAGGCTCGATCGGGCGCTATGATTTTCCGTTTTCAAACGCCGAGGATATGCGCCAAAGCCTGCTAAAATGTAAAAATTTGCAAGGAGATTTTACACTGTATCCAGGTCACGGTGACAAGACGACGCTAAAGGCCGAGCGAGCAAATTTAGACTTTTGGATAAATATGATCGACAGGGAGATGAGATTTTAACGGGTTAAATTTGATCTTTTAAAATTTCAAAATAACCGCGCCAAATTTTAAAAGGCAAATTTGACGGCGAAGATTTTAGCGTTAAATTTATACAGGTTCTGCCAAAATGCCGCCGAAAAACGGCATAAAATAAAATTCAAACACAAAAGCGGCGCCAAATTTACCGCGCCGCCCGGCGTGCTTTTAAATTTGATCGTTTTTATGCGTTTTGCTTCGCCTCTTCTTTGCGTTTTGCTTCGTTTCGTCTTTGTGCGGCTTGTTTTTGGAGATTTGTTTTGTAAATTTTAAAGATATGATCCTCTAAAATCACGACCTGAAAAGTCCCCTCAAACACCTTTATATCGTTCGTCGTACCAGTTACTCGCACCTCGCGTTTTTTACTCTCGTTAAAGTGCGAGCGCGCGTCAAATTCGATCGCTTCGTTTAGCTTGGTCGGGGCGAAAAAATGTATCTTAGCTCCGATAACGACGCTAAAAGTCTCATTGACCGCCGCCATCGCCGCGTAGCTCGCCGCCGAAAAAACAAACCCACTGTGTATGAGCCCCTCGCTATCAGCAACCATGTCGTTCGTGGCGAAAAAGCGCGTTTTGGCACGGTTTGGCTCGAGCTGCGTCACGGCGCCGCTAAGGCCGATTTTTATATTCGGCGAGGTTTTTAGTTCGTTGCGAAACGGATTTTCATCCTCTGGCAGTACAACCCCGTCGCTACTGTTGTCGTCGTAGATATTTTCGTCCATTTTTCACCTTTTTATACACTTAGTTTTAGATAGACCCGTTTTGGCGCGGGATAGCCCTCGACTGTACGCGTAGGGTCTGCGGGATCTAGGAAATCGCCCAAACTCTGGCCCAAGATCCACTCGGTTTTTCGCTGCTCGTGCGCGTCCGTCGGCTTTGTGGCTAAAATTTGCGCGTCTTTAAAATTTGCCCTCTCGCACCAGTTTAAAAGCGCGCTAATAGTCGGCACGAAGTAGATATTTGGTATCTTTGAGTATGTATTTTTGGGGCTCAGGGCAAAATCGCCCTCCATATCAAGATACATCGTATCCAAAAAGAGCTCACCGCCCGCATTTAGCGCACCTTTTAACTCTTTTAGCGTACGCACGGGATCGCTTCTGTGATAGAGCACGCCCAGGCAAAAGAGCACGTCAAATTTGACGCCGTAGTGCGGCAGATGCTCGACACCTAGCAGCTCGTACTCTATGCCCGAGCGCGCAAACGCATCGATAAATTTAAACTGCAAAAAGCTCATCACGCCAGGATCAAAGCCGATCAGTTTTTTTGGGCGCTGGGGCAGCATGCGAAAGAGATAGTAGCCATTGTTGCAACCGATATCGCCCACGACCTTACCCGCTAGATCCATGTGCGGCGCGAGTAGGTTAAATTTAACAAAACTCCTCCACTCGCTATCGATAAATATATCGTCTATCTTAAACGGCCCCTTGCGCCACGAGCGTAAATTTAGCGCTGTTTGCAGCGTCTCTTCGCGCTGGGCGGGGTTTAAATTTGCGTTTATCTCAACTATATCGTCAAATTTAAGCTCAAATTCACGATCCTTAAATTTAGCCGCTAGCTCCTCTACCTCCCGCATCAAAGGCGCGTAGGTTTTGCCCGCCAGCTCCCTAGCCTTCGCCGCTCTAGCCGCTTCTAAGCTCATCACTCCGTCCAGTCGATGATGTTTTTAGGGCACTCTTTGTGATAGACGCCCGTCGCGTCGTAGTACTCTTTACACTCGTTGTAGTACTTCGTCGTCACGCCGCGGTCGTTTAAAAACACGCAACCGCCCAGCATCGCCGCCAGAGCCGAAAAAAGTAAAATTTGCGCTAGAGTTTTCATTTGAAAAATTTAGCGTGCTTTTTTTTCATGTATTCGACGACTTCGAGCACCTCGTCCACGCCCTCGGCACCCGAGTTTTCTAACGCGTCGTCGATGCACTCGATGTAGGTCTCTGCGGCGTCCTCGAGCCTATCTTTTTTCACGCCGGCATAATACAGCATCGCCTCTAGCATCATCGAAAGCTCGTAACTTAGCTCGTCTACGGTAGGTTCTATTTCTTTCATTTTCTATCCTTGTAAAATCGTTTTTTTGGTTATTAGGTCGGTTATCTGCGCTTTTACGTTCTCATAGCTAAAGCTATCCTTAAAGCCCGCAAAAAGCCCGCCGCTAGCATTCACGTGTCCGCCGCCACCGACTAAATTTTTAGCCATCAAGCTCACGTCCGCCTTGCCGTTGGTGCGAAAGCTCAGCGTCTTTTTGCTCGTAACGTCGATGAAAAAATCAATATCGGGGTTCGCGACTAAAAAGTCGTTGCCGATAACCGAGGTGTTGCCGATATTGTAGGTCAAGATACCCTTAAGATCGTTATATTTTATGCTAAATTTCTCTTTTTCCTCGCTTAGTTTTTTTACGACGAAGGCTGAGATCAGATTGCTTAACGTATCGTTTTTATC
>CAURWB010000054.1:0-14416 GCA_963528245.1 uncultured Campylobacter sp. | reverse complement strand
ATTTTATACTTTACGTCGTAGCGCAAATCATTTGCGTGCTTACGCTAGCGGCCTTTAACGCGCTGATGATGTTTAGCTTCGAGTTTGCATTCATCACCCACAGATACAGCTTCGCTGCGTCGCTAATTTTATACTTTGCGCCGATTTTCATATATCTGCTCGCTTGGATTAAATTTAAGCTTCCTTTAAAGCAAATTTAAAGCCTAGGTTGGACCAAATTTAATAAAAATTTTAATCTTGTTTGTGTAAAATTTTTATTAAATTAATAAAAGGCAAAATGTGCAAGAAAACTTCATAAGGCGCATAAGTACGGCAAGAGCGCTTGGTATGACGTCTGGGATTTTGGTTATTTTAAATTTACTCTCACAAGAGATGGTTTTACCTAAAAGTCTTTTTGATATCGCAACGAGCGCGCGCGTAGCGATGTTGTTCGTCTCGGTTATCTGCCTTTACGGCGCTATATCAAAGGTAAACAAGCTCGCAGGCGGAGGCGTGTTTAAGCTTTACCGCATTTTTATCGCTATTAGCAGTGCGATGATTTTGCTAAGCTTTAGCACAAACTACGCACCAGCTAGCACGCACAAGGTTCTATTTTTCGTGATTTGCACCACGGCGGTACTTGCGTTTTTGCTTTGGATAAAGATAAATTTAAAACTCGGTGCCGTCACGCAAAACGCCCTATTTTCAGGCTACGCAGTGCTTTGCGTGATTGGCACTTTTATCGCTGCGGCGCTAAAGCTTTTACTCACCAAAGCCCTGCGCGATCCCTACCCTATCGAGCTTGCGGTGCTTGGGATCTACTTGGCGCTAGGGTTTATCTACGTGCTTGCTTGGTCGAGAGTGGATTACGTCGAAAATCGCAATCCAGAAAGCCAAATTTAAAATTTGATTGCTTTTCATCAAATTTAAGCTAGGTCAAATTTAAATTTATCGCAAATCTGCAAATTTGAGCTAACTACGGCTTTAAATTTAACCCCGCAAAAATCCAAATTTAGCTCGTAAAATGCGCCTAAAAATTTGGCTTCCACCACGTCTGCTTCGTATTTTTCGCCGCTTATAACAAGCTCCGGACGAAACATAAATTTTCTCTCCTCTAGCCACGCTCTAAATTCAGCCGGTAAATTCTGAGCATCCCGCTTATCGATCAAATTCATATCACCCAAAAAGCAAGCGATCTCGTAAGAAGCTGGGCTAAAATACAGCTCCCTAGGCGCGCCGAAAGCCAAAACCTTACCGCCTTTTATCAGCGCGATTTTATCGCTTAACAAAAAAGCGTCCTCCTTGTCGTGCGTTACCATGACCGCGCTGATGCCGTTTGCCTTTATCATCTGTTTTAGCTCGCCTCTTAGCGCGCTTTTTAGGTTGCGGTCGAGGTTTGCGAAGGGTTCGTCAAGCAAAAGCAGCTTTTCGCGGTTAGCCACGGCTCTGGCAAAGGCAGTCCTCTGCGCCTGACCGCCCGAAATTTGATCGGGAGTTTTGTCTTTTAGCTCGGAGATTTTAAATTTCTCCAGCAGCTGCGCGCTCCTTTGGGCTCGCTCGGCGCTAGGTAGTCGCCACAGCGCAAATTCCACGTTTTTACAAACGCTTAAATGCGGAAAAAGCGCGTAGCTCTGAAACATCATCGCGGTGCCGCAGCCCTCTTTGACGCAAATTTGCCCGTCGCTTGGCGTCTCAAGCCCTGCAATAATACGCAAAAGCGTGCTTTTACCGCAGCCGCTATCGCCTAAAATGCTTAAAATTTCGCCCTCGTTAAGGTTTAAATTTACGTCCTTTAAAACCTCTAAATTTCCGAATTTCTTGTTTAAATTTACGATTTTTAAAATTTCAGCCATATTTTTATCTTTCTTGTTTTTTTCTGGAGATTATCTCGAGCCAAAGGACGGCGACTAGCGACATCGAAACGATGAGAAACGACGGCAGGGCCGCAGCGTAAAGCCTCTCGTCGGCCGCGTAGAAAAACGCCCTGATACTAAGCGTCTCAGAGCCCAAAGGCCGCAAAATGAGGCTAAGCGGCAGTTCCTTAATGATGTCGATAAAAACGACAATGAGCGAGAGAAAGAAAAAGTGGCGAAGCAACGGAAAATGTACTTTGAAAAACAAATTTAACCGCGAGCCGTTTAGTAAAAGCGCGTCGTCGTCGATGTTTGCCGGGATCTTGGCGTATCCGCTCTCGGCGGCATATATCGAGGTCGCCAAAAAGCGCACGACGTAGCCAAAAATCAGCACTACAAAGCTCGACGAAAGTAGATGCGTGCCGAAATTTCGGTCAATATAACCAAAAACTATCATCACGCAAAGCCCGATACTAGCGCCGGGCAGCGCGTAGCCTAGCGAGACTGATTTTAGCAAAAAGGTATTTAGCGCTTTGTTTTTTATAAGTCTCGTCGCAAAAACGAGAAAAAAGCTTACCGCCGTGATGAGTATCGCCGCACCCGCAGCCATCAGCAGCAAATTTGCCGCCATCTGCACGAACTCAAATTTAAAACTATCTAGCTCGTGAATACTCCAGTACAAAAGCCAAGCAAAAGGAAACGCAAACGCCAGACAAAACACGCTCGCGCACCATAAAAATGCCGCCGCCGAGCCGAATTTGCCAAGCTCCTTTTTTTACGTAAATTTGGATGTGTCGTGCGTGGAGAAGCTGTATTTTTTAGAGTTTTTATTAACGTGTTCAAATATCATCAAAACAAACACGAACATCATCAAAAGCCCCGCTAGCACGGATGCGGAGTACGAGTCACCCATGTCAAACCACAGCTTAAAAATGCCCGCGCTAAAAGTCTCTACGCCGTAATAAGCCGCCGTGCCGTAGTCGCTAAGCGTCTCCATGAGCACCAGCATCGCTCCGCCCACGATCGCCGGACGCGACAGAAATATCGCAACCCTAAAAAACACGGCAAGGCCGGGGAGCTTGTAAATTTTACAAACGTCGTAAATAGCTGCGGACTGCGTTTTAAACGAGGTTTTGGCAAACATATAGATGTATGGATAAAGCGACAACGACAGCACGAAAATCGCTCCGTAGATATTCATAAACTCCAGCCTAAAGCCGAAAATTTGATGAAAATATCCTCCGTAATCCATAATACCGACGTAGCAAAAGCTAAATATATAAGCAGGAATCGCAAACGGAAGGATGAGAGCATATTCAAAGAAATTCGATAGCGCGAAGCGGTAGTTCGCCACCAGCCACGCAGAAACCACGGCGATAACTAGACTAAGCGCCAAAACGCCTGCCGCGACGGCAAAAGTACCTTGGATATACCCCATAAAAAGATACTTAAAAAAGTGCTCGAGCAAGGAGTAGTCGCCCAAAGCGATCTCAAAAAATATGCTAAAAATCGGGATCAAAACGATAAGGGCGATAAAGATCGCCCCAAATTTTACTTTCATTATTTCCAGCCGGCTACGTCGTAAATTTTAATAGCCTCGTTCGTGTTTTGCACGCTTTTATAAAGCGGAGTGGAGTCTTCTTTAAATTTGCCAAAGTCCTTTACGATGTCGCTAGGCTCGACCTCTGCGTTGATCGGATACTCGAAATTTATGCCCGCAAGTATCTTTTGCGCCTCAGGGCTCACCATAAACTCCATAAATTTAACTGCGTTTTCTTTATTTTTAGCAGCTTTGGTTAGCGCGATGCCGCTGATATTTACGTGCGTACCGCGGTTGTCCTGATTTGGGAAAATTATGCCCAGATTCTTCGCAGCCTCTACGTCTTCGGCTTTCGGAGATGTTAGCATGAGGCCTATGTAATAGGTGTTCATCACCGCTACGTCGCCCTCGCCTGCGTAGATGGTCTTAGCCTGATCCCTATCGCCGCCTTTTGGATCGCGGGCTAGATTTTTTAGCGTGTCTTCTGCCCATTTAGTAGCCGCATCTTTACCGTCGGCCTCGATGATAGCAGCTAGCAGCGACTTGCTATACGGAGCCGTCGCGCTTCTGATTAGCAGTTTGCCTTTTAGCTCCGGTTTTGCCAAATCCTAGTAGTCCTTGATGCCTTTAGGATCAAAGTCTCTTTTATCGTAAACGATGACTCTAGCGAGTTTTGAGATAGCAAACCACTGGCCGTCGTTGTCTCTATACTGCTCCGGTACGATTTTTTCTAGAGTTTCTGATTTGACCGATTGCAACACGCCTTTAGTCTTTGCGGTGTAAAAATTTCCCGCGTCTGCGGTGATGAAAATATCCGCCGCAGAGCTATCGCCCTCGACTTCGAGCTTTTTGATTAGCTCGCCGGCTTTTGCCTGCGTGGCGTTTACCTTAAGCCCGTCTTTTGTTCAAAAAGTTTATAAAGCTCGCTGTCGGCGTTGTAGTGGCGTGCAGAGTAGATATTTACCTCCGCGGCAAACAAAAAGCTTGAAAGCAAGCTAAGCGCGAAAAAACTTTTTTTCATTTTTATCCTTTGTATTGATGTGATTTTTCGATTATAGCGTCTATCTTATGAAAGTAATATTAATTATTAAAAAAGAAAAATTTATGCCGGAGTGATTTTAGAATGACAAAATATTTAAAATTGAGTGCTAATATTCACGTCGTCAAATTTAAGGAGAGAAAATGAGAAAAATTTTACTTTTAGGAGCAGCGGCGGCGATGGCTTTTGCGGAAATTTCTACGATTCAAGTTAGTCCCGAGGCGATCAAAAACTACGAGCAGATCGTAGATATCAGGACGCCTGCTGAATGGATGGAAACGGGCGTGATAAAGGGCGCAAAGACTATCACTTTTAACGCAACCGATAAAGAGGGATTTTTGAACGAGCTTAAAGCCAATGTCGACCTAAAAAAACCGGTCGCGCTCATATGCAGAAGCGGACGCAGAAGCGCTGCGGCAGCGATGATGATAGATTCGCCGGAGCTAAATATAATAAATCTTGACGGCGGCATGGGCAGCCTCATAAATCAAGGCTACGAAACCGTGCCGTATCAAAAATAATCCGCGGTTTTACTTTATAAATTTCGTCCGTCAGGCTTAAATTTGCGCTAAATTTTAAGCTTGGCGGAGCTGATTTGTGCTCCACTCGCGCGTAAGGCGACGGTAAATTTAAACTCGCCGCCGCACTTAACGCAAAAACCGCCACCGTTTCTTACAAAATTTAATAGAACAAAAGCGTATCCGCTTTAAATTTTAAGTGGCCGCAAATTTAACCAAATTTGACCAAAATTTACGCCAAAAACAGTCTCGGCTTTAGCTTTAGTAAGCAAACATACGCCGCCAGCGCGCTTTGCTCTCTTATATAGTTGCGGTCGCCGTTTAAATTTAGCCTCTCAATCATGCACTCGCCGTCTTTTGCATAGGCCCCCACAAATACCGTCCCCACCGGCTTTGCCTCGCTACCGCCGTCAGGTCCCGCGATACCGCTGATAGCTAGCGAAAAGTCCGATTCGCTCGCTTTTAGCGCGCCTTTTAACATCGCCATCACGCACTGCTCGCTCACCGCACCGTAAGTTTGTAAAATCTCATCACTAACGCCCAGCCAGTCGCGTTTCATCTCGTTTGCGTAGGTCACTAACGAGCCGTTAAACGCCGCCGAAACCCCCGCAAAAGCGCCAAATTTAGCCGCAGCAAGCCCCGCCGTGCAAGATTCGGCAAATGTAAGCTTTAGCCCGCTTGCTATAAGCGTGCTCGCAACGTGACGAAAAACATCCTCGCCCTCAAAAAATTTGCCCGAAAAGAGATTTTTCGCGCCGTTTATAAAGCCGCTAGTTTGACCGAATTTGTTCGCCTCCACTCTGATTAGCGCCAAATTTGACAAAATTTGAGACGAATAAATCTGCACTTCGTAAGTTTTTGCCAGCGGTTCGAGCAGGATTTTCGCGCTCTCCTCGTCGATATCGACCAGATGAAAGTAGCCGAAATCTCGCTGCGTTTTAATATCTATGGCAGGCAGTTTTTGGTTCGCGTCGGCCTTTAGTAAATTTACGTAAGTTTGATTTAGTTTGATTAAAAAGCCGTCGTCGCTAAATTTTTCAGCCCTACTCGGAGCCAGCATTTGCGTGGATTTTAGCTCCAAAATATCGCCGCTTAAAGTGGCTAAAATTTTAGCCGCGACGGAGCAATTTTGACTCGACGCGTAGATACAAAGGCTGTCCGAACGCGCGCAAAGATGCTCGATGATAAACGGCAACTCCTTGTCGCTTTTGCTAACGAACCTAAACTCGCCCAGCTCGCCGAAATGCCGCTTGTAAGCGCAAAAAATATAATCTAAAAAAGGCGCGTTTACGCCGATATCTTCGCCGATGATCAGTAGTGCATTTTTCACTGTTTTCTCCTTTAAAAGCCGAAAATATATTACATAAATTTAGCTTAAAATAGCGTTTTTTCAGTAGCATTTAATCGCCGTTTGGATAAAATCTACCAATTTTTTACTTCAAGGCGAACCTATGGATTACAAAGATACATTATTGCTTCCAAACACCGAATTTCCCATGCGCGGCAACCTGCCCGAAAACGAACCCAAACGCTTAAAATCGTGGTTCGAGGATAGAAAAATCTACGAAAAAATGAAAGCTAAAAGGCAAAAAGCCGCAAAAAGCTTCACTCTGCACGACGGCCCTCCCTACGCCAACGGCAACATCCACATCGGACACGCGCTAAACAAAACCCTAAAAGACATCATAGCAAAAACGCACTATTTCTTCGGCGAAAACGTGAGATTTACGCCCGGCTGGGACTGCCACGGACTACCGATCGAGCAGCAAGTCGAGGTAAAACTGGGCGACAAGAAAAAAAGCCTCAGCAAAACGCAGATCCGCGAACTTTGCCGCGAGCACGCGAGAGAATTTATCGACGTGCAAAAGGAGAGCTTTAAACAGCTTGGCGTCGCCAGCGACTGGGACGATCCGTATCTAACGATGAAATTTAAATTTGAAGCCGAAATTTACAAAACGCTTTGCAAGGTCGCCAAACGCGGGCTTTTGATCGAGCGCAGTAAGCCCGTATACTGGAGCTGGGCGGCTAGAAGCGCTCTAGCCGAGGCAGAGGTCGAGTACGAGGACAAAGAAGACTACAGCATCTACGTCGCCTTTGAGCTAGGCGAAGAAGCCGCGGCGAAAATAGGCGCAAAAGACGCCCGCGCAGTCATCTGGACGACTACGCCTTGGACGCTGCCGGCAAACCAAGCCATCTCGCTAAATCCAAATGAAATTTACGTTTTAACGACTGAAAATTTGATATTTGCCAAAGAGATGCTAGGCGAGCTAGAAAAAGAAGGACTAACTAAGGGCAAAATTTTAAAAGAATTTGCCGCAGCCGAGCTTGAAAACCTGCACGCTATAAATCCGCTAAACGGCAGAAAATCGCTATTTATCCTAGGCGATC
Organism: uncultured Campylobacter sp.; assembly: GCA_963528245.1. GTDB lineage: Bacteria > Campylobacterota > Campylobacteria > Campylobacterales > Campylobacteraceae > Campylobacter_A. Next base: position 7,099 of record CAURWB010000054.1, on the reverse strand, counting down.
ACGTCACGATGGATGGCGGTACGGGTCTAGTTCACACTGCCCCGGGGCACGGCGAAGACGACTACCACGTGAGCCTAAAATACGGCATCGAAGTCATCATGCCGGTTGATGAAGGCGGATTATACGACGAGACGCTAAAGGCGAAAAAATTATTTCCCGAGGACGTAGTAGACGAGCTAATCGGCATGCATATCTTTAAAGCCAACGAGAAAATTTTAGAGCTTCTAGGCTCAAATTTGCTAAAAGCGAGTAAATTTGTCCACTCCTATCCGTTTTGCTGGAGAACGCATAAGCCCGTTATCTACCGCGCTACCAAGCAGTGGTTTATCGCGATGGACGAGCCGAAAATCGAGGGCAAAACGCTACGAGAAGTCGCGCTAAAAGAGCTTGAAAACGTCAAATTTTACCCTGCAAGCGGCGTAAAAAGAATAGGCTCGATGATAGAAAATCGTCCCGACTGGTGCATTTCGCGCCAACGCGACTGGGGCGTGCCGATAGCGTTTTTTAGGCATAAGGATACCAAAGAGCCGATATTTGACGATGAAATTTTAGATAACGTCGCGGCGATATTTGAGCAAAAAGGCGCTGACGCGTGGTGGGATAGCGAGATAAAAGATCTCCTGCCGACAAACTGCAAATACGATCCGCAAAATTTAGAAAAAGTTATGGACATCCTAGACGTCTGGTTTGACAGCGGCTCGACGTGGGCTGCAGTGCTAAAAAGCGGCGACTACGATGCGGGTAGCTATCCGTCCGATATGTATCTAGAGGGTAGCGATCAGCACAGGGGTTGGTTCCAAAGCTCGCTACTGCTAAGCTGCGCCGCGCAAGGACGAGCGCCGTATAGAAGCGTACTAACGCACGGCTTTACCGTCGACGAAAACGGTCAAAAGATGAGTAAAAGCAAGGGCAATGTCGTAGCTCCGGCGGACGTCGCTAAAACATACGGCGTAGAAATTTTACGCCTTTGGGTTGCGCTTAGCGACTACTCCAGCGACCTAAAAATCAGCGAAAACATCCTAAAACAAGTAAGCGAACAATACCGAAAAATACGCAATACGATAAGATTTCTACTAGCCAACGTAAACGATCTAGAAGATATCGAAACGTCAAATTTCAACATCCTAGACCGCTGGATACTAAGCCGCGCGAAAAAGGCATTCGACGAGGCCGAAGCGGCGTTTAGAAATTACGATTTTTCAAAGGGCTTTAGCCTGCTGATGAATTTCTTAAGCGCCGATTTAAGCGGCATATACCTTGATATCTGCAAAGACCGCCTATACTGCGACGCCAAAGACAGCGATACGCGCCGCTCGGCTCAAAGCGCCATGGCGCTAATCACTAGAGCGCTACTGCCCCTCATCGCTCCGACGCTAACCTACACCGTGGACGAGGCGATGGACTATGCGCCTAAGATCATCAAAAACGGCGCGGCGGACGCATTTGATCTAGAGTATGCGTCGCTAGATTTTGAGTTTAACGTAGACGACGAGCTGCTAGTGGCTAGCCGCGAGAAGTTTTTCGAGCTAATCGATGTACTCAAAAAAGATAAAAAGATAAAATCAACCCTCGAGCTAGTGCTGCAAACTAGCTCAAATTTGATCCTGAGCGAGGATATAAACGAGATAAGCGACTGGTATATGGTTAGCGACGTCCAGAGCCTAGACAGCAGCGACAGCCTGGCTGAATTTGACGTCGGCAACGATAAATTTAAACTCGTTTTATCGACGCGTCACAAATGCCCGAGATGTTGGAAATTTACCGCTAAGCATGACGGCGAAACATGCCCGAGATGCGAAAAGGTACTAAAAAATGTTTGAGCCCATCTCCGCTTGGTTCGTCGCGGCAACCATCGCGACCATCCTCGCGGTCACAGCCGCAGGTATCGTAGCGGTAATAAAATTTAAGGATAAAAAATGATAACTTTAAAAGAGGCTCTAAAGCTAAGCGCCGGCGAAGTAGCCGAGCTTAGAAACGAGCTGGAAAAGAAAATTTTCGCAGATAGAGAGCTTGGCGCCTACGTCGAGCAGTTGGCAAATTTGCCGCTTGATAAACTGGGTGCTGGCGTGCCGATCGCTATCAAAGACAACATCCAAGTAAAAGGCTGGAGCATAACAAGCGCGTCTAAAATTTTACAAGGCTACATCGCGCCATATAACGCGACGGTTATAGAAAAGCTGCTAGCAGCGGGCTTAGCGCCGTTTGGCCGTACGAATATGGACGAATTTGCCATGGGAAATACGACCGAAAACAGCTACTACGGCAAAACGCTAAATCCGCTAAACCGCGAAAGAGTGGCGGGCGGTAGCTCTGGCGGCTCGGCTGCCGCAGTAGGCGCGGGACTAGCCGTGGCTGCCCTAGGAAGCGATACGGGCGGCTCGATACGCCAGCCTGCGGCATTTTGCGGTTGCGTGGGACTAAAGCCGACCTACGGACGCGTGAGCCGCTACGGCCTGGGCTCATACTCTAGCTCGCTAGATCAGATCGGCCCGATAACGCAAAACGTCGAGGACGCCGCGATCCTGTACGACATCATCGCAGGACACGACGACAAAGACAGCACGAGCGCGGATATAAAATTTGAAAGCGTAGCAGACAAGCTAAACGCGGATAAAAAACTCACGATCTGCGTCATCGAAAACTACATAAACGAAGCCTCGGAAGAGACCAAAAAAGCGCTTTTAAAGGCGGTCGATATTTTAAAAGCCGCAGGCCACAAAATAATCTATAAAAATTTAGAAAACTCAAAATGCGATATCGCTACCTACTATATCATCGCCACGGCCGAAGCAAGCGCAAATCTTAGCCGCTTTGACGGTATAAGATACGGACGCAGAGCCGAAGCAAAAAATTTAAAAGAGCTCTACATCAACTCCCGTTCGGAGGGATTTGGCGAAGAGGTAAAAAAGCGAATTTTACTCGGCACTTTCGTACTTAGTAGCGGATACTACGACGCATACTACATCAAAGCGCAAAAAGCTCGCGCTTACACTAAAGCCAAATATGAGCGAATTTTGAGCGAATGCGACCTTATTTTGATGCCGGTTGCCCCTAGCACGGCATATAAATTCGGCGAGCTAAAAAACCCGCTAGACTCCTATCTATCAGACATCTATACGATCAGCGTAAATTTAGCCGGCCTGCCTGCCATCTCGGTTCCGGTAGCCAAGGACGCTGACGGCCTAAACGTCTCGGCTCAGCTCATCGCAAAGGCGTGGGACGAAAAAACGCTGTTAGAAGGCGCGCTTAGTTTAGAAAACTCTATAAAAGGATAAACGCATGAAGATAGTTACGAAGGCTCTCACCTTTGACGACGTTTTGCTCGTCCCGCAGTACTCCGAAATTTTGCCTAAACAAGTCGATATAAAAACGCGCTTTAGCAGAAACGTGGAGCTAAACATCCCGATCGTATCGGCTGCGATGGACACCGTGACCGAGCACCGCGCGGCGATCATGATGGCGCGCCTGGGCGGTATCGGCGTCATACATAAAAACATGGACGTACAAAGCCAAGTCAAAGAGGTCCGCCGCGTCAAAAAAAGCGAAAGCGGCGTAATCATCGATCCTATCTCCATCTCGCCAAACGCTAGCGTAGGCTCCGCGCTTGATATGATGGCGGATCTGCATATCTCGGGCGTTCCGGTCGTAGACGAGGAAAATAAACTAATAGGAATCCTAACCAACCGCGATTTGAGATTTGAAAACGATAGAAGCGTCCTCGTAAAAGACAGGATGACAAAAGCTCCGCTAATCACGGCTCCAAAGGGCTGCACGCTAGACGACGCGGAGAAGATTTTCTCTCAAAACCGCGTAGAAAAGCTGCCTATCGTCGATAAAGACGGCCACCTAGAAGGCCTCATAACCATAAAAGATCTAAAAAAACGCAAAGAGTATCCAAATGCAAACAAAGACGCCTACGGCAGACTCCGCGTAGCAGCAGCCATCGGCGTAGGTCAAATGGACAGAGCAAAAGCTCTAGCAGAAGCTGGCGTAGACGTCATCGTCATAGACTCCGCTCACGGCCACTCAAAAGGCGTGCTAGACACGCTAAGACAGGTTAAAGCCGAGCTAAAAGTGGACGTCGTCGCTGGAAACATCGCAAACCCGGCTGCCGTCAAAGACCTAGCGGAAGCAGGCGCAGACGGCATCAAGGTAGGCATAGGACCGGGATCCATCTGCACCACTCGCGTAGTAGCGGGCGTTGGCGTACCTCAAATTTTAGCCGTCGATAGCTGCTCGGCCGAAGCTGCAAAATACGGTATCCCGGTCATCGCAGACGGCGGACTAAAGTACTCGGGCGACGTGGCTAAAGCCCTAGCCGCAGGCGCTAGCTGCGTGATGGCGGGTAGCTTGCTAGCGGGCTGCGAGGAGACTCCGGGCGAAGTGATAACATTCCAAGGACGCCAGTACAAGGTCTACCGCGGCATGGGAAGTATCGGCGCGATGACGAAAGGCAGCAGCGATAGGTATTTCCAAGAAGGCACCGCGCAAGATAAACTCGTGCCTGAAGGCATCGAGGGTCGCGTACCGTTTGCGGGCAGCATAAAAGAGGTCGTACACCAGCTAGTTGGCGGCCTACGAAGCGCGATGGGCTACATGGGCTCAAAGGATATCAAAACGCTTCAAGAAAAAGCCCAGTTCGTCGAGATCACGAGCGCAGGCCTAAAAGAGAGCCACGTCCACGACGTCGTCATCACGCAAGAAGCCCCTAACTACAAAGTCAATTAGTGCTAAATTTAAAAACCGGCAAAGTAAAATTTAATGAGCCGCTCTATCTGGAGAGCGGCCGAATTTTACCCGAATTTGAGCTCGCTTACGAAACTTATGGAGAGCTAAACGAGGATAAAAGCAACGTCATAGTCGTCTGTCACGCACTAACGGGCAGTCACCACGCCGCAGGCAGATACGAAAACGAGCAGAAATTCGGCTGGTGGGACGCGCTAGTGGGCGAAGGCAAAGGCATAGATACGAGCAAATTTTTCGTCATCTGCGTAAATATCCTTGGCTCAAATTTCGGCTCTACAAATCCTCTCAGTATCGAAAAAAGCACGGGCAAGCAGTATCGTTTGCGATTTCCGGTGCTAACCATCAGCGACGTAGTAAAGGCGCAGATGAGGCTTTTTGAGCACTTAGGTATCGAGCGAGCGCATGCGGTCGTGGGCGGCAGCCTAGGCGGTATGCAAGCGCTTTGCTTTGCGATCGAGTTTCCAAATTTTGCTAAAAACGTCATCATCCTAGCCAGCACATATCAATGCAAGGCCTGGGCGATCGCGTTTAACAAAATCGCGATCGAGGGCATCCTGCGCGATCCAGGTTTCAAAGACGGGCAGTACGACGAAAACGACATCGCCGCGCAGGGACTAACCGGCATGGCGCTAGGACGCATGGCGGGGCACATTAGCTTTCTTTCGCCTAGCTCCATGGACTCTAAATTTGGCCGCAACTACGTCGAAACCGACGGTCTTTACGAGCTTACGGGGCGGTTTCAGGTCGATCGCTATATGGAGTACAACGGCCGCGGCTTTCCTAAGCGCTTTGACCCGCTGAGCTACCTTTATATCGTAAAGATGATGAATATCTTTGACTGCACGCGCCACTACGACGACCTAGCGCACGCTCTCTCGCCCATTTGCGCCAAAGTTACGCTTATAGCATTTAGCGGCGACATGCTGTTTCCGCCAAGCTGTATGCGCGAGATGCGCGAGACGCTGCAGGGTATCGGCAAGGCGTGCGACTACCACGAGATAGACAGCGACTACGGCCACGACGCGTTTTTAGTCGAAGTAGATAAATTTGAAAAAATCATAAAAAAGGTTTTAGATGAGTGAAAATTTAAGCGAGGATTTTGAGAGCAAACTCGCCAAAGCAAATGAAATTTTAAAACAACTCGGCGATGAAAATTTAAGCCTAGAGCAAAGCCTCAAGCTGCACAAAGAGGGTAAAAAGCTACTCGAGGAAGCAGACAAAATCCTGCAAAACGCAAAGCTAGTCGTAAAGGACGCAGACGATGAGTAGTGCAGCCGTTTGCGCCTTGCAGCTGCCGACTCAGCCCATGAGCGAGTCGCGGCTGGATTATTATTTTAGGATTTGCGCGGATGAGGGCGCTAGGCTCGTGGTGCTTGGAGAGTACGTGCTAAATAGCTTTTTTAAAGAGCTTGAGCTTATGCCAAAAAGCCTCATAAAAGAGCAAAGCGAGCGCAAAAAACACGCGCTTGCGGCAATGGCGCAAAAATACAATCTAGAAATCCTAGCCCCGCTCGTACTACCCAAAGGCAAAGGCTTCGTCAAGGTCGCGGCGAGATTTAGCCCCGCGTCCTCGCGCTTTTACGAGCAGCAGATCCTGATGCCCTACCCGCACTGGAACGAGGCGAAATTTTTTGCTAACAAAGATGAGGGCGAGCTAAATTTGCCCGTATTTAGTTACGAGAAATTTAAAATCGGCGCGATGTTTGGTTTTGAGGCGCACTTTGATGCGGCGTGGGCTTATATGGCGCGCAAGAAAGTCGATGCCGTCGTAGTTCCCACCGCTTGTACGTTTTTTAGCGAGTCGCGCTGGGAGGAGCTGCTAAAGACCCGCGCCTTTACAAACAACGTCTACGTCCTGCGCGTAAACCGCGTCGGCAATCACAAGGCCGCTAGCGGCGAACAGTGGAGCTTTTACGGCGATTCGATGCTGATTAGCCCATTTGGCGAGGTGGTTTCGCGCCTAGGCAAAAACGAGGAGATGATGGTGGCAAAACTCGAAAAAACCGAGCTCACTCAGGCTAGACACCTGTGGGGATTTTCTCAAATTTTAAACAAAAGACTAGGCTAAATTTAGCTTTCAGGCGGCAAATGTATTCAAATTTGCCGTCATTTTATCTGCAAATTTTGCCGATTTGCTAATTTTACCCCGCCCTCAAATTTTATATTATCGCCAAATTTGATCAAATATATTTTTATATCTTTAAATTTTGCATAATAAATCAATTTAATTAGACTAAATTCAAATTTATTTTAGCTCTATTCTACCCCGATATAATCACACCCATAAGCCAAATATACCCTTTAATATTACAAATAAATTCCAAATTACACCTTCATTTAAGCTTATTCTTTA
>CAURWB010000053.1:0-14433 GCA_963528245.1 uncultured Campylobacter sp. | reverse complement strand
GAGCAGTCTGCTTTGATACGCATCACTTCTTTGTAGCCTTTGGCGTTGCCACCCTCGGTTTGAGCGACCTCCGGCGAGCTCTCAAACAGCCCGAAACATCCCGTAAAAAGGAACGCCGCAAATAAAAGTATAAAATTTTTCATAAAAATCCTTTCGTAAATTTTACATCACGCAAGCAAAATTCTATCCAAATTTGAGATGAATTTCCAAATTTGCGTAAAATTTGGAGGAAATTGGAAATTTGTGTAAATTTTATTAAATTTGATTTTTTAAATTTTAAAAGCGGAGATAGCGTCAAATTTGGCATTTTCGCGGCGCGGGTCTGGGCGAGTCAAATTTGCAAATTTGACCGTGAGACAATAAAAAGCAGCTGCGAGCGCAGTAAAAACGCTCGCAAAACGCCGCTAGTCTATCTTTAAAACGCTTAAAAACGCCTCTTGCGGCAAATTTACCTTGCCGATGGCTTTCATGCGCTTTTTGCCCTCTTTTTGCTTTTCGAGTAGCTTACGCTTACGCGTGATATCGCCGCCGTAGCACTTGGCGGTTACGTTTTTGCCCATCGATTTTACAGTTTCGCGAGCGATGATTTTGTTGCCGATGCTGGCTTGAATAGCCACCTCAAAGAGCTGGCGCGGCACGATCTCTTTCATCGCTTTGACGAAGTCGCGTCCTTTGGACTGGGCTTTACTTTCTGGCACGATGATAGAGAGCGCGTCCACGGTCTCGCCCGCGACCTTGATATCAAGCTTTACTAGATCGCCCACGCGGTAGTCGCTAGGCTCGTAGTCAAAGCTCGCGTAGCCTTTGGTGCTCGATTTTAGCTTGTCGTAAAAGTCCATCACGATCTCGTTCATCGGGATGTCGTACTCAAGCAGCACGCGCTCGGGCGTGATGTAGTCCATCTTGGTCTGCACGGCGCGGCGGTTGTTTAACAGCGTGATGATATTGCCCAAAAACTCGCTAGGCGTGATGATCGTGGACTTTACGTACGGCTCTTTGATGTGTTCGATTTTATTGACCGGCGGGAGCTGGCTAGGGTTTTGGATACGCAAAATTTGACCGTCTGTTTGCACGACTTCGTAGGTTACGGTCGGAGCCGTGGCGATGAGATCGAGGTCAAATTCGCGCTCCAAACGCTCCTTGATAACCTCCATGTGCAGTAGTCCCAAAAATCCGACGCGAAAGCCAAAACCAAGCGCGACCGAGGTCTCTGGTTCGTAGCTAATGGAGCTGTCGTTTAGCTTTAGCTTATCCAGAGCGTCGCGTAGGTCCTCAAATTTATCCGTTTCGATCGGGTAAAGCCCCGCAAATACGAACGGCTTAGCCCGCTCAAAGCCTCCGACGGGCTCTTTTACGGGATTTTTAGCTAGCGTGATCGTGTCGCCTACCTGCACGTCGCTCACATTTTTTAGCCCGAGCACTACGATGCCGACCTCGCCCGCGCTCAAATTTGCTGTTTTTATCGGCGCGATGGGGTTTGGATACATGAGGTCTAGCACGATGTGTTTTTTGCCCGTGCCCATGACTAGGATTTCGTCGTTTTTCTTTAGCTCGCCGTCATATACGCGCACGAGCGCCAGCGCGCCTAGGTAGTTGTCAAACCAGCTGTCGTAGATGAGCGTTTTTAGCGGTTTTTCCGCCTCGCCGCCGGGAGCAGGGATGCGCGTGATGATGGCTTCTAGCAGCTCTTTGATTCCGATGCCGCTTTTAGCGCTGACCTCGATCGCTCCGCTACAGTCAAGCCCTATAACGTGCTCGATCTCGTTTTTTACGCGGGCTGGATCGGCGGCCGGAAGGTCGATTTTATTTATGACGGGGATGATTTCGAGGTTGTTTTCAAGTGCTATGTAGACGTTTGCGATGGTCTGCGCTTCTACGCCCTGAGAAGCGTCCACGACGAGCAGCGCACCCTCGCAGCTAGCTAGAGAGCGGCTCACCTCGTAGCTAAAGTCCACGTGGCCCGGAGTGTCGATCAAATTTAGGACGAAATTTTCGCCGCCAAGCGCGTAGTTTAGGCGCACAGACTGAGCCTTGATCGTGATGCCGCGCTCTTTTTCGATGTCCATCGTGTCCATGATCTGCGAGCTCATCTCGCGGTCGCTGACGGCGCCGCACTCCTGGATGAGGCGGTCTGCGAGCGTACTTTTGCCGTGGTCGATATGAGCGATGATGCTAAAATTTCTGATGTTTTTCATGAAATCCCTAGTTAAATTTTGGGCGATTGTATAAAAATTTTCGTTAAAGTAGAGTAAATTTAGCTTTCGTTAAACGGGTGGCGGCTTGAGGCGGGAGATTTGGAGTAAATTTGACGCGTATTCGGTTCGTAAAATTTAACGTAAATTTTGAAGTTTTTCGCGCACGGCGCAGATAACGACGCAAAGCGAATACAAAAAATAAACATACGCCGCCAGCGGAGCAAAAGCTACGAACCCCGAGGCGTAAACTAGAGCGCTTAGGCCGTATGTCGCGTTTGCGAGTGCGGGTATATGATACGTCCAAAGCTCAGGCTTTTTAAAAGGAGTGTCGATAGCGTTGAAATACAAAGCCAAATTTAGCGCTAGCAGTAGCAAAAATATATAATCTTTTTTCATAAAAGAAAAAGCGGCGCAAACCAAGGCTACCGCGAAATTTAACGCGATAAGAGAAATCATATAGCTACCGCCCGCAAAGGCGTAAAGAAGGCCTAAAATCACGATTAATACATCTTTTTTCATATCTAAACTACCACCTTTTTTAGCTCTTTCAGATTTTTCATAGCGCATAAATTTTGATTTATTTGCCCGCTAAATTTTCGCCCAAATTTAATGACTATGCCCCAAATGCCCGCCCGCGCCATTTGATCTTACTTCGCAGATTAGCTCGTCAGCGCATTCGTTATCGCTGCTCTCAAGCTGTAGCGTCGTGTGCGTGATGCCTAGATGCTCCATTTCGTGCGATATTTCGGCCATGATCCGCTCCGCCTCGCGTACGCTCAGCTCGCCGCTAACTACGATGTGCGCCGTGAGCGCGTTTGCGCCGCTTGTTATGCTCCAGACGTGCAGGTCGTGCACCGAAAGCACGCCATCCACGCCACTGATCTCCGCGACGAGCGCGTCCAGGCTCACGCCCTTTGGCGAGCCCTCCATCAGGATGTTTAGGCTGTCTTTTAGCACGCCCCAGCCGCTTTTTACGATGAGCGCGGCCACGAGCAGGCTAGCTGCCGCGTCCGCCCAGCCCCAGCCAAAGCACATCATCGCTAACGCCGCCGCGATCGCGCCCACCGAGCCTGCAGCGTCGCCCAGCACGTGCAGGTAGGCTCCGCGCATATTGACGTTTTCTCTCACGTCGCCGCCGCGCAGCATGTAAAGCGCCACGATGATGTTTACGGCAAGACCCAGCGTGCTGATGGCGAGCATGCCCGCGGTGGCTACTTCTGGCGGGTTTTGCAGACGCCTGGCAGCCTCGATGACGATCAAAACGGCGATCGCGACGAGGGCGAGCGCGTTTATCGTCGCGGCTAAAATTTCGATCCGCCTGTAGCCGAAGGTCTTTTGCAGATTGCCTTTGCGTTCGCCGAATTTAAACGCAAACAGCGAAAGCCCGAGCGCCGCGGCGTCTGATAGCATATGTCCGGCGTCGGAGAGCAGGGCGAGCGAGTTCGTCGCGAAACCACCCGCAACCTCGATCAGCATAAAAGCGGATATCATAAGGAAGGAATTTCTCAAAACAATTTTATTTGACGTGTGCGAATGCTCGTGATGGGCGTGCTTTTCGTGCATTTTGACCTCGCTTTTGGGCAAATTTTAGTTAAATTATACCTTAAAAAAGCGCTTAAATTTTATCTATATCGCCTTCTAGTCCGGCATCTACGCGCTTGCCGATGTCTTTTAGTTTGCTAAACTCCTCTATCAGTCTCGGCGCGTCGTCTAAGCTGATCGCAAACGTCCAAAGATAGGTGAGCACCGAGTAGATGTGGCCCGCGTTTGCCTGCTTGCTTGATAGCATAAATATCGCCAAGCTAAAAATCGCTGCCGCACTCGCACCGATGATGAAAAAGCTCATCGCCTCTCTGTTTGAGATGCGGATACGAAGCTTTGATAGCACGTCGTAGTGGCGATTTAGCGTGTGCTCATCGCCTGTGCTTATGCGTCCTGCCTCGCGCTCTAGCTGGTTGTTTAGCTTGAGATACAAGCGGTCGTTTTTGGCGATGTATTTGGGTAGCAAAACTCCAAAAACCGCGAGCAGGGCAAAAACTGCCAAGCCTACGTAGAACTCGATAAATAAAAGCATGATCGCCGAGCCGAAAATCGATACGACCGAGGTGAAAAACACGGGAAAATGCTGCTCGAAAAAATCCACGAATTCGCGAGATAAATTTGCTCTTGCGATTACGGCGCTTTCGTCTTTTGCGGCTCTTTTTTCGTTCATTATCACGCTTACGGCAAGTCCCGCGTATATCCTAGTAAACACCTGCGTATCCACGCGCCGCCTAATCGAGCCAAGCCCCCAGCCGACGAACACTAAGCCCGAGTAGCTAAGCGCCAAAAGCGTATCGCCTGCTACGATGGCGTTTATGGCGATGCCGGCTAGTACGGGATAGATGAGAAATAGCCCGTTTTCTGCCAAAACCAAACTAAACGTCAAGAACAGCTTTTTAAAATTTTTCTTTGCGATGAGCGTTAGCGTCTTAAATGCGCTATTTTGCATAAAAATCCTTCGGTTAAAATCGCGCGGATTTTAGCTGATTTTAAAATTCGCGTCAAATTTTGCGGAATTTTTGCTGTAACTCTTGACATTACAACAAAATTTTACTATACTTCGCTCATCAGTTGTAAGCTATAGCATTACAACAAAAAATCCAAGGAGACAAAGATGTCAAACTACAAGATCGTTTCAACAAAAAATGCGCCGAGAGTCGAGCTAAAAGACGCTCTAGGCTTAAGCGGCTGCGAGCTTTCTATCAATGAGCTTCCCGCAAACGTGAGCGTGCCTTTCGTGCATTCGCACAAGCAAAACGAGGAGCTTTATTTGGTGCTAAAAGGCGGCGGCACGCTTTTTATTGACGGCGAGGAGACGGCGGTAGGTGAGGGCGACGCGATCCGCATCGATCCGGACGGCAAAAGGTGCTTCAAGGCGGGTGCGCAGGGGATGAAGTTTATCTGTATCCAGACCAAACGCGGCAGCCTGGAGCAGTACACTAACGGCGACGGTGTGATAAACGACGATGTAAAGCCTAGCTGGCTGTAAATTTACGCGGCAATAAAAACAAATCAAATTTAAAGGAGAAGCAATGAAAGTAGCAATCATTGGGGCAAATGGAAAATCAGGTTCAAATTTGGTGCAAGAAGCCCTAAAACAAGGGTATGACGTAACGGCTATCGTGCGAAACAAAGAGTATAAAAACGGCGACGTAAAAATCGTTTATAAAGATATTTTTGAGCTTAGCAAGGCCCGATCTAGCGAGCTTTGACGCCGTTATCAGCGCATTTGCGGGGCATGGACGCCGGAAACATTTGGGCTTCATAAAAAGGTAGCAAAACACCTTGCAGACGCGCTTGGCGGCACCAAAACGAGGCTGCTCGTCGTTGGCGGCGCAGGTACGCTATACGTGGACGACAAACAGACGATGGTTATGGATACGCCAAGCTTTCCTGCCGAGTACATGGGCGTCGCAAAGGCTACGGCGGAGTCGTTTTTTTGAGCTAAAAGACAGAAGCGACGTGCTCTGGACATACGTCTCGCCCGCTGGAGACTACGACGCAAACGGCGCTCGCACTGGCAAATACGTCCTTGGCGGCGATAATCTAATCCTAAATTCCAAAAACGAGAGCTACATCAGCTACGCCGACCTTGCGATCGCGATCATCGACGAGCTAAAAAATAGAAATTTCGTGCAAAAACGCTTTACCGCAGTCGGCGAGAGAGCGTGAGTTTAAAATTTTGCGTAATTTAGCTAAAATGATGCCGCACGAAACTAACGTGCGGTTTTAAATTTAAATCAAGGCCGGTTATGCAAATAGGACAAAAATTTTCCATCGCTATACATATCCTGCTTAGCTGCGAGTTTTTTAAAGATGAAAAAAACACGAGCGAGTTTTTAGCTGGCACGATCGGCACGAACCCCGTCATCGTGCGAAATATAATCAGGCTTTTAAAATCGGCAAATTTGATAAACGTAAGCGCGGGCACGGGCGGGGCGAGTCTAGCTAAAAAGCCTGATCAAATCACGCTTTTTGATATATTTTCGGCGGTAAACGAGGGCGAAAACGACATCTTTAAAATCCACAAAAACTCGCCGCCGCCTTGTCCGCTGGGAGGCAGGATCGAGGCGCTTTTGACGCCTAAATTTGCATCCGCGCAGCAAGCGATGTTTGATAGCTTAGCGGGCGTAAATTTGCAAAATTTGTTAGACGAACTGGCGGCTAAAAACTAAAATTTGCGCCCTTTTAAATTTTCTAGCTTTAAATTTAATCCGTAATTTAAAAAACAGAAGTATTTGTAGTTTAAGAAAAATTTACTTATAATTCACGGATTAAATTTAAAGGAGATTTCGTGCAACCAAACGCTAAACGCGGAATAGTTCAGAAATATTTCGAGGCGAATTTGCTTCTAAAAATTTTAGCCGGACTTATTTTGGGCGCCGTTTGCGGCATCATTTTTCAAGACGCAAAGGACGCGATAGTTATCCTAAAGCCTTTTGGCGACGTGTTCATAAGGCTTCTTAAAATGATCATCGTGCCTATCGTTATGGCTTCGCTCATCGTGGGCTGTAGCTCCATCTCGCCTTCCGATCTTGGCAGAGTGGGGGCAAAGGCGCTGATTTTTTACATATTGACGTCGTTTTTAGCCATCGTAGTCGGGCTTGCGGTCGGGCTTATTTTGGAGCCTGGAGCCGGACTGCATATAACCGGCAGCGGCGACATAGGCGGCAAAACCGCAAATGCGCCCAGCATGTCGTCGATACTCGTAAATTTATTTCCGACTAACCCTTTTGAAGCTATTGCAAAGGGCGAAATTTTACAAATCATAACTTTTAGCCTATTTTTCGGCGTCGCGCTTTCGTTTTTAAAGGATAGTAAAGACGAGAGGCTTAGCAGGCTGGGAAATTTGATCTACGACGTATTTGACGGGATCAACCATATCATGTTTTACGTCATAAGATGGATCATGGAGTACGCGCCGTTTGGCGTTTTCGCTCTTATATTTATCGTATTTTCTCAGCAGGGCGTAAAGGCTTTCGGACCGCTTTTGGGCATCACGGTTAGCGCGTATATCGGCTTTGCGGCTCAAATTTTCGTCGTTTATTTCTTGATTTGCTTGATCGTTAAAATCAATCCGTTTAAATTTATAAAAAAAGTTCGCCCGCCTATGCTGACGGCTTTCGTAACCAGAAGCTCGGGCGGAACGCTGCCTATCTCCATGAAAACGGCCGAAGAAGATATGGGTATCCCAAAGCAAATTTACGGCTTTGCGCTTCCCGTGGGCGCCACCGTAAATATGAACGGCACGATCATATATCTTGGTATCTGCGCGATGTTTATCGCTAACGCCGTGGGCGTGGAGCTTGACTCTGGGGCTAAAATGACCATAATACTAACGGCCGTCCTTGCCGCCGTCGGAACTGCCGGAGTGCCTGGAGCGGGCGCGATAATGCTTTTGATGGTGCTTGAATCAGTCGGTCTAAAAGTCGAGGGCGGAAGCGCGGTAGCCGCGGCGTATGCGCTGATTTTGGGCATCGATGCGATCCTTGACATGGGGCGCACGTCGATGAACGTCACGGGAGATATGCTGGGCGCGCTAGTTGTGGCCAAAAATGAAAAAAAATTAGACGAAAGTAAGTGGGCGGATTAGAATTTAATAAATATTTAGATAAAATCGCTAAAAATTTAAAGGAAATATATGATTTTTATCGACGCTTGTTTAAAAAAACCCACGCCTTATACGCCCGTTTGGATGATGCGACAGGCAGGTCGGTATCTGCCCGAGTACATGCGAGTTCGCTCTGCGGCGGGAGATTTTTTATCGCTTTGCAAGGATTATAAAAAAGCCAGCGAGGTCACGATCCAGCCTGTTGAAATTTTAGGCGTCGATGCGGCGATACTTTTTAGCGATATACTCGTCGTGCCGCTAGAGATGGGCATGGATCTTAAATTTGTCCAAGGCGAGGGGCCTGTATTTAGCGATCCTATCAAGACGAGAGAGGATCTAGATAGGCTAGACATTCAAAAATCAATCAAAAATTTAGACTATGTATACGATACGATCAAGCTAACGCGCGAAAATTTGGCGCAGGATAAAGCGCTGATCGGCTTTTGCGGAGCACCGTGGACGATAGCTACGTATATGATCGAGGGCGGCGGAACGAAAACTTACGCGGTTAGCAAAAAGCTTTTATATTCAAATCCCGAGTTTATGCATCAAATTTTAGCCAAGGTTACGGCCGCTCTCATAGGCTACATGAAAGAGCAGATAAAAGCCGGCGTAAATGCGGTTCAAATTTTTGACAGCTGGGCTGCTGCGCTGGAGGAAGAGGCGTATTTTGAGTTCGGTTGGAAGTATATCATGAATATAGTGGATGCGCTTAAGGCCGAATTTCCGCAAATTCCGATTATCGTTTTTCCAAAAGGCATAAGCGGATATCTGGATAAAATTTCGGGAAATTTCGAGGTTTTTGGCGTGGATTGGAGTACGCCGATCGAGCTTGCTAAGGCAAAACTAAGCCCAAAATACGTCCTTCAAGGAAACATGGAGCCTACGCGCCTTTATAGCAAGGAGGCGATCGACGCCGGTGTGGAACGAATTTTGCAGACGATGAAAAACGCGCCGCATATCTTTAATCTCGGACACGGTATTTTGCCGGACGTTCCCGTAGAAAACGCGAAATATTTTATAAAACGAGTGCAAGAAAAAAGCGCAAGATAAAGGAGGAAGGATGAACAATCTGAGCATAAAACTTAAAATTTTAGTCATAGCTCTAGTCGGGCTAATAGGTCTTGGTATCATTAGCGCCTATATGTTAAACGGTATTATCAAAACTCGCGATAAAGCCGATTACAGCGAGCGAATCGTCGATACGATCATAAATCAAAACGACTTCATTCACGAGATGCAAAAAGAGCGCGGTTTTAGCTCCGGAGTGCTAGCCGGGGGAGATAATACTAAACTCGTGGCTCAGCGCAAGAACGTGGATGCGGCGCTTGAGAAGCTTGCGGAAAAGAACGAAATAGCTCCGGAGATAGCTAGCATTCGCTCAGGCGTAGATCAAAGAAGCGGCGATAATCTAATCGGACGTATAACTAAAATACTAAGAAAAGAAGTTATCGCTATAAACGGATATAGCGACAAACTAGAGCCTAGCCTCGTTGATGATTTAAAACGCATTATTATCGTCGGGGAGATAAAGGAATCGTTTGGTATCTTGCGCGCTACGCTAAACGGAGTTTTCACTAAAAAGAGCATAACTAAAGAAGACTACAATAAAGTAGTCGCCCTAAATAGCGTAATCAATAAATTTATGCAGGATTTCGACGAGTACAATCCGAAAGAATTTAGCGCCGAATTTGATACTATCGCGAGGAAAAAGGCGGACTTTAGCGATGCTATGAATATTATCAAAAACGTAGTAGCAACCGAAGATGTCTCCTATGACGCAGCGACTTGGTTTTCAAAAATAACCTTATCTATAGATGCGATGAGGGAGCTAGAGCTAAAGCTATTAAGCGATATGAAAAATGCAGCCTCGCAGGTAAAAAGCGAAGCGACGGCACAGCTCGTATTTAGCGGTACGGTTATCGCCGTGTGTGTGCTTTTGATGCTGCTGGCTTCTATCATAATCGGTAAAAATTTAATCTCAGGTATTGATCAGACTAAAAACGGCCTTGTGAGATTTTTCGAATTTTTAAACAATAAAACCGACAAAGCCGAAACGTTAGAGCGCAGCGGAAGCGACGAGATCGGACAGATGAGCGCGCTGATAAACGAAAATATCAGGCAAATCGAGGCAAATCTCGCCGAGCAAAATAGCTTCATAAAAGAGGCCAACGCGTTTGTAGGGCAGATAGGCAAGGGCAACTATGTAGCCCAGCTAAACGCCGACACCTCAAATCCGGCTCTTAGCCAGCTAAAACAGACTTTTAAAGACCTACAAATCGCGCTAAAACAAGCCATAGCTGCAAGCGGCGACGAGGTGTTAAATTTGCTAGAAAGCTTTAAAAAGCAAGACTTCACGAGAAGACTCGACGATGAAGGCAAAGTAGCTGCCGGTATCAATGCTTTAGGCGAAGAGATAGCTGGTATGCTAAGGGCAAATTTAGAGCAGGCGCATACGCTTGAAGAAAAGGCCGAGTTTTTAGCTCGCTCTATGCAGCAAGTCACGCAAGGCGCTAATTCGCAGGCTAATTCGCTACAAGAGAGCGCCGCAGCAGTCGAGGAGATGAGTAGTTCTATGAATGCCATTAGCCAAAAGGCCGAAGATGTAACGCGCCAAAGCGAGGAGATCAAAAACATCATCGTCATTATCCGCGATATCGCCGATCAGACAAACTTGCTAGCGCTTAACGCAGCCATCGAAGCAGCGCGCGCAGGCGAACACGGCAGAGGCTTTGCGGTCGTGGCCGATGAGGTTCGCAAGCTGGCCGAACGTACGCAAAAATCCCTCGGCGAGATCGAAGCTAACGCAAACGTGCTAGCTCAAAGCATTAACGAAATGAGCGAAAGCATCAGGGAGCAAAGCGAAGCTATCAATATGATAAATCAAGGCGTAGCCGAGGTTGATGAGCTAACTAAGCAAAACGTCAGGGTCGCAAACGATACGAGCGTCGTAACCGCCGAGGTAGACAGTATGGCAAAGGCGATCGTAGAAGACGTAAGGAAAAAGAAATTTTAGCTATTTTGACGGTTCTTTTTGTGCAAAACCGTCAAATTTGACTCTTGTGTATGATTTTTAAATTGGGGTAAAGCAAAATTTGAGAGAAACTAAATTTTCGAATTTTGCTTTATGTCTTTCAAAAAGTTTTTGTGTGGTAGATGAATCTCGTTTTTTAAAATTTGCTACCAGGTCGTATTAAATTTAAATACTTTTCTTGTTATCCGCTTTAATAAAATTTATCCTCGCTTTTAGTATAATCGCGCATCTTAAATTTAGGAAAATCAATGCAAATCGTCTTTGGTCCCGTTAGCTCACGCAGGTTTGGCGTTTCGCTGGGCATCGATCTATCGCCCGCGCAAAAATGCTGTAACTTTGACTGCGTTTATTGTGAACTCACGGCGGCAAAACCCGTCGCGGTGATAGAAAAACCGCCTAGCGTTGAGCAGGTGATCGCCGAGGTGAAGGCCGCGCTTGCCGTGCATCCGCATATCGACGTCATCACGCTCACGGCAAACGGCGAACCGACGCTTTATCCCGATCTTGCGCGGCTAGTACGCGAGCTAAATTTGATAAAAGGCCGGGCTAAAACGCTCATCCTCTCAAACGGCTCGGGCGCGCTTGATTATAAAATTTGCGAGGCGCTAAAAGGGCTTGATATCGTCAAATTTAACCTTGATAGCGCTGTGCAAAAAACCTTTGCTAGGATCGATCGCTCGGGCGATAATATCGATGTTGGCGGGCTGGTGGCTGCGATGGTTAAATTTAGGCGAGAATTTAAAGGCGAGCTAGTGCTTGAAATCCTGGTCGTAAAAGGATTAAACGACACGAAAGCTGAATTTGAAGCGCTAAATGCGGCGCTAAATCAAATTTCACCAGCCCGCGTAGATATAAGTACAATCGACCGTCCTCCCGCATATCCGGTTAAGGGCGTGAGCCAGGAGCTCTTGCGTGAGCTTGCGCAGCAAATTTCCGGCGTACCGTGCGTGATAGCATCAGCAAAATACGGCGATGAAAAATTCGAGCTTAGCAAAGAGGAGCTACTTGAGCTATTAAAACGCCGCCCGCAAAGCGAAAACGACGTGATAAATAGCTTTTCTGAAAGCTCGAAACAAAATTTACAGGAGCTTTTGACTGTCGAAAAGATAAAAATAGTAGATGCGGCGGGGGCTAAATTTTACCGACTTGCGTGATTTTGCGGTAAAATTTACTCTTTTTTCTACTAATTTTTTGATATCCAAAAATTTAAGGTAAAATTTATTGACAAACGGAGTTTTTTTGCATATAATACGACTTCTTTTAAAACGTTCCGGATTAGCTCAGCGGTAGAGTAGTCGGCTGTTAACCGATTGGTCGCTGGTTCGAATCCAGCATCCGGAGCCATTTTACTATCAAATTCATTCAAAATCCAAATTTTAAAATATTTTCAGCAGTTTTCCAATCTTTATTTAATATTCTAAAATATTTTCAGAACAATTTATTTCACTATCAAATATTTTACAAGCCAAAATTCGATCAAATAAATTTTTGTTTTACTATATTATTTCTATTGTATTACTTGCAAATAGTATAAAAACTATTGACATTTTCTATCTTAGTTGATATACTTCACCTAGTATTATTTTAAAGTAATACATAAAAAGGCTTTGAAATGATAAATTTAAACAAAATAGCCGAAATAAAAACCGGACTAGTGTTAAGCAGGAAAAAGGCTGAGGTGCATAGCCCGTATGGGCACTCGTATAAAATAGTATCGCTAAAGTCGTTTGCAGAAAATGCCATTTACGACGACGCTTTTGCGGACGAATTTATATCTAGCGAGCAAATAAACGAGGATTATAAAGTGAGCCAAGGCGATATCTTGCTGCGGCTTAGAGAGCCGAATTTCGCCGTTTACATCGACAAGGAGTGTAGCGATCTCGTCTATACGTCTTTAATGGTTCGCATAAGGGTTAAAAGCGATAAATTTGATCCGCATTTTGTGGCGCATTATCTAAATAGTAGCGCCGTTAAAAAAGCCCTTGCACCAGATATTTCAGGCACTGCCATAGCGATGATAAGCGTTGCTAGTATAAATAATCTAAAAGTACCGCTTATAAATTTGCAAACTCAAAACAAGATAGTAAAATACCTAAATTTAGTGCGTCAAGAGAGCGAAATTTTACAAAATTTAGTAGCTCAAAAGCAAAAACACAACAAAAGCATATTTGAAAATTTGATAAAAAAAGAGGAGAACTAAAATGCAAAAGACCACACAAGAGACCATAAACAACGTAGTTTGGAAAGCCTGCGACACATTTCGCGGCACGATGGACGGAAGCGACTATAAAGACTATGTTTTAACTATGCTTTTTGTTAAGTATCTATCTGATTTTTACAAAGAAAAGCTCGAGCAGCTCATAGCCGAGTATGGCGACAAGCGTGAAAGGATCGAAGCAAAGCTAAAGAAAGAGAAATTTAAGCTTGATGAGAGCTGCACGTTTGAGTATCTTTTAGCGCACAAAGAGGCTACAAATTTAGGCGAGATAATGAACAAAACTCTAGAAAAGATCGAAGAAGACAACAAAGATAAGCTCGAGGGTATCTTTAGAAGCATAGATTTTAACAATAAAAACAAGCTTGGCGACACAAAAGAGAGAAACGCCATCTTACAAAATTTACTCGGGGATTTTAGCGACGCTAGGCTAGACCTTCGCCCCTCCATGCTAGAGGGCAACGACATAATCGGCGACGCATACGAGTATCTCATAGCTCATTTTGCAAGCGACGCAGGCAAAAAAGGCGGAGAGTTCTACACGCCGAGCGAGGTTTCTACGCTTCTTGCGAGATTAGTCGAGCCAAAAGATGGCGATATGATCTACGATCCTACTTGCGGTTCTGGCTCGCTTCTTATCAAGGCGTCAAAAGAGGTCGGTAGTAAAAATTTCCGCCTTTACGGACAGGAAAAAAACGGTCAAACTCACGCGCTTTGCAAGATGAATATGTTCTTACACGAGATAAACGACGCTGTGATCGAGTGGGGCGACACGATTAGAAACCCTCTACATCTGCAAGATAACCTTATTAAAACATTTGACGTAGTCGTGGCAAATCCTCCGTTTAGCCCAGATAAATGGGGCGCTGATTTTGCTGGGAACGATCCTTTTATGAGATTTAGTAGCTATGCTTTGCCGCCAAAGAGCAAGGGTGATTACGCATTTGTCGTGCATATGATAAAAAGTCTAAATAAAAACGGCAAAATGGGCGTCGTACTTCCGCACGGCGTGCTATTTCGCGGATCTAGCGAGGGTAAGATACGCCAAAAGCTGATCGAGGAAAATTTGCTTGACGCTGTTATCGGCCTACCGGCAAATCTTTTCTACGGCACGAGCATACCTGCTTGCATACTCGTTTTTAAGAAAAACCGCGCAAACGAAGACGTGCTGTTTATCGACGCTAGCAAAGAATTTGAAAAAGGCAAAAACCAAAACTCCCTAACCGAGCAAAATATCGACAAAATAGTCTCAGTCTATAAAAATAGAAGCGAGATAGAAAGATACTCCCACCTAGCAAGCCTTAGCGAGATAAAAGAGAACGACTACAACCTAAAC
>CAURWB010000052.1:0-14830 GCA_963528245.1 uncultured Campylobacter sp. | reverse complement strand
ACTTGCCGTGCGGGTAGTGACCCAAAACTTCGCCCTCAATTAGCTTAAAAAATCTCTTTTGCGATTTTAAATTTTTCAAATTTTCGCCACCTAGATACGGGTAAATTTGAGCTAGCTCAGAAAGGCTAAAATCCTGCGCAAATCTCGAAATCTCCACGCGTTTGCTAAGCCAGCGGTTAAAAAGATCGCTTTGATATGCCGAGATCAAAAAGTCGTTTAGCTTTGGATTTTTGCTCTTTTTGCCGTTTACGGTGCCTGTTTTTAGCAGCTCCACCCCGCTTTGCGCGTTGTCGCCGTATTTACCGAAACGCTGATAGCCAAAGTAGTTTGGATATCCCGCCTCACCCACGTTTCGCACGGCTTGTTCCAGTTTAGCCGCTTCGCTAGGCATCACTTTTTTTAGGCGGATAAAAAAGCTGTTGCCTTTTAGATGCCCGATTCGAAGCTTATTATCATGCGCGGCGAGGCTTAAAATTTTCATCTTATCATGGCTAAAATTTGCCAGTGCCGCCTCAAATTTACGCGGCATCGAGATAAACTGCGTCGTCATGCCCTGCTTGTCTTTTAGCCCCGCGTAGCCAAAATCTCGCATCTTTACGCCGCTTATTTCGCTTAGCGCTTGCAAGGCCTCCTGCGTCGTCATATCTTTTTTGCAAATTTCAACGATGAGGTGCTCGCCCTGCCCGCTAAATGCGTAAAGCGGGATCTCGCGCACCACAAAATCGTCCGAGTTTTTACTAAAATACGCGTTAATGGGCGCGTGAGTGAGCGCGTAAAGGGGCTTAAAAATGGTGGTTTCTTGCATTGCTTTTAAATTTTCCTTTCGTGATTTTGGCAAAGATCGTAATTTTCGTGCGGGTTTTGCGTGCTAGGCTAATAATTTTGGCGCGGTTTTTTGGACTAAACGTAAATAAAATCTCGTATTCCTCGCCGCTATTTAGCTCGCTTTTGCTTAGCCGCTTGCTAAATTTTGCCCCGCACCGACTCTGCACGCAAAGCTTGGCTAGATCTGCGCCAAGCCCGTCTGAAACGTCCATGGCGGCGTTTATCTTGCTTGCTGCGGCGTAGAAAAATTTATCTTTTAAAACAGGCTTTTTAAAGCGCGAATTTGATGCGACACGCCCGCCGTTTAGAAGCATCCTAAGCCCTTTTAGACTGCCTCCAAGCTCGCCGGTAAAAGCGACCAAGTCGCCCTTCTTTGCGCCGCTTCGCAAGACCGCCTTGCCGCAAAGCTGTGAAATAATCGTAACGCTAAGTAAAATTTTATCGCTGCCGATCGTGTCGCCGCCGATGATAGTCACGCCGTACTCGTCGCAAACGTCCGCAAATCCCTTGCGTAGCGCCGAGATCTGCGCCGCACTCGTGTTTTTAGGTAGCCCAAGTCCCAAAAGCGCAAATTTAGGCTCGGCGTTCATCGCGACGGCATCGGAGAGATTTACGAGCATCGCCTTGCGCGCGATCTCCTCCATACTAAGCCAGCCTGCTAGGAAGTGCGTTCCCTCGCAAAAAAGGTCCTTGCTATACACCCACCGGCCGCGCTCATGCGCCACTACAGCACCGTCGTCGCCGATGAAGGAGTTGCTAAATTTATCGATTATTAGGCGTTCTTTATCCATTTTGCGATTTTATAAAATTCGGGCTAAAAAGGCGCTTGAAAAACGAATTTATTTAAGCGGCTCGGCAAATTTAGCCGCTTTTAAATTTGCCGAGTTTAAAAATTTATCCGAAAATCTCAAATTTGCTAAACAGCTCCGGTTCGTCTTTTACTATGCCGCGCTTGATTAAATTTGCCACGACGTCGCGGTCGCAGTCGGTTTGCAGCGGCCAGCCGCGCGTATAGCCTTCGGCCTCGCCTTTTGCGGTGGCATCGATACAGACCGCGCCCTCACGCACGTAGATATCGCGCAAGGCGTCGATGTTATTAGTCACGCGCCAAAGCAGCATATACGGGTTTTCTAGACGGTTTTCGGGACCGACGAAAACGAGTAGTTTAAAGTGCTCTTTAAATTTTAAAAGCTCTTCAAAAATCTCTTTTACGAGGCGTTTTTTATCAAATTTGACGACGCAAATCGGAGTTTTGGTATTTGTTTTAAACTGCACGAGCTGCGTTAAATTTGGCTCTACTTCTTTAAATTTAGCAAGCAGTGCGGCATCGTCCAAAAGCATAGGCGCAGGCGCCGAAAAATCCTGCGTCGCGTCGATGCCCAGCTTACCGCCGAAGCACGAGTTTGGGCTCGCGTGATCGAGCTGATCGCACACGCCTTCGCTGATTAATAGGCTTTTATCGCCGAAACGGTTTAAAATATGCTCCGTAAGCGCGTCATAATCGCTCAAATTTGGCCCATCCTCGCCGACGAAAACCGCGTGCTTTACAAAGCTCATCTGCCCCACGCCCCAAAATGCGTGCATAGCCTGCTTGGCGTGCGCGGGATAAAGGGCATTTATCTTAGCTAAAATGAGGTTGTGAAAGACGCCGTTTTCAGGCATGTTGTAGTCTAGAAGCTCGGGCACCGTCGTGCGCAAAAGCGGCAAGAAAATGCGCTCGGTTGCCCAGCCCATATACTTATCCTCAAGCGGCGGCTTGCCGACCACGGTCGCGTGAAACAGGGGCTCACGCTTGCTCGTGATCGCCGTAACCTCCATAACGGGAAATGGCTCAATCGGCGTATAAAAGCCGGTGTGGTCGCCAAAAGGCCCCTCGAGCTCAAATTTATCCGTATCAACAAAGCCCTCGATCACGTAGTCCGCGTCATGCGGGACGTAAATTTCATTCGTTAGCGACTTTACGAGTTTGGCCGGCTCTTTGCAGATAAAGCCGTAAAGTAGCAGCTCAAACACACCCTTTGGCAGCGGCGCTTGAGCGCACCAGATATATAGCGGGTCTCCGCCGATAGCGACAGATACTGGCATCTTGCGGCCAGCGCGCTTGTATTCGTTAAAGAAATTTGCGCCGTCTTTGTGGATCTGCCAGTGCATGCCGAGGCGATTTTTACCATAAATTTGCAATCGGTACATGCCGACGTTTTGCAGTTCGCCGTCAGGGCTTTGCGTATAAACCTGCCCCATCGTGATAAAGGCGCCGCCATCAAGCGGCCACGTTTTTAGTGCAGGAAGCGAGAGTAGATCGATATCCTCGCCCGTAAATTTGACCTGCTGGCACTCGCCCTCGCCTTTTAATCTTTTCGTGAAAATTTTTCTCATTTCAAACAAATACGCGGCAAAATTTAGCTTTTCGCCAAAGCTTTTAGGCTTTTTTGGTTTTAAAAGCCGCTCGATCTCGCTTGCGATCTCGTCAGGCTCGCGTCCAAAGATAATCTCTAAAGCGCGCTTTGAGCCGTAGATGTTTGTTAGCACGGGGGCAAATTTTCGTCCCGTTTTTTTGCAGATAGGATCTGTAAAAAGCAGCGCCTGCGAGTTTTCGCGCTTGACCTCGATATAGCTTGCGTGCGCGATCTCTAGATCGATATCCGCGGGCTCGTCGATGACGCGCAGTAGGCCGCTGTCTTTTAGAAGCTTGATGTAGTCCATATTTTTCCTTAATAATTTATATCCGAACAAGCCGTTTTTGAAGCTAAAATTTTGGCTGCGTTTGAGTCAAATTTGTAAACATTTTGAGCCAAAAACACAACTTTAACTGCCGAAAAATTAGTAAAATCGTAAAAATTATCGGTTTTGGCGGATACGCTAATTTAACGCCGACTTAGCAAAAATTTGATCTCTTACAACCTCTAACCAAAAGCGCATGGCGCTAAATTTGCAGCGTTAAGGCAAGCAAAAAGTGAAAATCGGCTAGGGTTGCCTCCATCGGTCTAAGTCGTCTTAAAAAGATACCATTTTGAGTTTGGAGAGAGCCGTTCTAGCATTATAAACTCGCTCGGACTCATCTGCGGCAGATCGGGTTCGTTTTCCACGCGCATAAAACCCACTACGTTATCCGTTACGCCGCCGATAATAAGCTCAAAAACCCCGCCGTCGTACGCCGCATGAGATAGGTGTAATCGCTTTACGGCTTCGTTTGCCGCCGCTTCGTCCTTTTGATATAGCGCAAACAGCTCTTCAAATTTCGCCTCGTTTTCGCGTCCGAATTTTAGCAATGCATTATCGCTTGCCAAAATCAGCCTTAAATTTTCTATATCCCCGCCCATTGCTCTAAGTTGCGCCTTTTCCGCCTCGCTCGCAGCCTCATAGCCCCTTATCATCGCCTCTATGATGCCGGTTTGAGCGAGCGATCTAAGCGCATAAATACCGTCTTTTTTAGCAAAAATGTATAGATCAAGGGATGCGCCGTTTTTAGAAGCGAGCCAAACGCGAAATATCCCGCTAAATTCGCTGCTGTGGCCGAGTTTGGCGACTTTGATTTCGTCAAATTTGTCGGGCGAGTAAAAATTATTTTTTAGGCGATCTCGCATCTCGCCTTTAAAATAGGCGTTTTTATCGAAATTTTTATCGGTAAAGAGCGAATAAATAAGCTCTAAATCTACCTGTGCAAAAAGCGCGGACGTCAAGAACACTAAAATAAGCGCTTTTCTCATATGTTCGCCATCTCCTCGGCGCGTTTTAGCAGCTCTTTTGCGCCCTTGCCGATAAATATTCGTCCAAGCTCGGCGCCCACGCTTTTCCACTCGCTTTTTTGCGCGACGATATTTTCGCGTATACTCTCGCTACCGTCTGGCAACCCCACGACCGCGCGTATCTCGATCTTGTCGCCGTTTAAATTTGCATTTACGCCGATAGGCACTTGGCAGCCGCCCTCTAGCATCGCGACGAAATCACGCTCCACAGTCGTCTCTATCACGGCTTTTTCGTCTTTTAAAAACTCTATCAAATTTAAAATTTCAGCGTCCTCTCTGGCCTCGATACCAAGCGCACCCTGCCCCATCGCAGGTATCATCTGATCTAGCTCAAACGGCACTATATGCGCAACCTCGGAGCGTAAATTTAAGCGGTTCACGCCCGCCATCGCTAGTATGATCGCGTCAAATTCGCCCTCTTTTAGCTTGCGCAGGCGGGTTTGGACGTTGCCTCGTAGCGATATTATCTCGAGGTCTGGACGCATCGCTAAAAGCTGCATCTTACGGCGCAAGCTCGTCGTGCCCACGCGCGCGCCCTGGGGCAGATCCTCAAATTTAGCGTATTTTTCGCTCAGCATCGCATCTCTCACGTCCTCGCGCGAGCAGATCGCGGCTAACACTAGTCCATCTGGAAAGACAACCGGCACGTCTTTTAGGCTATGCACGGCGATATGCGTTTCGCCGCTTAGCATGCTGTCTTCCAGCTCTTTTGTAAATAGCCCCTTACCGCCGATCTTTGCTAGCGGAGTGTCTAGGATCACGTCGCCTTTGGTTTTCATGCCGGTTAGCTCGACCGCGATTTTCGGATGGCGGGCTAAAATTTTATCCCTGATATGCTCGCTTTGCCACATAGCCAGCACGCTTTTTCTCGTTGCGATTTTTAGTTTTTCCATATTTGCCTCTTTTCTTCTACGACTTCGACGTCGATGATCTCGCCGTCATCGCGCGGTTTGTCACGTCCGCTTTCAAATTTTTCGTAATAATATTCGCTCCCGCTCTTGCGCTCGCCGCCGTTTTTTAAATTTGCAAAAAACGCGACCGCTACGATCGCCGCACCCAAAACGTCGGTGATAAGCCCCGGGATAAACATAAAAAATCCCCCGATCGCCATACCTACGCTACTAAAGACGTCTGCTGGCTTAAAAAACGCGATATTGCTAGTTAGCTGAAAAAATCCGACGCGAAACATAAAAAATAGCCCCAAAATAGCCGTCGCGATGACCTCAAGGACTAAATTTAAAAATCCGTACGCGTGGATAAAAAAATACGCCGCCGCGATCTCCAAAACGACGTAGGGCGTAAAAAAATGCTTTATCATAGGCTCTTTAGGCGCGCTAAAATTTCGCTCGCTTTGACGGTTTCTTTAACTAGGCCGCCACGAGTAACGAGCTCTACCGTGCCTTCTGCTAGCCCCTTGCCCACGATCACGGCATAAGGAAATCCCATCAGCTCAAATTCGCTCATTTTTACGCCAAAGCGCTCGTTTCTATCGTCAAGCAGCACCGAAACGCCCGCCTCGCGTAAGTTCTCATAAAGCCCCTGCGCAAATTTAACGCCCTCTTCGTCCTTTAAATTTGAGACGATGATTTCGAATTTAAACGGAGCTAGGGTTTCGTTCCAGATTATGCCTTTTTCATCGTGACTAGCCTCGACGGCGACGGCTACCAGGCGGCTAACGCCGATACCGTAGCAGCCCATGATAAACGGTTTTGCTTTGCCGTTTTCATCCAAAAACGTAGCATTCATCGGCTCTGAGTACTTGGTGCCTAGCTTAAATATATGCCCGACCTCGATACCTTTGCTAACGCTTAAATTTCTGCCGCAGCAAGGGCACTTATCGCCCGCTTTTACGGCGGTTAGGTCTTTAAAGCGCTCCGCGTTAAAGCTGCTAACGCTAACGCCGACGAAGTGATAATCCCGCTCGTTTGCGCCACAGATCATCTGCGACTCGCCCTCAAGCTCTTTATCGATATAAAACTCAATGCCCTTTAGCCCGACCGGCCCGCAAAATCCGCCCACAAGCCCGGCCGCCGCGATCTCGGCCTCGGTTGCGTCCGCTAGCTCGAGCGCCGCGCACGCGTTTTGAGCCTTGACCTCTTGTAGTTCGTCCTCGCCGCGCACGAAAAATACCACGATTTTCTCGCTTTTTTCGCCTTTATCGCCGATAAAAATCGCCTTTTTTATCACTGCTTTTATGCAGTAAAACTCATCAACTCTAAAAAACTCTGCCACCTCTTTGATGATTTTGGCGTTTGGCGTAAAAAATTTAGCCGCATCGGCCTCGGGTCTTTCGGCCTGCGTCGTTCGTTTTGCGCGGGTTGCGGCCTCTATGTTTGCGGCGTAGTCGCAGTTTTCGCAGACGATGATGTCGTCCTCGCCGCTATTAGCTAACACCATAAACTCTTTGCTTCCGCTGCCGCCTATCGCGCCGCTATCGGCTCTAACCGCGCGGAAATTTAACCCGAGGCGAGTGAAAATTTTGCTATAAGTTTTTTCCATCAGGTCAAATTCGCGGTCCAGATCCTCGGCATTTGCGTGAAAGCTATATCCGTCCTTCATCAAAAACTCGCGCCCTCTAAGTAGCCCGAATCTCGGCCTCGCCTCGTCTCTAAATTTTGTATTTATCTGATATAAATTTAGCGGCAGTTGCTTATAGGACGTTACCTTGCCTCGCACGAGCGCGACCACGCTCTCTTCGTTTGTCGGGCTTAAAACAAAGTCGTTTTCTTTGCGGTCCTTAAAGCGCAAAAGCTCCTTGCCGTAAAACTCATACCGTCCGCTCTCGCGCCAAAGATCAGCCGACGTGACGAAGCTCATCGAGATCTCCTGCGCGCCCGCCTCGTCAAGCTCCTCTTTGACGATTTTTTTTATATTTTCAAGCACCCGTTTGCCAAGCGGCAAAAAGTTGTAAAGTCCGCTACCGACCTGCTCGGCGTAGCCCGCTCGGAGCAAAAATTTATGACTTGCCAGGCTTGCGTCTTTTGGCGCTTCTTTTGCCGTCGGCGCGTAAAGTTTGCTAAATTTCATTCGTTCTCCCATTCAAATTCGTTATTTTCTTCTTGCGGCGTTTGCTCCGCGACGTTAAAGATCTCCCCGACGGCTCTTAGCTGCGCTTCGCTTCCAGCAGCTCCGGCGAGGTTTTTTAAATTTATCGTCGGCGCGTGCAAAAACGCCTTAAAAACCTGATGTATGAGGCGATACGCCTCCTCTTTGTCGCTATGTTTTAGATAGCCCTTTTTTAGGGCTTTTGCTAGCTCTCTTTGGGCGCACTCTTTGGCCTGCTCTCTGATGCCTTTGATTAGCGGCGTGACGGCTAGTTCGCGCAGCATTTGGAAAAACGCCGCCGTATTTCGCCCGACGATGCCGTACGCGATCTGCGCCTGTTCCTCGCGCAGGGCGAGATTTTTATTTACGATCTCTTGCAGGTCGTCCACGGCGTAAATTTTAATATTTTCGCCCTGCGTGATCGCGATATCGCGCGGCACGGCTATATCAAAAAAGTAACGCTTAAACTCCTTTGGCTCTACCATCGCGTCGATCAAAACCGGATGCGGCGCGGCGGTCGCGGAAAATATTATTTGATATTTATTTATGTACTGCGCTACGTTTGAAAGCGAGTCGTATTCGTTATTGTCCCCCAGCGTCAGAGCTAAATTTTTAGCGCGCTCTTTGTTTCGGCTGATGATTATCGTTCTCGCGCCGCTTGCGATTAGATGCTTTGCGGCTAGCTCCGCCATCTCGCCCGCGCCCACTATCAAGGCGACCATGCCGTTTAGCGTGCCAAAAATTTCCTTTGCTTTCGCCACCGCGACGCTTGAAACGGAGATCGGATTTTTGGAGATTTCGGTTTTGTTTCGTACCTCCGCCGCGCACTTAAAGGCAAACTCCATCGCCCTGCCGAGCTTTGCGCCGCATTTGCCGTTAGCGCGGGCAAATTTATACGCCTCTTTTAGCTGGCCCGCGATCTGCGTTTCACCGATAACAAGACTATCTAGCGAGCTAGCTACGGCAAAGAGATGGTGTACGGCGCCGTTATCCTCGTAGATGTCGGCTCTGCTTTGCAGCTCCTCAAAAGGGATGCCGCAGATGAGTGACATGCAGGCGATGATGTGCTTGCTAGCGCCTTCGACCGTCTTTACGCTAGCGATGATCTCGACGCGGTTGCAGGTGCTAAGCACCATGCACTCGTTGATGTTTTGGCTGGAGCTAATGAGGTGTAAAATTTCGTTTTTGCGCTCGATGTTAGAAAAAGAGAGCTTTTCGCGCACGGATATATCGGTGTTTTTATGCGTAAAGCTCACGCTTGCGTAATGCATCAAAATTCCCTGTCTATCATTGATTTTACGATGTTTTCTAGGCCGTCTACGTTAAATTTTTCTACCGATTTTATCGCCTGCTCGCCTAAATTTTTAGCCGCTTCTATGCTTTTTTTTATCGCGCCCGTTTCGTTCATCTTCGCCCTCACCCAGCCTCGCTCGGCCTCGCTCAGATCTTTTTTAAACAGGCTTTTTAGCTTCTCTTTGTCTACTTCGCTTAAGCTTTCGTAAAGATAAATGTAAGGCAGCGTCGTTTTGCCCTCTTTAAAGTCGCTAAAATTGGGCTTTCCAAGCGTCGCGGCGTCTTGCGTGACGTCTAGGATGTCGTCGATTATCTGAAAAGCTAGGCCTAAGTTTTTACCGTAAATTTTAAAATTACGCGCATCAAGTCCGGCTAACATCGCTCCGACCGCGGCGGCAGCCTCGATCAAAACGGCGGTTTTATAGTAGATCATCGTTTCGTATGCGGATTTGTCTTCGTTAAATTTAGCCGAGAGGTCCACGTCCATCATCTCGCCTATGCTTAGTTTGCTGACCGCTCCCGATATCTCGCCCGCGATCTCGTGCGGAAATTTAGATAACTCGTAAAAGCCCTTCGAGTAGAGGATATCGCCTAGCATTACGGCATTTTTGATGCCGAAGCTCGCATTTATACTCGGGCTTCCGCGCCTGGTGTCGGCATCGTCGATCACGTCGTCGTGAAGCAAGCTAGCTAGGTGAATAAGCTCGATAATCGCGCAAATTTTGAGACTCTGCTCGCTCTCGCCCGCTATTTTTAAAAGCAGCTTAGAGCGTAGCTTTTTGCCCGAATTTATCCGAGCAAACATCGCATTTGCAGGCTTATAGCCAAGCTCCGCGATAAAATTTTTCATTATCAGATCGATTTTTTCCATTTAGGCTCACTTAAATTTTGCTTTTATCTGGCGTTTTGCGCGCTATTTTGAGCACCGCTCTGCTTTCTTGGCGGGTCCAAAAACTCCACGTCTACGCGCTGTTCGTCGTCGTTTATCAGCACGCGAAATTTCGCTACGCCTTGCTTAAAATCCTCAAAAACGAGATAAAGCGCGACGCGGTCGCTAGGCGGAAACTTGAGATCAGATATCAAAGTCTGCTTATAGGTCTCAAGGCCGCGTCTTAGCGACATAACAAGCTGGCGAGGATAGTTTCGGTAGCGCGAATGCACAATGATGTTCGTGTTATCAAAAAGCGTCCAACGAAAATCAAAACTCTCGCGCTCGTCAGTGCCCTTTTTGGTTACGAAAACCCGCGCCCACTCGTCTTTTTTGAGCTCGAAAAGATGCTCTTCCTCGAAATTTACCGCGCCAAAAACCAGCGATAAAAACAACGAAAATATAACGGCTATTTTACTCATTTTGACTTAAAATATCCCCACTAAGCCCGATATAAATGTCGTTTAGGCGCTCATTTACAAGGGTCTGATTTTGAGAAATAAACGAATTTTGCGCCGTTTCGTCAAAGCCGTTTTTTTCGCAAAATTCGCTCATCGCGATAAATTTTTCAAAGGTTTTTTCAAGCTCGTTTTCGACTAAATTTTTATTCGCGTTAAATAAAATTTCAAAGAATTTTTCTCTCGGACTTTGAGAAAATATATCATAATCCATAAATTTTAAAACCTTTCGCAAATCTTAAAATACATACTATTTTTTGTAAAATCTTACCTAAAATCATACGTACTATAATACGCTAAATTTTTATAACTTCTCGATATATAGGGCTGCTTCAGCCACCGTAAAGACATTGTCGCAGCTCGGACTTTGGCTACCAAAACCCCAACAAACGTTTAGATATCTCATATCCGCATTGCGTGCAGCAAGCTCGTCCTTTTTACTATCTCCGACAAATATCGCTTTATCAAATTCGCCTGATATTAATATCAAATTTAACATCGCCGGATCGGGTTTTTGAGGTACGTTTTCGTCCGCTCCGACGATGAGATCAAAAAATTTCAATATCCCGCTTCTTTGTAAAATTTCATCCAAAGTATATCGCGGCGCATTGCTAGCTAGAGCGACGAAATGCCCCGCCTCTTTTAGCCCGGCTAGTAGCCCCTCTACGCCCTCGTATGCCGCGGCGTATTCGCGGTAATTTTTCTTAAATTTAGCCTCAAAGTTATCCCGCAGCTTCATATCAGGCTTATCTATACCGTAAAAGTCAAGCCCCAAATTTCGCCCCGGCTCGTTTATGGCCTTTACGATAAACTCCGCCGCCAGATCGCCCTCAAGCCCCAGCTCGCGCCGCACCTCGTTTACCGTCTCGCAGATCGCTTTTGCGCTATCTATGAGCGTGCCGTCCATGTCAAATATCACGCATTTCACTCTTCGTCCTTATATTTTTTTCTATGTTTTTCTTTTTTATACGTTTTTTGATTTTTTAGCTTTTCTAGCGCGTTGGCGCAGGATATTAGCTCGGCCCTATCGCCGCCTTTTACGACCAAATTTACGAAATTTTCAAGAGATTTCGAGTAGGCGTTATCTAAAAAAATCGGCTCGATCTTGCGTAAAATTTCGGCGTTTTTGCCCACCCTAGCGCGAAATTCGTCCTCGTTAAAATCCTCTCTTTTTAGCGCGCTAATCGCAGCTTTTGCGAATTTTTCCAGGCCGCGCAGGTATTTTACGCGCTTAAATTTGTCGTTTTGTTCAGCCATTTTTTCCTTTCAAAAGCCCAATTATACCAATTTAAACTTTTAGCGGTTATAATGCGCGCAAATTTTACAAGGAGAAAAAATGCAAAAAGAGACGATCGCTACGCACTACGGCTACGACACCAAGGCAGGTCCTGGCGCCATGGCGGTGCCGATTTACCAGACTACGGCTTATGATTTCGGCAGCGCCGAGGCGGCTGCGGCGAGGTTCGCGCTAGAAGACCCTGGCCACATCTACACGAGACTGGGCAACCCGACGACGGACGTACTAGAGAGCCGTATAGCCGCGCTCGAGGAGGGCTCGGCCTCTATCGTGACGGCTAGCGGTCAGTCGGCGATTTTCTACTCAATCGCAAATTTAGCCGCAGTCGGCGACAACATCGTCGTGGCAAAGAAAATTTACGGCGGCACGATGGTTCTTTTCATGCACACGCTTAAGCGTTTTGGCATCGAGGCGCGGGTGTTTGACAGCGACAGTGCGGACGATCTTGAAAATTTGATAGACGACAAAACGCGCGCGATATTTTTCGAGACGCTATCAAACCCGCAAATCGCAATCCCGAATTTTAAAAAGATCGTCGAGATCGCGGATAAGCACGGCGTCGTAACAATCGCAGATAACACCGTACCTACGCCGATCATTTTCCAACCGCTAAATCACGGCGTAGACGTCGTCGTGCATAGCGCGAGCAAATATATCTGCGGCCAGGGCCTAAGCCTAGCGGGCGCAGTCGTAGCTAGCAAAAATTTAAACGCCAAACTAGTCGGCAATGCCAGATACGCGCACTTTAACGAGCCTGACGAGAGCTATCACGGGCTAGTTTACGCTCAGATGGCGGATAAATTCGACATCTACACGCTACGCATGAGAGTGGCTTTGGTGCGCGATATAGGCGCTACGATCTCGCCTTTTAACTCATGGCAGCTCATCCAGGGGCTTGAGACGTTAAGCGTTCGTATCGAGAGACACTCGCAAAATGCGCGCAAAATCGCCGAGTTTTTAAACTCGCACAAATACGTAAAACGCGTAACCTATCCGACGCTAAAAAGCGACTCGGAGCACGAAAAGGCGCAAAAATACTTCAAGGACGGCATGGCTAGCGGGCTAATGTGCTTTGAAACCGATAGCTTTGAGCGCGCCGTAAAGATGCTGGGCAAGGTAAAGCTCTTTAAAATCGTCGTAAATATCGGCGACTCAAAGTCGCTCATCACGCACCCGGCCTCCACTACGCATCAGCAGCTCTCAAGCGAGGAGCTAATAAAGGCAGGCATAACAAAAGAGCTAATCAGAATAAGCGTCGGCCTAGAAAACGCAGACGACCTCATCGCCGATCTCACGCAGGCTTTGGAGTAAATTTAAGCGGAGCAGATGAAAATCTGCTCTAAATTTTACTCGCGACACTTTAGATGCTGCGAACTTGCGCTGCGATCGGAACGTAAATTTAAGAAAATAGATCTAAATAAAACTATCCGAGCTTTACTAAACTGTAAAATTTAAAAACTTTGAGCTTGGTTAGACGACTAACGCTTTAAATCAAAATGTAAAATTTTAGCCCGCTTAGTAAAATCTACAAATTTCATTATGAGGCGGGTGGTAAATTTGAGCCTTTTTGCAAGAATCTTGCGAGCATCAATGAAAAATACTCTCTCCTCTATCAAATTTACGCCGGCTTTTAGCGCGAATTTACTGCTGTCCTCGACGCAAAAACGCATAATCGCTTCGTCGTTTCCGACGCTTTTTACGTATTTGTTAGCGTACTTTAGGCCTGTTTCGTTTGTGGCGTCAAATACGAGCTCGGCATTTTTAAAGGCGCTTTTAAGCTCGCGAATCAAATTTAAAACCTGCTCGCGCGTAAAATACTGAAACACTCCGCACGCTACAAGCAGCGTCGGCAAGCCTTTATCAATGCTTCGCGCCCAAGCCGTGTCAAACATATCGCAGCCTATGAGCGCTTCGTTTGGACGCTCGCCAAGCAAAAGCCCTCTAAGCTCTATCACCTCGGGCAAATCTACCTCGTAAAAGGCAGCGTTTAGGGTTTTTAAACGAAAGCGGGCCGTCTCGAGCCCTGCGCCTAGATAAACGACGTTACATTTTGGATATTTTGCGCAAAATTTACGCACGATTTCGTCTAAGTTGTAGTATCTAGCCGCAGATGCCATGAGCGCGTATTCGGACGATTTTTCTCGCACGGACTCGCAGTTTGTTTGTACGATATTTTCGAGCGATAGAGCCTTTTCGTCGTAAAAATACTCGGGGAAATTTTTAGAAGCAAAAATTCGCGCGCTAAGCGTGATAAACAGCGTCTTTGAAACGGCGGATAAGTCCAAATTTACTCCTTTACCAAGGCGCGCCTTTTAGCGTCAAATTTAACCGAAACCGAAGGCTAAATTTCTGTCAAATTTACGCCGTAAAAGTCTTTAAGGTTTCGTTATATTTGTTTTCGTCCTCGCACTGGATCAGTAGCAAGTCGCCCTCTTCAAACACCGATGAGCCGGTAGGTTTGATGTACTCGCCCTTGCGCTTGATAAGTAGCACCAAAAAGTCGCTAGGAAGCTCGAGCTCGGCTAGGTTTTTACCGACGACTTCGGCGTCAAAGCGTATGGTGTGCTGGCGTAAAGTGTGATAAAAGATCGGCAGGTTCGACATCTCGACCTCTTCGGCTACGACATCTTCTTTGACGCCGCATTTTTGCGCGACCTTTTCTAGCGTCATACCCTGGATGATGATAGAGACGAATACTATGAAAAATATCGTGTTAAAAATCAGCTCCGAATTTGGCAAATTTGCGCCGAACGGATAGGTCGCAAGTACGATAGGAACGACGCCTCGAAGCCCGACCCACGAGATAAATATCTTTTCTTTGATATTGTATCTAGAAAGCAAAAGCGAGAGAAAAACACCCATAGGACGCGCGACGAACATGATCCAAAACGCGACCACGGCGCCCGCAAGCGCGACGGCCGGTAGCTGAGATGGATTTACCAAAAGTCCCAGCGTCAAAAAGATAACGATCTGCATCGTCCACGCGATACCGTCGTGAAAACCGATCAAATTTTTCTTATGCGCAAACTCTTTTTTATTTATAAACATACCCGCAATATATACGGCAAGAAAGCCGTTGCCGCCGACCTTACCCGCTAGCACGTATAAAAGCATCACCCAAGCCATCGAAAAAACCGGATATAGTCCCCAGTACTCAAGCCTTAGGCGGTTAAAAAGCCCGGGCAGCGTGACGCCGAATACATAGCCCATCAGTCCACCCAGCAAAAACTGCTTCACC
>CAURWB010000051.1:0-14864 GCA_963528245.1 uncultured Campylobacter sp. | reverse complement strand
GACATAGGCTTTTGCGACTACAATGAGATAAAATTTAAAGCCCTAAAAAGAATGTCTAAAGATGTTTTAAATTTATCTTTTTTTGAGACGCTCAGCGTTGCGCTTTTATTTTGGGGGAAGTTTGAATCGGAAAACAAACAAATCATCGTTTTTAACGCCGATACCGAGCAAAAACGCCAGATCGCGCTAACATTATCAGGGCGCGGATACAAACCGGTTATCGCAAAAGACGAGGAAGAATTTAACCGTTTACATAAAGATTTCGAATGCGCCATCCGCCTGATCGACATCAAATCAAACAAAAAAGAATTATCCACTACCCTTAAAGAAAACGTCGTCGTTTACGAGATAAACGGCTTTATCGACTCGGAATTTGCAGACAAATTCGCTTATAAAAGCTTCCTGCAATCGCTAAAAATCGGCTTTAAATTTTTTGTTTTTGATATGAAAAAATCAAGTTTTATAAATATTCACGGCGTGTCGTTTTTGGCTAAACTTGCGATGGAATGCGCCGATAGCGGCGCAACCATAGCTATGTGTGGACTAAAAAAATCCAACGTCTCAAAAGCGCTACTTCATGATTTAGAGGACTGCGGGATACTACTTTACGATACGATTCAGGATTTTTTTAATGACGACGCGACGATAGAAGGCGGCGGTAGCATAGAAGACGAAAAACCTAAAAATATAACAAAAGAATTAATAGATCTTTTACCCGATATCTTAAAAGTAGTGATGGACACGCTAGCCTCTTTATCAAATTTACCTATTTCTCGTAATAGCACCGAAATAACAAATTTTAGTTGCGACGAGGAGAAATTTTGCATGGGCTCGGTAGCGTTTTACGGCGAGATAAACGCCAAATTTATCCTCTGCGTCGAAAAAAACGCCGTTAGTAGTATCTGCAAAATTTTACTCCAAGAAGGCGGTGAAGCAAGCATAACCGAAGCATATGCAGACCTGCTTAGCGTCATCTCAGACCGCATCGAGGCATGGCTAAAGAGCCGAAAGATAGAGGCGAATTTCACCTTGCCGCATGTTTTTGAAGAGATCAAAGAGGAAGACAAAAAAAACAAAGGCGCCCTCGTACGACTCGATATAGACGGCATGGACGCGATATTTTTTCTAAGCAAATAAAGGACATTAAAATGTATGTAGCACCGAGTATTTTATCGGCTGATTTTGGAAATTTAAGAGCCGAGATCGAGGCCATCTGCGAGGCTGGCGCCGATCTTGTGCATGTCGACGTGATGGACGGGCATTTTGTGCCAAATTTAACAATCGGGCCAGTGGTCGTAAATGCAGTCGCAAAAGCCGCTACAAAGCCGCTAGATATACACCTAATGGTTCAAAACAATACCTTTTTTGCCGATCTTTTTTTGCCTCTGAAGCCTAAATTTTTAAGCTTTCACATCGAGGAGGAAAAGCATCCGCTACGTCTAATAGATCACATCCGTAGCCACGGCGTAGGGCCTGCCATCGTGCTAAACCCGCACACGCCGGTCACAGCAATCGAGCACATCGTAAATGAGGTCGATATGGTGCTGCTAATGAGCGTAAATCCGGGATTTGGCGGTCAAAAATTTATCCCTTCGGTGCTCGAAAAAGCCCGTAGCTTACGCGAAATGATCGAGCGCAAAAATGCCAAATGCATGATCGAAGTAGACGGCGGCGTGACGGGGCTAAACGTCGCGCAGCTCGATGAGGCGGGCGTAGATATCGTCGTGGCGGGCAGTTATATATTTTCGTCAAATTCATACGAGCACTCTATCCGCTCGCTAAAGCTCGAGTTTTGAACCAAGATTTTGAAAATTTACTCGCCGTCATCGCCAAACGAAACGTAGCCTACACGGACTTTGTCGCAGCGACCAAGCAAATGGACGAATACTCAGAGCTTTTTGATGTTCGCGACGTACAGATGTGGCGCGCGCTGGGGCTTGATATAACCCGCACCACAAAAAACCAAATCGAGCTAAAAACTCGCCGCAAAGAGATAAAAGATCAAATTTTTTGCGTCGTGGATATAGAAACTAGCGGCGGTATAAATAGCGGCCAGATCATCGAAATCGGCGCGCTAAAGCTACAAAACGGCGAAATAATCGGCAAATTTGAAACATTCGTGTATGCGCCATACGTTCCTGAAAATATCAGCGAGCTAACGGGAATCACCGCAGAGCACCTAAAAAACGCACCTAGCCTAGCCTTCGTCATGGAGCAGTTTAAAGTCTTTCTAGGCCAAAGCGTTTTTGTGGCACACAACGTTCGTTTCGACTACGGCTTTATCAGCGCGACGCTGGAGGCGCTAGGATACGGCGAGCTGCTAAACCGCAAGCTCTGCACGATCGATCTAGCCCGCCGCACTATTGCCTCGCCAAAATACGGCCTAGGCACGCTAAAAGAACTTTTAGGCATCGACAATACCCATCATAGAGCCCTGAGCGACGCTATCGCGGCGGCTGAAATATTTAAACACTCACTGCAAAAGCTCCCGAGCGAAGTAAAAACAACCGAGGATCTAATAGAATTTAGTAAATCAGCCAAGACGATGAAACGACTCAAGATCACTACAAATGAAGCCGGCGCGCCGGTCAAATTTGACGACAATGAAAATTTAGGCGAAGCAAGCGAGTCTCAAATTTTAAACGTCGGCGGTAAAATACAAAAAGAAAAAGAGCCTAAACTTCCGATATTTGACGAGTAAATTTAACTAAATTTTGACGTAGTTAAATTTGATAAATTTAAAGCCCAATACAAACTCATAAAAGCATCCGCTATATCTGTCTGCCCTATAAAAATCTTGCAAATTTTCAAATTTAACAGAATAAAAAAGTAAATTTATAAAAATAGCAGCCAAGGTCGGCGCAAATTTGACCTACTCGCCGACTCGCTCTCCGTTTATCCGCACGATCCTAGCGGGTATGCCTACGACCGTAGCATTATCGGGCACGTCTTTTAGCACGACCGAGTTCGCGCCTATTTTTGCGTTTTCGCCAATCAGGATGTTTCCTAGCACCTTTGCGCCGGCTGCTATCGTGACGCCGTTTTTTACGGTCGGGTGGCGCTTACAGCACTCTTTGCCCGTGCCGCCCAGAGTTACTTGATGATAGATCAGCACGTCATCGCCCACCTCAGCCGTCTCGCCGATAACAACGCCCATGCCGTGATCGATAAAAAGCCGCCTACCGATCTTGGCGCCCGGATGTATCTCGATGCCCGTTAAAAAGCGCGACATCTGCGAAACGAAGCGCGCCGTAAATCGCCAATTTTTAACATGCAAAAAGTGCGCGAATCTATGAAAAAAGACGGCATGGATGCCCGGAGTGTTGACGAGGATCGCCACGTAGCAGCACGAGGCTACCGACGGGTCCTTTTCTCGCACGGTCGCGACCAGCTCGTTTAGCTCAGCTATCAGTCCCAAATCACGCCTCGTAAAGCGGAGTGCTGAGATATCTCTCGCCGTTATCAGGAGCTATGAAAAGCACCTTTTTACCCTTACCTAGCCTCTTTGCGACTTTCACCGCAGCCGCCAAAGCCGCGCCGCCCGAGATACCTAGCAGGATACCTTCCTCTTTAGCCAGTTTTCTAGCCGCCTCAAAGGCCTCGTCGTTATCCACGCGCTCTATCTCGTCGATATAGGCGGTCTCAAGCGTAGCCGGGATAAAGCCCGCGCCGATGCCCTGGATCTTATGCGGACCCGGTTTTTCGCCGGAGATCACGGCGGAGTCGTTTGGCTCGACGGCTACGATTTTAGTCTTATAGCCGTTTGCTTTTAGCGCTCTTGCCGTGCCGCTTAGCGTGCCGCCCGTTCCTACGCCAGCCACAAACGCGTCAAGCTCTTTAAAATCATCCATGATCTCTTTTGCCGTAGTTAGCTCGTGAGCCTGCGGGTTAAATTTGTTTTCAAACTGGCTTAGCATCACGTAGCCCTTTTCGCGCACGAGCTCGCTTGCTTTTTCGATCGCGCCTTTCATGCCTTTTGAGCCCTCGGTTAGCACGAGCTCAGCGCCGTAGGCCTTTTGCAGCTTGCGTCTTTCTATGCTCATGGTTTCAGGCATCACTAGCACGACCTTGTATCCCAGCGCCGCGCCGACCATAGCCGCGCCTATGCCGGTATTGCCGCTAGTTGGCTCCACGATGACGTCGCCTTTTTTTAGCGTACCCTCTTTTTGCATACCGAGGATCATATTTACGGCGATTCTATCTTTTACCGAGCCGCCCGGGTTAAAAAACTCAAGCTTTGCATAAATTTCAGCCATGCCCTCTTCGTGCACGCTGTTTATCTTTACGACCGGCGTTTTGCCGATGGTTTGGACGATGTTTTCGTATATCATTTAGACTCCTTCTGAAAAAATCGTGTAATAATAACTTCTTTTTCCATAAATATAAATAAAATATAAAAAAATAAATTTTCTTTTATATTTCAGCCTAAAATTTAGCTCGCATTCTCTATGATTTTTAGCGTTTTTAGGCTGTCTTCTATGCTAGCGCTCGCGCTTTGCTCGCCGCTTAAAAGACGCACGAAGTCCTCCAGCTCGCTTGTTAGCGGATCAGCTCTTTTGACGAATATATTTTGCGTTTTATACGAGCTAGTGTCAAATTCGCTAAATTTAACGAGGCTTTGATTTAGCAAATCACCCTCGTAAACAACCCCCTTGCACGCGACCTCGACCGTTCTTTTGCGTCTGTGCGCTAGCCAGCTGGTAGCGATGAGAGCCGTTATCTCGCCCTCAAGCTCAAACGACAAAACCGCGTTATCTTCAAATTTAGCGTGGATCTTGCGCGAGCTTTTTATATCCGCACTTTTTATCTCTTTGCCGCTTAAAAATCTAATGAGATCTATATCGTGCACGGCCAGATCGGCCAGTATCCCAACATCCGTGATTCGCTGCGGAAATGGTGCGTTTCTAGTTATTTGTACGCTATAAATTTCCTGGCTTGCTAGCTCTTTTTTTAGCGCCGCGATTGCGGGATTAAAGCGCTCGACGTGTCCGACGGCTACCTTTATATCTCGCCGCTTAGCTTCCTCTAGTAAAATTTGAGCGTCCGCGGCATTTGCGCAAACGGGCTTTTCGATAAGCAAATTTAGCCCCTTTTGCATGCATTTTAGCGCCGCTTCTTTATGTAGCGAGGTCGGCGTAGCGATGACGGCGGCGTCTAAATTTTCGCTCTCTAGCATCTCGTCAAGATCAGCGTAAATTTTTTGCGCGAAATTTCCCTTGCAAAACGGATCGCAAAGAGCGACTATCTGCACGCCAGCGACGTTTTGCAGCGCACGGTAGTGGTTTTTACCCATGACGCCAAGACCTATGAGCGCAAATTTAAGCATTATTTATAACCTCGATGACATAGTCTTGCTCCTCTTTGGTTACAAACGCAGACATCGGTAGCGCCATTATATCCTGCGCCACCGCTTCGCTCACAGCAAAATCTCCCCGATTGTAGCCAAGATCCTTAAATACCTCTTGTAAATGCAGCGGCACGGGGTAATAAACTCCCGTCGGCACGCCTTTTTGCGCGCAGATTTCTAGCATCTTTGCTCTATCTTTTACGCGGATACAGTACTGCGCCCACGCCGAGACGTTACCCTCC
Source organism: uncultured Campylobacter sp. (assembly GCA_963528245.1). Taxonomy (GTDB): domain Bacteria; phylum Campylobacterota; class Campylobacteria; order Campylobacterales; family Campylobacteraceae; genus Campylobacter_A. The sequence goes on along the minus strand of CAURWB010000051.1, from coordinate 9,275 downwards.
GCGACGAAAGGCGCTACGACGCCATTTAGCTCGCAAGAATACCGAGCCGCGATCTCTTGACGTTTTGCGATTTCGGCGTCAAGGTACTTTAGCTTGACGTTTAAAATGCCCGCCTGGATGGCGTCGAGTCTGCCGTTTATACCGACGTATTTGTGGATGTAGCGCTCGGACTGGCCGTGATTTAGCAGGATGCGTATCTTTTCGTTTAGGGCGTCGTCGTTCGTAAATATCGCTCCGCCGTCGCCGTAGCAGCCAAGCGGCTTAGCCGGAAAAAACGAGGTCGTAGCGATGCGCGAGAGGTTGCAGGATTTTACGCCGTTTTGGCTCGCGCCAAAGCTTTGCGCGGCGTCCTCGATAACGGTTAGGCCGTGTTTTTGCGCGATGGCGTTTATCGCCGCCATATCGGCCGCCTGCCCAAAAAGCGACACCGGCACGATAGCCTTGGTCTTTGGCGTGATCTTTGTTTCGATCAAATTTGGATCGATGTTGTATGTCTTTTCGTCGATATCGACAAATACGGGCTTTGCGCCCAGAAACGCTATCATCTCGGCCGTAGCGATAAAGGTAAAAGGCGTCGTGATGATCTCGTCGCCGGACTTTATATCAAGCGCCATAAAGGCTAACAGCAGCGCGTCCGTGCCGCTACTGCAAGCTATAGAGTGCTTAGCGCCGCTAAATTTAGCGAGATTTTCCTCCAGCTCGCCGACCTTGCCGCCGATATAGACCGAGCTATCTAGCACCTCTTTGATCTGCTCGTCGATTTCGTTTTTGTATTTTTGATACTGAGCTTGTAAATTTATAAAATTTATCTTCATATTTGCTCCTATTTTATGGATCTTAGTATCTCCTCGCCGGCGTCGTCTAGTCTCTTTCCGTTAAAGTGCGCCTTGCAAAACTCCACTATCTTGCCGTGAAATTTGGCGTAAATTTCATTCATATCTAGCTCGCGCCCGTATGCTTTACAAATCTGCTCGCTATCTATGGCTCCCAGCCACTCCTGCGCCTCTTCATAGCTTTCAAACCCATATCCCAAAAAGCTCAAAATCCGCAAAGCGTAGCTATCTACGACCATCGCGTCGCGCCCGCACGCATAGCAAAGCACCGCGTCGCAGGTCTCCGCGCCGATGCCTTTTACGCCTAGCAGCCACTCGCGGCTAACGTTTTCTTTGAAATTTTCAAAATCGCCGAATTTTTTAAAAATCGCCTCGCAAAGCGTTTTTAGGCGTTTTGCTTTGGTGTTGTAAAAGCCGCTTGGTTTTATTAGCAGGGCTAGTTCGGCCGCGGGAGTTTTTACGATACCTTCCAGGCTCATCAAATTTGCGTTTTTTAGATTATTTAGCGCTTTATCGGCGTTTTTCCAGTTGGTATTTTGTATCAAAACGGCGCCGACCACGACCTCAAAGGTGCCGGCGTTTGGCCACCACAGAGGGTCGTCCGCGTCAGCCTTTACGCCCGCGTTTTTTAGCGCCAAAAAAAGCTGCGTGCTATCCATGATTTTCCTTTTTTATTTGTTTATTAGCAAATTTAGTGTGCGGCTCTTGCTCAAATTTATCGTCCAAAACGCTGCCGCGCTTAAATTTGAGTAAAAGCCGTCGCTAGCCTTGCACGGCTCAAATTTGCGCTCGTTTATGCAAATTTGACCGCTCGCTGCACCAAAGGCTCGCTAACTCCGTCTATCACGCGGACCTTAAAGGCATCCGTGCAGCGCCCGCCGTCAAATTCAAACACAACCATTTGAAAGATTCGCCTGCATTTTTCATTTACCTTAAACGAGTGCTTGAGCCCTGTTAAAAAGCTCTTCACCGGCGCTTCCGCGTCCATGCCGATGACGCCGTCAAACGCCCCGCTAAGACCGACGTCGCTCACGTAGGCCGTGCCGCTAACTATTTGCAAATCATCGGTGCCAACGTGCGTGTGAGTGCCGGCTATCGCGCCTACTCGCCCGCAAAATAGCCTAAAAAAAGCGTTTTTCTCGCTCGTGGCCTCGGCGTGAAAGTCTATTAGGATATTTTCGCTCTCGCACTCCTCTAGCGCGCGCTCGGCCTCCAAAAAGGCGTTGTTCGTATGCGGCAAGCCGTAGTGCCCCATCAAATTTACCACGCTTAGGCTCTTGCCCTCTTTACTCAAATTTATCGCTCCGTGCCCGGCCGTGCCCGCGAAGTGATTATACGGACGGATGATAGGCAGGGCGTCCATCAGCGCGACTACGTCTTTTTTATCAAAGCTATGATTGCCGCCCGTGATCGCGTCGATACCGCAGCCAAGCAGCTCGTGCGCGTTGGTTGCAGTGAGACCGAAGCCTCCGCTTGCGTTTTCGGCGTTTGCGACGATAAAGTCAAGCTCAAATTCGCGCTTAAATTTGGGCAAATTTTGTATAACCGCGCTTCGTCCCGCGCGTCCGACGATGTCTCCGACAAATCCCACTCTAGTTAAATTTGCCATCAAATTTTATCTTTATAGCTTAGATAAAACTGTCTCGCAGTGCGTCCAGAGCGGCTCGCGCGAAGCTGGGCGTATTGCTTTGCTAGCTCGTGAAGCATCGCTCTATCGCCTACGAAATCTTTAAAATAAAAATCCACTATCTTTAGATAGTCCGTAAAGCTGCCCTGATAAAAGCTGAGCCAAAGCCCGAATCTATCGCTTAGCGCGATCTTTTCCTCGACCGCGTCGCTATAGTGCAGCTCCGTCTCGCCGACCCTTGCGCCTTCGTTGTCGCTTTTTAGTTCGCTGATCAGGTGGCGGCGGTTTGAGGTGGCGTAGACGAGCACGTTTTTAGGCGCCTTTTCGATCGAGCCCTCAAGCACGGGTTTTAAAAATTTATAGCTCATGTCTCCCGCCTCAAAGCTAAGGTCGTCGCAAAAAATGATAAATTTAAAGCTGCTATCCCTGATCTCGTAAATGATCTCGGGTATCATCTCCAGCTCGTCGTTTTTTAGCTCGATTAGCCGCAAACCCTCGGGGTAAAATTTAGTAAAAACGGCTTTAACCAGGCTGCTTTTACCGCAGCCTCGCGCGCCCCAGAGTATCGCGTGATTAGCACCCTCGCCTTCTAAAAATTTGCGCGTATTTTCTACGAGCTCTTCTTTTTGTTTTTCGATCCCGACAAGCCCCTCAAGCTGGGTAAAATCAACGTCTATTACGCCTTTTAATGCGCCAAATTTTCGCCTATAAATCGCTGCGGCAGTCGTATTCCAGTCTATCATTTTTCCGCCCGTCCTTTGTTTAGTTTTCTAAGATAGATCAAGATCTCCTCTATCACGTCATCATCGTCTTTGCTCTTTGATCTTAGTCTGGTTTGTTCGCCGTTTTGCGCGGTTAGCACGATATTTTGCTCTGCGTTTGAGATGGCTTTAAAGCCCGCTTTTATCGCTAAAATTTTAATTATAATGAGGCTTAAAAACTGCTTGGTGTAGATATCGGGCTTGCCGAATCTATCCTCGATCTCGCCCTCTATCTCGTAAACCTCGGCAACTTCTTTACACTTGCTAAGCCGTCTATATAGCTCCAGACGCAGCCTATCCTCACCGATAAACTCCGAGTTTAAAAACGCGTTTATACTGAGTTTTAGATCGATTTTTGCGCTTTCAAAGCTCTCTTTATTTAGTAGTTTATTTATCTCTTCTTCAAGCATTTTTATATAGAGCGAGTAGCCGATCGCCTCGATATGGCCGCTTTGGGCTTCGCCGACGAGGTTGCCGCCGCCTCTGATTTCTAGATCGTGGTAGGCTAGCACGCTGCCAGAGCCCAAAAACGAGTTACTCTCAAGCGCGACAAGGCGTTTTAGCGCGTCCTCGCTTAGGGCGTTTTTGTCTTCGACGAGAAAGTAGCAATACGCCTGCTTGTCGCTCCTGCCGACGCGCCCGCGTAGCTGATGTAAGTCTGCGATACCGAATTTATTCGCGCCCTCGATGATGATGGTGTTTACGTTTGGCAGGTGGATGCCGCTTTCTACGATGCTGGTGCTTAGCAGCACATCGTATTCGCCGTTTTCAAACTTCATCATCTCCTCTTCGGTCGTCTTGGCGTCGATCTTGGAGTGTAGCATGAGGATGCGTAAATTTGGTATGATGTCTAAAATTTGCTTTTTTGCCTGAGGCATCGTGGCGATGTGGTTATGGATATAAAAAATTTGCCCGCCGCGGCGCAGCTCTCGCATCACGGCCTCTTTTACCGCCTTTTCGTCCCACTCGCGCACGCTGGTTCTCACGTCTAGGCGCGAGCTTGGCGGAGTTTGTAGCACGGAGTAGCCTTTGACGCTTGAAAGCGCCATATTTAGGCTGCGCGGTATCGGAGTCGCGCTCATAGATAGCACGTGCGAGGCGCTTGATATCTCTTTTAGTTTTTCTTTTTGTTTGACGCCGAATTTATGCTCCTCGTCGATGATGATGAGGCCTAAATTTGATGGTTTAACCGATAAAAGCGAGTGCGTACCAACGCAAACGCAGGGTTGTCCCGCCTCTAGCGCCTTAACTGCCGCCGCTTTTTCCTTCGCGCTTGTGAAGCGGTCAAGCTTAAAGACGCTAACGTCAAATTTGCCCAGCCGCTCTTTTAGACTTTTAAAATGCTGCGAGCTAAGAAGCGTCGTCGGCACGAAAAATAGCGCCTGAAAGCCCGATTTTACGCACTTAAATATCGCGTTCATAGCAACTTCCGTTTTACCAAATCCCACGTCGCCGCTAAGCAGCCTATCCATCACCTTGCCGCTTTTTAGGTCGTTTGAGATGTCGCTTGAGGCGCGCTCCTGATCCCTAGTGTAGGCAAAGCCCGCGTTTTGTAAGAAATTTAGATACTCTGCATCGTCTTTTTCGATGATTTCGCCGCGGATTAGCTCGCGCTGGGCGGCTAGTGAAATAATCTTTGACGCGATTACGAAAAGCTTGGCTCTAACTTTTTCTTTTATCTTGGCGAAATTTGCCTTGCCTAGGCGGTCTAAAACCGCGATACTGCCACTACCCGCGACGTATCTGTCGATCAAATTTAGATGCTCGACGGGCAAAAGCAGCTTGTCCTCGTTTTGATAAACGATCACGACGAACTCGCGCGTCCTGCCTAGAACCGTTAGCTTTTCAAGCCCCGTAAATTTGCCGATGCCGTACTCCTCGTGCACGACGTAGTCGCCCGTCTTTAGCTCGTCGATCGCTAAACTCGGTTTTTTGGCGCGCTTTTTCTTTTCAAATTTATTTAGCGATACGATGATTTCACTTGGTGAGACCAAATTTAACGCCGCTTCGGTTTGCACGAACTCTACGTTTTTGTATTCGCTCAAATTTAATGCGTTAAAAAGCCCCTCGTTACGCGCTAAGACTTTGATTTTTTTATTTTTATTAAGCTCGAAAAAATCGGCGTTTAAAGTTACGCTTAAGTCTTTATAAACTTTAGCCGCGGGCAATACGGGCAAATTTGCCACCTCGCCCAGATCGCGCTCAAAGCCGTCAAATTTTTTCGTTAAAACCGTTTTAAATTCGCGCGTATAGTCGATAAAACCGTCTATCGCCCAAAATCCGAGCGTCTTTAAGTCGCTGATTAGCGCATCCGTTTGCATATCTTTTATTTTTTCTGACGTTTTTTCAAACTCGGCCTCGCCCAGAGCCGCGATAAAAGGCGAAATTTCAACGCTTTTTAGCTCGGTTTTGTTTGAAATTTGCGTTTGCGTGCTGTAGTGCCTGATGCTCTCTATCTCATCGTCAAAAAGCAAAATGCGGTTTGGCTCCTGCGCGCCGACGCAAAAAATATCGATAATCTCGCCGCGAACGCAAAACTCGCCCTCGCCCTCCACGATACCCACCGCCTCGTAGCCAAAGCGCAGTAGCTTTTCGGCTAACTCTTTTGGATCGATTTTATCGCCGAAATTTAGAGTAAGCTTTTGTAGGTGTTTTTTGCCCGGAAGTTTGTTTAGGACGGTGCAAACGGGGCTAATGAGGAGCTTTTTACCCTCGAATTCGTAAAATTTGGCTAGCTCGGACGATAGCTCGAAAAGCTCTACGCTAAAGCTACGCAGATCATCGCCCTCTCGCGCCCTAAAATCGGGCAATCTAAATACCTTAAGCCCGGCAAATTCCGCCGCGCTAAGAGCCGCGATGGCCTCCTTGTTGTCCTCGCAGATGAGCAGCTGCGCATCGCCTCCGTTTAAAAAATACTCAAAAACCTCACTTTGCACCGCGGTACCTTTTTAAGAAGGCTTCCACGAGGTAAAACGACCCGAACGCCAGATACTCCTCGTCCGCGCGCACGTCCGTAAAGTCGGCAAACTCCATACCGAGCTGGCGCAAAGCATCTTTCACCTGCTCCGTCGCAAGCTCGCGGCCCGGCGTCTCGTACTCGATGATGTAGGTTTTTTTGACGATTGGCCTGATCGCCTTTAGGACGGCTTTTATGTCCTTGTCGGCAAAGGCGTTAAAGATCAAATTTAGCTTTTTGCCTGCAAATTTTTTCACGAGAGCTTGCGCCGCCATCTCGTTGTGTCCGACGTCGATCGTGACGTTTGGCGCGATCTTTTCGCAGCGTCCGCTAAGATCCAGCGCGCCTAAATTTGATAAATTTAAGCTAAATCCAAGCTCCTTAAACGCCGAAGAGCTGAGAGTCAAATTTGAGCGCAAAAACTCGGGCAAGCCGAATTCTTGCGCATAAATTTTGATCTCGTTTTTATCCTCGTTGGTCAAATTTTGGGAAGCGAATTTGAGCGTCGCTCCTTTTTTGGCAGCGATTTTTCGCGCGATACCGACGCAAAGCTCGTTCATCTCGTCGTTCATCAAAGCAGCGTCCGCCATCGCGTTAAATTTGGTCGTCGCGATCTGCTCTAACGTGTCGCCAAGCAGCGCCGTGTGGTCAAAACCGATCGGAGTAAAGAGGCTAAGACGCTTGTCAAACACGTTCGTAGCGTCGAATTCTCCCCCAACGCCAGCCTCGCAGACGAAAAAGTCGCACCCCTCAAAAAGCGGAGCGCAAAGCAACGTCGCGTACTCGAAATACGAAAGCGAGCGCGCGACCTCGGGAGGCAAAATTTTAATCAGCCTCTCGTGAGCCGTCTCGAGCGCATCCGCGCTAGCTACGGCACCGTTCATCCAAAATCTCTCGCGAAACTCGAAAATATGCGGGCTCGTATAGTGTCCGACACTATGGCCGCGAGCGAGCATCTGCGCTAAAAATCGCCCGGTGCTGCCCTTGCCGTTCGTACCGATTAGATGGATGATTTTTGGTATTTTAAACGCGCCTTGCACAAATTTAAACGCATTTGGCATGCGCGCGCGGTTGATTTCCTTATAAAAAAGGGGTTTGTTTTCTAAAAAATATTCTAGTTTCATTAAATTTTAGGCATCACCTGATCTCTGCCGTTTTGCTTAGCCTGGTATAGCATTTTATCCGAAGCTTCTAGTACGGCTGCTTGGCTTTGATTTTGGCTGCGTATCGCAACGCCGCAACTCACCGTAACGCTAATGCGCTCGTCTTTGTATAAAAATTTGGAGTTTTTGAGCACATCGCGCACCTTGTCCGCAAACTCTATACTCTGTGCTATATCAAACCCCGGCAACAAAACCACAAACTCCTCGCCGCCGTATCTAGCTACGAAATCGACTTCCCTAGAGTTACCCCTAAGAGTTTTTCCTACGCTTGCTATTATTACGTCGCCGGCGTCGTGCCCGTATATATCGTTTATATTTTTAAAATGATCTATGTCAAAAAAACACACGGCATAGTCGGTATTTTGTTGTAAAAAATCAATCTCTAAACGCCCAAGCTCTTCCATTAACGCTTTTTTAGTCGCTGTTTTAGTTAAAAAATCCTCTTTACTCTCGGCCTTTGCGCTTTCTAACTCTACTTCTAGTCTGCTAACTTTAGCTTGTAGTTCTTGTATAGTTTGCTGGTCGCTTAGCATCTGCTCGCCCAATTGCTTAACCTCGACGTCCAGGGTATCGGCGATATTTTTTAACTTATCCCTGATCCCCTCGAAACTATCTTCGTTTAAATTTATCGAATTTAGATCGTTTTTGATAAACTGCATCTGGCTTGAACTTTTAGAAGAACTTCTGATCAGGCTTGCTATTTGATCATTTATGCCGTCCAAAACTTTATCTAGCGCTCCAACTTTCGTCGAAACCTCGGCCTTATCAAGCTCGATACGCTTTTTGGTCAAATTTTCTATATTTTTTCTAACCGAGAAATCTTCTAAAAGCTTTGGATCGCTTTTTAAAATTTTATTTACTTTTTCTATCTCGCCGTCGATTTTATCGGTAATAGAAGGTCTTAGCATATCCGATACGAGCGGAACTAGTTTTTCGCAAGCCTGCTCTTTCGTCAAAACATCCTCAAGCTCAGCAACGATATCTTTTAAGTCGCTAAAATTTTTAACGCCGTAAACGCCCAATCTTTTCAAAAAACTATCGTCGTAATCGGTTAAAAAATCGAACCATTTATCTTTTATTCTATCTATAGCTTGCGCGTCTAGTCTTCTATTTAGAGCTTCCGAGCTGGCTTCGGCTAAATTTTTAGCATTTTTATTATGTAGCGAAGCTACGGCTTGAAAAACCTTTTTGTTCATAGCCACAAGAGCATTTATTAACTTTGGATATTCGGCTAGGCCGGGCGAATTTAGCCTAGCCGCCATAAAAGCGAAAAGCTCATCTAAATTTCTTACGTTTTTTTGTTTTAGCTGAGCCTTAAGCTCGTCATTCAGGCGAGCCGAGTATTTTTCAAGCTTCTGACAATCAGGAACTATAACGCCGTTTTTTTTCGCTATCTCGCAAAAAACCTCGGTATAGTTATCCGGAGTAAGCACGAGTCCGCGCTCTTTCATAGTCTGAATCGATTCTTTTATGACTTGGCTGACGCTAGTCGCCATTTTTCAGCCCTTTTACCGCAAGCACGGCAATATACTCGTCAAAAGCCTCTTGCGAAGCCTCTTTTATGGCGTTAAATTTCTCACCTTCGCTGATGACGCCGTCTGCGAATCTAGTATCTCTTACCTTTTGAGAAACGGTAAAGTCGTGTTCACCCGAAGTCGTCACCGATAGGGTCTTGCCACCTTTTAACTTAGTGTCGAAATTTAGCGTTAGTATCGCTTTATACGAAGTTACATAGCCGTTTTCATCGTATAGTAACGCTTGATAGTTAAGCGATTTAATCGAGACGGTTATGGTGGTTGGCTCGTTTTTATCGTAGCTTATACGTTTACCTAGCCTTGTTACGATACCCTCTAACACGCTATCTTTGATCCAAACACTATTTTTAGGCTCTTCTTTGCTTATTAGCACATTTACGTAGACGCGGTCGCCCATTAT
>CAURWB010000050.1:0-15420 GCA_963528245.1 uncultured Campylobacter sp. | reverse complement strand
AAGCTGCGTCGTATCGCCCAAAAATAGTATCAAAAACATAAAACATATAGCTAGCGCGATGTTTGAGTTTGATAAAATTTTAATCCCCTTATCAACGCCGCTAGCCGCTGATATGGTCGCTGCAAAACAAAGCACTATTAGAAGCGTAATATGCATGGTCGGCAGGCCAAAAACGTGCGTAAGGCCGGCATTTACCTGAAGTACGCCGTATCCTAGAGAGGTCGCCACGCCAAATAGCGTCGCAACGACTGCAAATGTGTCGATGGCGCTACCTATCTTGCCGTAAATTTTATCGCCGATTATCGGATAAAACGCCGATCTAAGCGTGAGAGGTAAGCCGTGTCTATACGAGAAAAAGGCAAGTATCAGCGCCACGATGGCATAAACCGACCATGCGCCCATACCCCAGTGAAAGAAGGTTATATTCATAGCAAGCTTTTGCGCTGCGATAGTTTGCGCGTCGCCGACCGGCGGGTTTAGATAGTGCATGAGCGGCTCGGCCACACCGAAAAATACAAGTCCGATACCCATGCCGGCGGCAAAAAGCATAGAAAACCACGAGATATTTTTGTGCTCTGGCTTTACGTGATCGGCTCCTAGTTTGATCTCGCCAAGCTTGCTAAAGCCAAGGATGATGATGCTTAGAAGTATGATGGCGACTGCCAAGATGTAAAACCAGCCAAATTTGGCCGCGATGTAGTTTTGCATACCTTTAAAAAACTCATTTGAGAAATTTGGAAATATCGCTGCAAATGCCGTTATTAAAAATATGACAACAAGCGATGGGATAAATACCGAATTGTTAAATTTCGACTTTTGAAATTTGATCATTTTTCTCCTTTTTGTAAATTTCAGCTTCCCTTTAGAATAACAAAAAAGAGTAAATATGTCAAATTTACTCCTTAAATTTGAGCTAAATTTAAGGAGTAAAGCACCTAAAAAAGGCGCTTTAAAAAATTTATGTTAAATTTATCCGCAATCCCTCTTTGCACCCCTAGCTTTTGAAACGCCAAAGATGATCGCAACGATAAAAGCGATGCCAAATGTGATATAAAGTATGATGGTCGGCTTTTCTACCTCGATGCGAGATATCGCCACCTCCTCGCCGCTAGCAGGCACGAGCGCGCCGGTTTTTATCATCTCGTAGATATCTTTTGCCTCTAGCTTTTTGCCCTGAAAGTGCGGCGGTCTGGTTAAAATTTCAACCGCTCTAAGATCAGCTATCTCGTAAACGCCATCTTTAGCATAAAACCTATCATAGTAGCTGCTAACAAAATAGCTCTTGTTATTATCCGCAAAGACTGCGCCATACTCGCCGCCGTTTGCGTCGCTGATCTTGCGAAGTTCGCTTTTGCTAGCTAGCCTATAAAGCCCGACCAAACGCGCGCTAACTTGCCTGCCATGTCTAGAACGCGTCCACTCTTCGCTATTTTGCAAGAAATAAAGGCTCTCATCATCAGCAAAGAGATCTGAGTAAAATCTGTAAATTTTGCCTTTAGGCTTAAAATTTGAAATCTTTTCAAGCTCGCTTTTACTCCTGTCCCAAAAGTAAACCCCGTCCTTGCCAACAAAAAGAGGCCAGTAGATATATGAGTCGCCCTCGTTAAAAATAGGCGTAAACGGCATCGCCTGCTCGCTAAATTTATGCCCATTGGCAAAAACCGCGCCCGTCTTTGGCCCAAAAAGATAGCGCGTTTCTTGATAAGGATCGGTCGCTATCTCTTTCATCTCCTCCGTGTAGCTCACGTCAAGCTTTACCCCGTCTAAAAAGACGCTCCTACCGTCTGTGAAATAATCGCTTTTTTTACCGTTTAGAGTCTTGATAAATTTTAGCCCCCTAGGGTCGGCGTCTAGCTTTTCGCCCATGTAATAAAGCGTACTGCCGTCTCTTGCAAAGCCCATGTCAAAAATAGGCTCTAAATTTACGCTATCAATGCGTACGTTTTTATAAAAATAAGAGCTACCCTCATATCTTTTTATAAAAATATTAGCAATGCTTTTCATAACGGCGATAAATTCGTTAAATCCTGGCTGTTTCTCGCCTTTTGGGCTACAAAAGTAGCTTATTTTGCCATCAGTTAGATAGCCATTGCCAAGTAGGCGAGTGTTTTTAGGATCAAGTCCTTGTAGTGTCTTCGTTGAGCAGTAGACGTTGTTTTTATCGGCCGCCACGTTTGAGTAGTAGTAATAGTGCGGCAAATTTAAGACGCGAAAGCTGTCTTTGTCCGCACCCTTTAGCAAATACCTGCCGCTGTGTGCGATCTCGGCGTAAATTTCACCTTCGGGCGAGCGATAAAAGCCGCTCCTGTCGATATTTTCAAATTTGTCTTGAGTTGCAGCCGCGTAGTAGAAAAAAGCGAGTATCAACTCTGGTACTACCAAGGCCAAAACGATCGCTATGATCCATATTTTTTTATTTTTTACCATAATATTTCTCATATTTATTTGCCCTCCCGACAAGAGGCGATAACCCCGATAGCTAGCAAAATCAACTAAAACGCCTAATCACTTCCGCCACGAACTAGCCATCAGCTCGCACCATAGCGCTGCTATGAATATTTTAAAATCATTAGGATTAAATTTAGACTTTTGTGATTTTATCATATTTCTTTTTTGTCGATATCTATAAACCTCTCTCAACCTATCCAAAAAGAGAATAAGTCAAATTTTAAAATATTGTATAGCAAATTTATCGCCAAAATGCAATTAATTTTCCAATATCCACAATTTTATAAATTTTTCTACTAATAATTTTTATTATTTAAGAAAAATTTTATTCTAAATAAGTATAATTCTGAAATAATAATTTTTATTAAAAAGGAAAGAATATGAAAAAACTAACTACCACTTCGGGCAATCCGATAGCCGACAATCAAAACTCGCTCACTGCGGGCAGCCGTGGCGGCATAATGCTGCAAGATTATCAATTACTTGAAAAACTAGCTCATCAAAACAGAGAACGCATCCCGGAAAGAGCCGTCCATGCAAAAGGTAGCGCTGCGTACGGTACGTTAGAGATCACGCACGATATCTCACGCTATACCAAAGCAAACGTCTTGCAAAAAGGCGAGAAAACGAGACTGTTCCTGAGATTTTCTACCGTAGCCGGAGAGGCCGGAGCTGCCGATGCCGAGCGCGACGTAAGGGGCTTTGCGATTAAATTTTACACAAAAGAGGGCAACTGGGACTTAGTCGGCAACAACACTCCGATTTTTTTCATCAAAGACCCGTATAAATTCCCCGATTTCATCCATACTCAAAAACGCGACCCGCGCACGCACCTACGCTCAAACGAAGCCGCTTGGGATTTTTGGAGTTTGAGCCCTGAAACCATGCATCAAGTTACGATTTTAATGAGCGACCGCGGCATACCTGCTAGCTACCGCCATATGCATGGATTTGGCAGCCACACCTATAGCTTGATAAATGACAAAAACGAGAGATTCTGGGTCAAATTTCACCTCAAAACTCGTCAAGGCATTAAAAATTTAACCAACGATGAAGCCGCGCAAATAATCGCAAAAGACAGGGAAAGCAATCAAAGAGACCTCTTTGAAAGTATAGAAAAAGGAGATTTTCCAAGTTGGGATTTTAAAATCCAAATAATGACCCAAGATCAGGCAAAAAACGTCAAATTTAACCCGTTTGACCTAACCAAAACATGGTCGCATAAGGAATTTCCGCTTATCGACGTTGGCGTCATGACACTAAATGAAAACCCTAAAAATTACTTCAATGAAGTAGAGCAAGCCGCATTTAGTCCGTCAAATATAGTCCCTGGTATAAGCTTTAGTCCCGATAAAATGCTTCAAGCAAGAATCTTTAGCTATCCGGACGCTCAAAGATATCGCATAGGCACGCACTACGCGCAGCTAAGCGTAAATAGTCCGATAAGCGAAATCAACACCTACATCGTGGGCGGCGCGATGAATAACGGAATGTATAAACTCGACGATAAAGCCTACTATGAGCCAAACAGCTTTGGCAGCGGCAAAGAGGATAGAAGCCTGCTAGAACCTGATATAAGCATAGAAGGCGCGATGCAAAGATACGATCACAGAGCCGAGGACAAGGACTATTACTCACAACCTAGAGCGCTTTTTGTACTAATGAACGATAGCCAAAAATCACAGCTTTTTAGCAATATCGCAGAGAGTATGGCTGGCGTGAGCGAAGCGATAAAAGAGCGCGCGATAGGTCACTTTGAGCAAATCTCGCCAGAGTACGCAAACGGCGTCAGAACAGCGCTAAAGGCTAAAATTTGACAAATTTAACGCAGGCTGAAGAGCAAAGATATAGCGAACTTTGCGCCATGGCGCTTGATTTTGCGAGGCAAGACGAAGCAGGCGAGCTAGAAAAGATGATAAAGGCGGGGCTTAGCGTAAATTTAAAATCAGCCAAAGGCGATACGCTTTTGATGCTAGCTAGTTACAACAATGCTCTAAATACAGTAAATATGCTACTTTCAAACGGTGCTAGAGTAGATGAACGTAACGACCGCGGGCAAACTCCGCTTGCGGGCGCTGCGTTTAAGGGGCACTTAGACGTAGTAAAAACGCTAGTTGATGCCGGAGCCGATATCGAAGCAAATAATGGATTAGGGATGACGCCTTACATCTTTGCGGTGATGTTTGGCAGAAGCGAGACGGCAAAATTTTTACTCGGCAAACATAAAAAAGAAAAACTATTTCAAAAAATAGCAGTTAAATTTTTAGAAATTTTTAGCAACAAGAGTGCAAAAACTGCCTAAATTTGACTCATATATATATTTTCTAAACTCCGTCTGATTTAAGGCGGGGTTTAGAAACTTTAAGATAGGCGGCTAAAAATAGACAACGGTAACGTATTTTTGCAAATTTGCTTAATTTTAAGCAACAGCATGCGCAAGGCTGATTTGCGGCGATTACGCAAGTTTATAAGCGGACTAAATTTAGCGAGTCCGTTAATTTAGAATAGCAAATTCTACATATCCCTCCATCGCGACGAGTAAAATCCAGCCCGCCTCGGAACTGCAAAAATAGCGATGCTCCGGGATGTTTTCAACCGTAAATTTTAAAAAATCGTAAAAATACTCGGGCGTAAATTTGACTCCTATACTACTTATATTGTCGCCGACGTAGCTTATTTCTCTGCTTAGAATTTTACTTTGGATGCTCGGATTTGAGCTCAAAAAGTTTTTAATATCGGCAAAATTTTTATAATCAGCCGTTTTGTAATCTTTTAAAATTTGCAAAACGGGTTTTGAGCCGACAAAAGTAAAATTTCGCCCTATAAACTCCGCTCCGTCGTCGCTAATACGCCACTTTTGGCCTAAATTTGACAAAAAAACAAGCATTTCATCACTAGCTGAAATGAAATTTGAAACTAGATTTTTCGGGCTCAATCGTTTCCTTTTGCAAGATTGCCGTAAAATTTAGCAATCCGCTTGCTTGTTTTGTAAATTTCACACGCTAAACTCGCGGCAAATAATTCGCAAAAACCGTAAATTTCCACAAAAAGGCGTTATATCTTGAGATGATTTTTGAAGTCGCGACGTAAAAATAAAACGCAGCAGACCGATCGTCCGTGAGTATTTATTTTTACTAGCCCTTCAAAAAGCACTCAAAAACTACTCAAAAGTCACGGCGAATTTAAAATTTATCTAAAAAAGCAAGAGATATTATATCTTGGAGAGATTTTAAGGGTTACGAAGCAAAAAATAGGCGCAGACTGACAAGCCGGTCCGTCAAGCCGATTTTTCGCGAGCTCCGTTAAAAGCTCCCAAGAGATGATATCTATTTCAAAGCCTCAAGTCTAACCGCGACAGACCGCTTATGTGCTCCGAGCCCCTCGGCATCGGCTAGCTTCATGCACGCATTTCCCAGCTCGCTTATGCCTTTTGCATTTAGCGAGATGAGCGAGGTGCGCTTCATAAAATTTTCAACCCCGAGAGGCGAATAAAACCTCGCGCTACCGCCAGTTGGCAACGTATGGTTCGGCCCAGCTAGATAGTCGCCCATCGCTTCAGGAGTGAAGTGCCCGATAAATATCGCGCCCGCGTGCCTGATCTGCCTAGCCAGCTCCATCGCGTCGTTTGTCGCAATCTCTAGGTGCTCGGGCGCTAACTCGTTAGCCAGCCTCACGCACTCATCAAGGTCGCTAGCTACGATGATAGCACCTTTTTTATCGATACTAACCTGCGCGATGGGCTGCCTAGCTAGAGTCTTGATCTCCTCGTTGATATGTCTTTGCACGGCCGCGCCGAAGGCTTGATTTGGCGTGATGAGTACGGCGCTAGCCATCTCGTCGTGCTCGGCCTGCGAGAGTAGATCCACGGCGATGTGGCGAGGGTCGGCGCTCTCGTCAGCGATGACGCAGATCTCGCTAGGACCCGCGATCATATCGATATTTACCTCGCCGTAGACGAGCTTTTTAGCCGTCGCGACGTATATGTTGCCAGGACCCGTGATGACGTCGGTTTTTTTGATCGTTTGCGTGCCGTAGGCCATCGCCGCAACCGCCGAGGCGCCGCCGACTTTATAGGCCTCCTTGATACCGCAGATATGCATGGCGGCTAGCAGTAGCGTATTTACCTTACCTCCGACGGCAGGCGTACAGACAGCGATCTCTCCAACTCCCGCGACCAGGGCCGGGACGGCGTTCATGAGAAGCGAGCTAGGATAGGCGGCCTTGCCTCCGGGGATATATAGTCCGGCGCGGTCTAGCGGGGTGTACTTTGCGCCTAGCAAAACACCGTGTTCGTCGTGCTCCATCCAGGTTTTTGGTAGGCTTTTTTCGTGGTAGCTTTTGATGCGCTCAAAGGCCAAATTTAGCGCGTTTCGCAGACAGCTATCTATGCCGTCGTATGCCTTTTGCATCTCGTCGGTACCGATTTTTAGGGTATTTGCGTCGGGTTTCCAGCGGTCAAATTTCTCTATCTGCTCAAAGAGCGCCTCGTCGCCTCTAGCGCGCACGTCCTCAAGTATCTGCGAAACGGCGGGCATAACCGCGCTCATATCGCCGTTTGAGCGGTTTACCAAAGCCGCAAAATAGTCCTTAAAATTTTCGTTAATAGTGAGTAAAAACTTCATCTCGTCTCCTTAAATTTTCTTTCGTATCTTAGTTTTTGACTGATATTTCCGAGCGCGCCGCCCTGGTGGATGTATAAAATCTCGTTTTTAAACGCGCCCAGGTTTGCCATCATCGTTAAAAAGCCGACCGGATCGTAAATGAGCTCAAACTCTATCCCCGTTTGCTCGCATACTTCGCGCCAAATTTGATAAAGCTCGGGCTTTAGATCACCGAAATGATATTTTTTAGGCAGCGGCAAAATGCGCGCCTTTGAGTTTGGCGTCAGCGCCTCGATCTCGCTTTTTAGGTAGTCTGCGTCGCCCACGCAAGGACAGGTATAGACGTCAAATTTGACGTGCTTAGCCAAAAACGCCGCCGACGTGCCCGTGCCCGAGGGCAGAAATATATCAACGGTCTTGCCCTCCGCTTCCGCCCAGCGCTCTATCTGCCTAGCCTGCGAGATAAAGCCCATCTCCGCCTGCGGCTGCCAAACGCCCTCGTTTATAAAAAGCGAATCGCCGATGAAGCAATCCTGCGCGGCAGGCAAATTTGAGCTTGTTTGTTCTGCGGATTTTTTTAAATTTGAATTTTTATGGCTTTTGCATTCGCTAAAATTTGCGCTTGCGAGCTTTGCCGATCCGTCAAATTTGATCAAATTTTCTCTGTCTTGATTTTGTAAATTCGGCGCGATCTCGGCTTGCGAATTCGGCATATTTTTCGCGCTTAAATTCGTATCCGTAAAACCTAGTCGTTCGTCAAATTTATCCAAATTTAACCCGTTTCTATCAAAAGCATCCGTCAAATTTACTGCCTCATCGCCATAAATCTCACCCTCTTTTAGGCCGGCTAGTTCGTAAGCTAAAGCCCTGGCTCGCGCCCGTCTATCTTTATCTATATAGATTTTCATCCCGTTTTCGAGGGCGAATTTAAAATTTCCGATCGGATTTGCCGCCAAATTTGAGTTTAAATTTGAAACTACGTAGTGAAACTCTAAGCCCTTCATCTTAGCAAAGACGCTTAGGCTATACATCGCGTTTGACTGGCTTGAGCCGTAGCTAACGACGCGCTTTATACCGCCAAGACCAGCATGCAAAAAATACTCCAGCTTTCTAGCTTTATTGCCGTTAAATTCGCCGTCCATCAGATCGTCGCGAAGTACGTAAAACTCGAGTCCGTTAAATTTAGTCTTTTGAATACTTTTGATTTTGCCGCTCCAAGAGATCTTGCATCTCTTTCATCGACTCTTTGTCCGAGATCGAAAATTTGATCTCGATGCGCCTTGAGGCGTCGGGGTCTTCTTTGCCGTTTTTCATCACCAGATCGCTAAAACTGCGCCCGCTAGCGATAAGATAGTGCTCTAGGCGCTTGTCCTTGTTCCACGAGTAGATAAAATCCAGCACCGAATACGCGCGCTTTTGCGACAGATCAAGGTTGTACATGTAGCTACCTACGGAGTTCGTATGCCCCTCGATCACGATCCTATCGATGTGTTTTGCGATCTCTTCGTTATTTAAAATCGCTTCGAAATAAGTCTGCAAAATTTCCTTTAGGCGCGCTTTTGCTTCGTCTCTTAGCTCGTACGAGCCCGTGTCAAAAAGTATAGACTCGGGCAATGATACGACGCCAGAGCTAGGATCTATGCTGACCTTGTTTCCGAGCTTGGCACGTAAATTTGATATGACGTTTGAGCGAAGCGAGCTGATGTCTTTGATCTTGTCTTTTGTTTTATTAAAATCCTCTTCCAGCGCGGCAAATTTTGAGATTTCATCGCCGTATTTTGCGTTTAGTTCATTTAGCGCCTCGTCTTTTTGTGCTAAAATTTGCCCTAGCTGGAGCACTCTATCCTGCAAATCCGCGATAGTTTTGTTTGCGTCGTTTAGATTTATCTCATAGGTCTGGGTTAGATTCGTGAGTTCGTTTTTCTCTTTTTTGACGCCTTCAAGCATCTCGTTTACGAGCTTGTTTATATCGGCAAGCTCTTTGTTTTCGCTCTTTGCGCGGTCCAAATTTGAAAAAATTTCTTTTATGACGTTTTCTTTACGGACGAGCTCGCTTTGTGATGAAGCGATTTGCTTTTCACGCTCGCTTAAGTCTTTTTGTAGTTTTGCCAGATCGCTTTGGCTAAGGACGTATTTTACGACGACGGCGCCGATGATGAGCATAAAAACAAACATCAGCCCAGCCATCAGGTCCGCATACGATATCCAAAAGGTCTGGTCTCCGCTTTTGTTCTCGTTACGCGTTTTCATCTAGCATACTCGCCTTTTCGATGGTTTGCAAGATCTCATTCGCCTCTTTATCAAGCTCGTCGATGTCTTGCTTTAGCCCTTCAATGAGCGCGCTATTATCATCATAAGCCTCGATTGCTTCGTCATCAAAGGCCTTTTTAAATGCCTGTACACCGTCAATCAAGCTCTCTTTAAAGCCATCCATTGCAAGTTTTTGTTTTTCTAAGATTTCACTACTAAATTTAGAAAGAGACTCACTGAAATTTTTAACATTATACTCTAGTTCGCCCACGCTCTTTTCGAGCCTTGCGATACGCTCGCCACCCACATCATAGAGACGGTTGTACTGCTCGGCAAATTTTAGTTGCATATCTTTGATGTTACCGTTAAATTTATTGATAACATTCAAGATTTCGGCATGGACTTTGATAAGATCTTTTTGATCTTTCGAGGATTTTAGCAGCGTATTCATCGTTTGTTTGATGTGTTCGCCGCTTAGTTTGACAGCCTCTTCTTCATTTTTCAAGATATTTGTAAAAGTTTTAAATTTAGCCTCGATAGTCTTGTCGAGCTCCTCAAAGAACTCGGCGTTACTAACATGCTCAAAGATCACTCCGATCTTTTCAAAGTGTCTTAAATTCTCTTGCAAATATCTTCTATCAAGCTCCTCTTTCGTCCAGAAAAAGCCGCTCGTAGCGTTTTTCTGTCTTCGCACTAGCGTTTCAAATTTGCTCGTTCCGTATTTTTCAAAAAATATCCACCAAAGCGCTAGAAAAATACCATAAATAGAGACGTAAAACGCAGTCGCCACGCCGCTAAGAAGGGTTGAAATTTCGGTTTCAAGTTCAGTAGTATTTGATGAGTTAAACTCCGGCATAGAAACCGCGATACTGATAAACGTTCCCAAAATACCCAGCATCGGAAAGATGCCCGCACCCACAGAAGCGAAATTTTCGTTACGTAAATTTCTAGTATAGTAGGCGACAAATTCATCAAATCCGGCGTTTGATTTCGTATCTTTGCCGATAACTAAAAGATGTTTGATGATGTATTCTTTTAAATTTCGCTTAAAATCAGCCCCGCTTTGCTCAAAATAGCAGCAAGCAAGCTCGGCGCTATTTTTAGCAAAGATTAGAGAAATCACCCAAATAATACCCATCATAACGACCGTGTGTAGGCCGATTTGAAAATCTATATACCCAAAAAATCCAAGAAGCGCGACGATATATATCGCCGTCGGCAAAAATATAATTTTCGTATACACGAAAAAAGATTGCCTGCCTTTTACCTCAGGCAACGCCAAATCAGTGAAATTATCGTTTCTCGCTTCTTTTTTGGGTTCCATTGTAAGCCTTAATTTCTATTTAAGCAGTTTAAATCTTCAAATGCAGTTAGCAGGCGTTTTACCATCGACTCCTCGCCGCTTCGTAGCCATTTGCGCGGATCGTAGTATTTTTTGTTAGGCTTATCTTCGCCTTCGGGGTTACCGATCTGACCTTGCAAATAAGCGCGATTTTTCGCCTCGTAGCCGCGTACGCCGTCCCAAAACGCCCACTGCGTATCCGTGTCGATATTCATCTTTACCACGCCGTAGCTAACGGCGTCTTTGATATCCTTTAGCTCGCTACCGCTACCGCCGTGAAATACGAAATTTACGGGTTTATCGGTTAGGGTTTGAAATTTATCCGCAACGTATGCTTGCGAGTTTTTCAAAATTTCCGGTCGAAGCACGACGTTGCCAGGCTTATACACGCCGTGGACGTTACCGAAGCTTGCCGCTATGCTAAATCTATCGCTGATTTTACTTAGTCGCTCATATGCCCGCGCGACGTCTTCAGGCTGCGTATAAAGAAGCGCATTATCAACACCCGTGTTATCCACGCCGTCCTCTTCGCCGCCGGTTACGCCAAGCTCGATTTCTAGGCTGATGCCAAGCTCGCTAAGCTCTTTTAGATACTTCTCGCAAGTGCTTAAATTTTCCTCCAAGCTCTCCTCGCTAAGATCAAGCATATGCGAGCTAAAAAGCGGCACGCCGTGAGCCTTTTTGTATTCGCGGCTAAATTTAACCAGCTCGTCGATCCACGGCAGTAGCTTTCTAGCCGCATGATCGGTGTGTAGGATCACCGGTACGCCGTAAGCTTTGGCCAGCAGATGAACGTGCTGCGCGCCTGCTACTGCGCCTAGCACATCGGCATTTCCGCAAGCTTTGCCGGCGTAAAAGCCAGCTCCGCCGTTACTAAACTGGATGATAACGGGTGAGTTAGCCGTTTTTGCCGCCTCTAAAACGGCATTTACCGAGTCGCTTCCGACCACATTTACCGCAGGTACGGCAAAGCCCTGCTCCTTTGCGTATTTATACAGCCTAGTTACGTCATCGCCGCTTAAAACGCCGGCTTTTACTACGTCTAAAACACCCATTTTATCGACCTTATTTATATTCTACTTTAGCTTTCGAGCGAAGCTCGTCGCCTCTTTTTCTGATATCGTTTCTAAATTTCTCCATCTTTAGGTTGCCCTCGATTTGAGGTTTAACCTCGTTTAGGCCTACGGTACCAGCAGCTTTGCTATCCTCTTTTAGGATTACGTGGTAGCCGAAATTTGATTTAACAGGCTTTTGAGTCACTTCGCCTTTTTTAAGCGCAAATGCAGCGTCCGCGAAAGGTTTTACCATTTGAGATTGGCCAAACCATCCTAGTTCGCCGCCGTTAGCCGCAGAACCTTGATCGGTAGATTTAGATTTTGCTAGCTCTTCGAATTTTTTAACCAACTCGTCGCCTTTTAGACCTTTTAGCGCAGCTATTATATCGTTTGCGTCTTTTTCAGTAGCCACTAGGATATGTTTAGCTCTTACTTGTGCAGGCACGGCAAATTCGGCTTTATTTTTGTTATAAAAGTCGCTGATCTCGCCTTCGCTAACTTTGATATTGTCAAAAATTCTCTTCATCCAAAGATCAAGCACAAGGTTATTTTTTAGCTCTTCAAGCGCAGCTTTATATTCGTCGCTCTTATCTAGTCCGCTCTTTTTAGCCTCGTCTAGAAGTAGTTTTCTGTTGATAGTTTCGTCGATCACTTTTTTTTGAGTGTCTTTAGGTAGTTGCTCCAAAGTTACGCCGGGCATAGCAGCAAGCGTGAAAGCCACGTCTTTATCGGTTATGGCAGTTCCGTTTACGGTGGCGTAATCCGCCGCGTTTAGGCTTAGAGCCGCAGCCAAACTAAGAGATGCGAATAAAATTTTATTCATCTTTGTTCCTTAAATTTAGATTTTTGCGAGGGTGATTATAGCAAGAAAGTCATTAAATATAAGTTATAATTCATCGAAAATTTAAATAAAAACGGCTAAAATCGGCGCTATGAGAACGAAAAAAGACATAAACGCCATCAAAAATTTATTTTTAGAAAATTTCAAAGACGCGGGCAGCGAGCTTAAATTTCGTAACCTCTACGAGCTGCTCGTGTGCGTGATGCTAAGCGCGCAGTGCACCGATAAGCGCGTAAATTTGATCACGCCCTCGCTTTTTGAGGCATACCCGGACGTCGCGAGCCTAGCGCAGGCAAATCTAGCTAGCGTAAAGGCGCTCATAAATTCCTGTAGCTTTTTTAATAACAAAGCAGAAAATTTGATCAAAATGGCAAAGAGCGTGATGAGCGAATTTGGCGGCGAGATACCAACGACTGAAAAAGAACTGATGAGCCTAGTGGGCGTGGGTCAAAAGACCGCTCACGTCGTGCTGATCGAGCATTTTGGATCAAATTTGATGGCGGTGGATACGCACGTTTTTCGCGTGGCGCATAGACTTGGTCTAAGTAGAGGCAAGACGCCCGAAGCCGTCGAGCTTGATCTAACCAAAGCCTTTAAAACGCAGCTAAATACGCTTCATCAAGCGATGGTACTTTTTGGCCGCTACACTTGTAAAGCGATAAAGCCAAACTGCAAGGAGTGCTTTTTAAACGAGCTGTGCCGCAGCAAGGATAAGAATTTTCCGTAAAATTTAAGTCTATGTTCGCGAGTTAAATTTTACGGATTTAAATTTTATGAAATTTTGCTTTTCGGGGCCTACTGCTTTGCCAACCAAGCCTGGTAGCCTTCGCTTTTAATCACGTCCGCGATGCTTTTTGCCATCTCCTGCGGCAAAAATTCGGACTTTTTATCGATGACGGACACTAGCGCGTAAGTGCTATCGTAATCTTGCAGCTCCAAGCCCGCGCGCACCAGCGTTTCGTATAAAAACGGCTCGTCTTTTTCGATGCTTACCGCATCGTCGTTTAAAAATTCATAGATGAACGCAAGCTGTTTTTTATCGCCGATCTTTAAAAAATAATCGGCTAAATTCGTCGCGCTTTTAATTATGATTTTGCGTAGGTCATCTATCTGCCGCGCAGAGTAACGCTCAGTAATCAGCCGCCAATTTTCCGCCATTCTCGCTGCAATGATAGACAGCTTGAAAGCTCTGCCGCCATAAGCGTATTTTTCGCTTTCATCGCCGATTTTTTCTATGGCCTCAAATTCGCTCACCATATACTCGTATAGCTCCTCATCGCTGCCGCTGAAATTTTCTAAATATATCGTCTCGGCGATAGTCTCGGAATTTTTGGGCAGATCGCTTGCGTATTCGGGCTCCTGCTCTTCATTTTCTTCGTCCCAGGCGGCTTTTCTAGCTTCAAAAGTTTTAAAATCCACCATCGGATTAGCGCCCTTTTTTACGAATTCAAAAAAGGCGGAAATATTGATCTGATGCTCATCTTCGCAAATTCCATCCTTAAACATCAGCTCGCTATTTTCAAAAAATTTCCAACCATCAAGCGCGCCTAGGTAGCTTTGACCGATCCGTCCGTCTAGGACATAGACGCATTCGCTAGCGCTATGATCAGGCATTGTGTGGTCGTTTGAGACGATATACGGTGCTTGCGTTTTTCCAAAAACCTGCAACATTCCGTCGTTGTATTCGCCGCTTATGCCCCAAAGCGCCGTTAGATTGCCGCCGATCGCGATAACGCCGTCCTGCGAATGCAGATAATCACACGTCGTATTTTTGGCGACCTGTAAAAACAGATAATCATCATCGATGATATCGCCGTCGGTGGATAAATTTCCATTAACAAACATCGCTCGTGCGCTATTTTTGCCACCCACTTCGTTAAATTTATCCTTAAGCCAAGCGGAATTTATCGTGTCCTCCGAAAGACTAAGATCGCCGTCAAACACCAGCACGTCAAAACTACTATCCAAATATAAATTTGAGCCGTATTTTTTCTCAAATTCATCGTAAGAAAGTATAAAAACGGGTGGAATTTTCATCGCAAAAGAGCTACGACTTTCGTATCGCTTTGCTTGTGATTTAACGATCTGCTCGCAATTTTGTAGAAAATTTTTGATCTGGCTTTCCATTTTTATATCCTTTTAAATTGCTATTTCGGCAAGTAGTTCCGTCATATAACCTGAGGAGCGAAAATTTGCGTTCTGCTTGCAGTTGCGAGTGCAACGAAGCAAAAATCTCTTTCAAAAGCACTCGCGAGACAAGCCACTGCAAAAGCAAAATTTTAAAGGCGCAGTATTTTTTCTTTAGACTAGGCGGAAACGACGGAGGCGAGGGAGCGTATATGTAATACGTGACCGAAACTGACCGAGTTTCCAACGACGTATAAAGGAAAAAGACAAACTACCGCAAAAATTTTAAGGCGAAGTATTTTTGAGATGGATTTGAATGTTGTGCGGAAATTTTAAGTCAAGGCTAGACAAGTAGTCTGCCGCAGACTTAAAATTTCAAACTCATTCAAAACCAGCGTAGCGACACCGCAGACGGGGTTTCTGTAAAGACGCTCAAAAGACAAGCCGTTCCGAGCTACTGAAGCCTAGCGATTATATTTCTCACTACCTCCGCTATCATCTCCACCGACGCTATCTCGCAGTGCTCGTTTACCGAGTGTGGCGAGTGGATGTTTGGGCCTATGGAGCAGGCTTGTAGCTCGGGCTGTTTTGCGACCAGTACGCCGCACTCAAGGCCTGCGTGCACGGCGGCAAATTTAGCTTGCGGTTTTTGTTTTTGCAACTCTTCAAGCACCAGATGCGCGAAGTCGCTGATGCACGGAGCCCAGTTCGCCGAGCGGTCGGCTACTCTCACATCAAAGCCCAGCGCGCTAGCTA
>CAURWB010000049.1:0-15994 GCA_963528245.1 uncultured Campylobacter sp. | reverse complement strand
AATCCCCATCAGGGATTTGAACCCTAGAGTATTCAAATCCCTCTCTGTCCGCCACTACTTCAAGAAATATATAGAAAATCCCCGCAAGTTACAGCAACAAAAAGAAACTACCAGTAGCGTTTTTTGCTGATATTTTCTCTGACTATCCAAAAAAACAGTCAAAAATTACATATTCAATCAGCCAAAATGATATACAATACCCAAATTATTAGCACGGATCAGTAATCCAAGTTAAAGATAAACCGTATTTTGTAAGCGATAGCGACAATCTAGCATTAAAATAATGTCTAATGGCGGTAAATTTTATCTACGAGTTTCGCAGTAAAGTAGTGAATAAGCCCAAAGGAATTATTATAGCAAATAGGCGAAATAAGCCTAGTCAAAGCTGCGACGAGGCGCGACGAGCTAAAGCGATACTTTGATTTTCAGACGGCGGATCTTGTAATATGTATAAAGTATCGCAAGCTATTTAAGTCCGTAAGATCAAGCTAAATTTAAATTTGCAGATACTTTTTATTCTATGCTATTTTTGGCGGTTTTGCGCATAAATTCGGATTTTAAAAATATTAAAAAATAAAATTTGCACTAGAGGTAAAATCAAAATAAGCTAGTTTTTTATCCAAATTTAGCTTTGCAAGGGTACTGCAAGTTAAATTTCTAAAATCGGACCGCATTTCAAATAAATAGATTGATATTAAAAAGCGAAAACCGTTATTTTGCTACTTTTGTTTTTGTCGATATGAAAATTTAACGAGCGGCTCAGTCTCTCGCATCTATAAACTTGTGTTTGCGCGATAAAAATTACCGCCAAAGTAAGCCGCCCGTTTTTTTATTTATTTTTTTGTGCTACGTAAAAGCTCCATCTTCATCTCGTAGTAGTCCACGCTCATATCGACGTAGTGCTTGTGCGGGTTTTCAAAGCGCTGCTCCTCTTGCCAAATTTCGTTTTCGAGCTGCTCTTTTACGTACTCTCTGATTTGCGCTAAATTTACTTTCTCGCTCACGCGCTTGCCGTCTTTTACGGCTAGATTTTGTAGCTGCCGCGCTGTGCAGCCCTCAAAATACATCTCCTTCCACGGCTTTTGGGGATCTATGTAGCGGTACGGCTTGGACAGGTCGGGCGTTTCGTCCGCGTTTGCGATGAGGTCGGCTATGGCTTGGCCGTTTTGGTAGATGCGCCAGACCTTTTTTATGCCGGGATTTGTCATCTTTTCTACGGCTTCGGATAGCTTGATACGGGGGCTAAATTTGCCGCCGTTTTCGACCGCGACTAGCTTATAAACCCCGCTAAAAATCGGATCGCTTTTGGAGGTTATCAGCCGTTCGCCCACTCCAAAGCCGTCTATCTGCCCGCCTTGAGCCAGGATCGAGGCGATTGTGTATTCATCTAGGCTGTTTGAGACCGTGATCTTGCAGTCCTGCAGTCCTGCGTCATCTAGCATCGAGCGCGTTTTTTTAGATAGATACGCTAGGTCACCGGAGTCTAGCCTGACGGCTTTTAGGCGTTTGCCCAGCGGCTCAAGCACCTCTTTTGCCGTTTTTATCGCGTTTGGCACGCCGCTATGCAGTACGTCGTATGTATCTACGAGCAGCGAAGCGGAGTCTGGATAGAGCAGGGCGTAGCGCTTAAAGGCTTCAAATTCGTCGCCGAAATACATCACCCAGCTGTGCGCCATCGTGCCGGTCGTCGGTATGTCAAAAGCCTTAGCCGCTAGCACCGTTGCAGTACCGTCCGCGCCGCCGATGTAGGCGGCTCTCGCGCCGTAGATCGCGGCATCTAGGTTGTGCGCGCGTCTAGCGCCGAAGTCAAACACGCTCCTGCCGTCCGCGGCTTTTACGATGCGCCTAGCTTTGGTCGCGATGAGGCTTTGGTGGTTTATCTGCGATAGGATCGCGGTCTCTATGAGCTGCGCGTCGATAGGCGAGGCCACGACGGTCATAAAAGGCTCTTGCGGATAGATGATCGTACCCTCGGCAAATGCGTATATATCGCCTCTAAAGCGAAATTTGCGCAAGTAATCCAAAAAATCCTCGCTAAATAAATTTAACGAGCGTAGATACTCTACGTCGCTATCGTCAAAGTGTAAATTCTCTACATACTCAATGATCTGCTCAAGTCCCGCAAATATCGCAAAACCGCCGCCGTCGGGCACCTTGCGGTAAAAAACGTCGAACGCCACGCGCGGCTGATCTCCGCTTTTAAAATACCCCTCCGCCATCGTAAGCTCGTAAAGATCCATCACCATGCTGACATTTCTCGCGTCAAACTGCGTCATTTTTGCCCTTTCTCGTTAAAATTTGATAATGATATAACCGCGCGGCTTGCGAGACGCTGAAATTTGGCGGAATGATTTTAAACAAATATATTATTCAATCTCATAATATTATCACTTTTTATCGGTTTTTAAGCTCGTTTAGCATATAGTTTTAAATATCTTATTTAAAGAAAATTTTTTATATTATCTTTATATTTTAAATTACTTTTTTGAGTTTTAACAATGACGAAATCTGTAAATTTAGGAGGATTTTATGAAGCAGGCTTTGCTTTTAAGCAGTTCGAGCTACAAAGATACGGGCT
The DNA here is from genome assembly GCA_963528245.1 of uncultured Campylobacter sp. GTDB lineage: Bacteria > Campylobacterota > Campylobacteria > Campylobacterales > Campylobacteraceae > Campylobacter_A. The sequence goes on along the minus strand of CAURWB010000049.1, from coordinate 13,416 downwards.
ATCTTAGGCACTGCAAAAACTGGATATACGACTTTTTAAAAGAGTGTAGAGTTTGGGACGAGCAGGTGCTTTTTATCCCGTACGCCGGAGTTCGCCGTACAAACGACGAGTACGAGCAAAAGATCATCGACTGCCTGGAATACAAAAATATCGCGTCCATCCATAAATTTAGCGATCCAAAACGCGCCGTAGCCGAAGCTAAAGCCATCTGTATCGGTGGCGGAAACACATTTGCACTGCTTTACTATCTTTATAAATTTGATTTAGTGGATGCGATTAAGCAAAGAGTGGAGGCCGGAGTGCCGTATTTTGGCTGGAGTGCGGGCGCAAACGTCGCCGGAAGCACCATGATGACCACAAACGACATGCCTATCATCATGCCAAAAAGCTTTGATTCGCTAAATATCTTCCCGCATCAGATAAATCCGCATTTTATCAGCGGCAAGATCGCCGGACACAACGGCGAAAGCAGGGAGGAGAGGCTGGAGGAGTTTTTGATAGTAAATCAAAAAAGCCTGATCTACGCGCTGCCTGAAGGTACGGCTCTACGGGTAAAAGGCGAAAACGCAACCGTGATGGGTATGGAAAACAGCCCCGTCTTAAAAATGGCGTATCAAAAAGAAACAGAGCTCATAAAGGTCGGCGATAGCTTTAAATTTTAGCCGTTTGGGCCCATACTCAAATTTAACGAGCGGGCTAAAATCGGCAAAAACGTTCTTTAAAATAGTCGTTATGATTTCGCGAAATTTGACGAAAATCTCAAATTTTAGGCGCGATTTTTTAGAGGGGCGTAAATTTTAGATAAACGCCCGTCGACGAATTTAAACGAAAAGATTAAATTTGACTCAAATTTAGCGCGCAAAACCCAAGCGGCGCAAATTTGATCTAAATTTGAAACAGGTATAAAACACAAAACGAAAGGGGACAAAATGGCTACTGCTAAGCTAATCTGTGCGGTCATAGGCTTGATCGCCGTCGTGTTTTTATTGGTCAAAAAAAGAGAGACCAAAACCGTGCTCATCGGCGTGGGGCTCGTGCTCTGCGTCATCTGTCTAAATCCGCTCGGAGCGCTTGAGAGCTTTACGAAGTCGATGACCTCCGCGGGCCTTATCAAGGCGATTTGCGCCAGTATGGGCTTTGCCTACGTCATGAAGGTGACTAAGTGCGACCAGCACCTAGTTTTGCTACTTACCAAGCCGATGAAAAATATCGGATTTTTGCTGATTCCGGCCACATTCGTGCTGACTTATTTTATCAACATCGCTATACCGTCGGCCGCGGGCTGCTCGGCTGCGGTGGGAGCTACGATGATACCGCTTTTGATGGCCTCTGGCGTACGTCCTGCGATGGCGGGAGCGGCTGTGTTTGCGGGTACGTTTGGCGGCGTGCTAAGCCCTGGCTCGGCGCACAACATCTTCGTAACCGATATGGTAAAAAAGACAAATGAAGCCTACACCGTCCAAGACGTCATCGGCGTTCAGTTTCCAAATGCCGTTGCTGCCGGTATCGTCGTTTTGATCGTGATTAGCATGACGGCGATTATCTTTAAAGATTATCAAAAAGGGCAGGATTTCTCGTCTAAATCTACAAGCAACGCGGGCGAAGCGACGCAGACGAAGGTAAATTTGCTATTTGCTCTAGCGCCTCTCATCCCGCTAGTTATCCTAGTCGTCGGCGGTACGGGTTTAAATAAAATTTCGTGGCTGGCATGGACGAAGATGGGCGTGGCCGAGGCTATGATCCTTGGCGCTATCATCGCGGTTTTCATCACGTGGACGAGCCCTGAGAAGATCACTAAAGAGTTTTTTAACGGTATGGGTAGCGCCTACGCCGAGGTCATGGGTATCATCATCGCAGCGGGCGTTTTCGTCGCGGGCCTAAAGGCTTGCGGAGCGATCGACGCGGTCACCGAGTGGTTAAAACACTCTCAGGAGTTCGTGCGCTACGGCGGTACGTTCGTGCCGTATCTCATGGGTACGGTTACGGGTTCTGGGGATGCGGCTACTATGGCGTTTAACCAGGCTATCACCGTGCATGCCTCAGACCTTGGCTTCGCGCAAGATAAGCTAGGTATGGCTGCTGCGATCTCAGGCGCACTAGGCCGCTCGTCGTCTCCTATCGCGGGTGCAGCGATCGTGTGCGCGGGTCTAGCGATGGTTAGCCCGGTCGAGATAGCCAAGCGAACGGCCCCGGCGATGGCGATAGCCGTGTGTGTTATAGCATTTTTTATGCTCTAAATTTACGGAGCTAAATTTGATAAAGTCGGCGCCTTGCCGACTTTTTTACGCGGAGGGCGTTTGTCGCCCTTTTTTAAATCTCTAAATTTTAGAAAATTAGTTAAATTTAATCCTTGCGCGCGTCGTTTCTCTCAAACAAGCGCTTTTTCTATCAAATTTACCGAGCCGAATTTACCGCGCAAAGGCGGTCAATGAAATTCTTTATAGCGGTCGCAGGCTAGCTCGGGCTCCATTTCGCACGCTTTTTTGAGGTAATTTTCAGCCGCATTTGCGTCCTCTTTGATGCCTCGTCCTTGCGCATATAGGTTGCCTAGGTTGTAGCATCCGCCGCCGTTACCTAACTTGCAAACCTTTGAGTAGAGCTCGGCCGCCTTTTGATAGTCCTGCGCGGCTCCTTCCCTAGCGTTGTCGTACAAGACTCCAAGCTCGTAGCAGCTTGCGCCGTTTCCGCCGTTGCACTCCTTTTGCAGCGCGTCTAGATCGGCGCCAGTTAATAAGGCTGAAGCCGCGATTAGCGGTAAAAATATCTTTTTCATTAAATTTGCTCCTATTTAAAATCACTCTTTGCATTTTACGAAAAGCGAGCTTAAATTCGGGCGAGAGGGTTAAATTTGACGTAAATTTGGGCTAGCGTCGTAATGGGACGGGTCTGGGTGGCGTAAAAATAGCGATATGAGGGCGACGAGACGCAAATTTGAGAGCGAAGTCGCCCTCAAATTTGACCCGGTTTATTTCTCTGCTATGATTTTTACGATCTCGCAGATGACGTTGCTGGCCGCGCGTAGCGATTTTACCGGCAGGTACTCGTAGATCGAGTGAAAGTTGTGCGCGCCGGTAAAGAGATTTGGGCACGGTACGCCCTTTTCCGAGATCACCGCGCCGTCGTAGCCGCCTCGCATTGGGATCACTTTTGGCTCGATATTTAGGCGCGTGTAGGCCTGCTTTGCCGCGACGACGGGTAGGCTGTTTTCGCCGCCCTCGAGGTAATTAAATACGTTTTTATAGCGGTCTTTTAGGCTGATCTGCACTCTGTGTGCGCCGTAAATTTTAGCAAATGAGTCGGCAAGATCTTGCAAAAATGCCATGCGCTGCGCGTATTTTGCCTCGTTAAATTCGCGAACGTCAAGCTTTAGCACGGTCTTTGCGCTGTTGCCAGATAGCTCCTTGACCCAGTAGTAGCCCTCGACGCCGCCCGTATACTCGGGTGCTTCGCCGCCGGGTAGCATCGAGATAAATTTATGCGCGAGTAGCAATGAATTTACTAGCTTGCCCTTGGCGTTCATCGGGTGCGCGGACTGCCCGGTAAAAGTCACGACCGCGTCGCCTGCGTTCCAGTTTTGATAAATCAGCTCGCCGATACCGCAGCAGTCCAGGCAGTAGGCAAAATCGGCCTTGATCTCCGAGATATCAATCGCTTTGGCTCCGCGTAGGCCTTGCTCCTCGTCGGGTAAAAAGCCAAACGTCACGTCGCCGTGCTCTATTTGCGGGTTTTGTATGAAAAACTGCGCTGCGTTTACGATGGCGGCGATCGCTGCCTTGTCATCCGCGCCTAGCAGGCTGGTGCCGTCTGTCACGATGAGGTCGTCTCCGACGTAGTTCGCTAGCTCCGGGAATTCGCTAAGTTTCAGCACGATGCCTAGTTCTTTATTTAGCGTGACGTCGCCGCCCTCGTAGCGCACGATTTGGGCTTTTGTGTCGTTTTTTTGCTCCGCGCTCGTATCAAGGTGCGCGAAAAACGCCACGGACGGCAGCTTTTTAGAGGAATTTGACGGCAAAACGGCCGTGGTTATGGCATTTTCTCGCCTTTTTATGTTTTGCAAGCCAAGCTCTTTTAGCTCGCTTTCTATCAGCTTTGCTAGATCGTGCTCGGTTGGGTTTGACGGCATCACACCCGCCGCGCCCGCTTCGCGGTTTGTCGTTGTGTTGATCTTTGTATAGCGTAAAAATCTCTCGACTATGTCCATGTTTGCTCCTAAATTTGAGATAAAATTTATGAAATTATACTATCTTTTAATTAAGCTTAAAATAAAATTTTAATATTTTTGGGCAAGTTTAAAATTTAATCGGTATAATTCACAAACTAAATTTAAAGGAGCAAAAATGCGAAATTTACGCTATGTGAGCGATTTTTCGGACTTTCATCAGGTTTTTTCGGCGACGCTGGGTAAGATGGCTGCGGTGCAAGGTAGATTTGCGGATATCGTCGGCAACCTCGACTGGAACGTGGATTTTGATAGCTGCGAGATAGCTTTCAGCGATCAAATTTACAAGATACAGTTTATCGGTAGCGAGTCAAACGTGAGCGACACGTGGCTGTGGGGACACGCGAACGTAAATAACTTTGGCGAGGAGGCGACGCGGTTTTCTGCGGAGGTGTTGCGCACGGGGCTAGAGTGGGGCTTGCAGGCTTTTAGCGAACCGAGCTTTGAGCTGGATGAAACCTTTAACGGTCATACGCTATGTATCGCCGCGTGCGGAGTCGCTGACGAAAATTTATGTTACTATGGCTGCAGGCACGATAAGGGTTGCGCATTTGTGGCTATCACCGACGCGCCGGCTTCGCTTTTTGAGCCTCTTAGTGCGCACGAGTTTGTCAAAACAGCAAGCGGCTGCATACAAAATCACGACGTAGATCATAAAATTTTCATCAAAAGCTTTTTGGAATTTAACGGAGTCAAATTTGATGAAAATGTCGAAAAGGGCGGATTTTTTAAAAAAGGCAAAGACGAGATCGTAGCTAAATTCGACAAAGAGCTTTTGATCAAATTTGATTACAAAGGCAGGATAGTCGGGTTTAAATACGAATTTTAATTTGTGTAGTTTGAGCAAGGCGGTGGGCTAAAACCCACCGCCTTAAATTTACGAATGGAAGTGAAACTCGTCCGGGTGATCGAGTGCGTAGCGGAATTTCTCCATATCTACTTTTTTATCCCAGATCGAGATGATTAGGCAGCCTACGGCGTTACCGCAGAGGTTTCCGACCGCGCGCATCTCGGACATAAATTTATCCACACCAAGCAACACCGCAACCGTGACGACCGGGATACCTGCGCTAGGAAGCGCGGCAAGCGTACCCGCAAGTATGATAAATCCAGAGCCCGTGACACCGACGGCGCCCTTGCTCGTTACCATCAAGATGACTAGAATTTGTATCAAATGCTCGACTGTTAGTGGGATACCGAAGGCTTGAGCGAGGAAAATAACGCTAAGCGATAGGTAGATGTTTGTGCAGTCGAGGTTAAACGAGTATCCAGTCGGTATGATGAGTCCGACCGCGCCCCTGTGGATACCTGCGGCTTCTAGCTTTTGCATGAGCGGAGCTAGCGCTGTCTCCGAGGAACTAGTCGCAAACACGATCAGGACTTCTTTTGCGATGAAGCGCATAAATTTAAAGATATTAACCTTCGCAAAATAGCAAATCACGCCCAAAACTACGAATATAAAAAACAAGCTCGCAATCGCCATAACGAAAAGTAGCTCAAGCATACCTAAAAGCGAGTTAATGCCGAATTTACCGATCAAAAACGCCATCGCGGAAAATGCCGCAACCGGGCTAAATAGCATCAAAATCGTAAGCAGTTTTAGCACCCAGTGCTGAACGATTTCAAGCGGTCTTAGGATTTTCTTCTTATAGTCGTGCTTTAAAAACGAAATCGCGACGGCCGTCACGATCGCCAAAAATAGCACTTGAAGCGTGTTTGATTTGATAAACGGATCAAGCAGATGCACATAAGGGAAAATACCGTCAACCGGTACAGCGCCGCGTAAAATATGAAGCGTATGCGCTAAAATTCCGCTATTTGCGTCTATGTTTGAGGCTTGGCTCGTGAATTTTTCTACGCTAGAGGCATCAAGCTGCGTGTAGTCAAGATGCATATCGTGGCCCGGTCTTAGCGTCTCGCCGAAAATTATACCAACGGCAAGAGCTATGGTACTAACGACCTCAAAGTAAATAAAACCCTTGAGTCCGATGGAGCCTAGCTCCTTCATACTCTCAAGTCCGATGATACCTGAGACGATCGTGAGGAAAATGATCGGTCCGATGAGGGCTTTTAAAGCTTTGATAAAGTAGTCGATGCCAGGCTTGCTCGCGATGCCTAGATCCGGGAAGATCATGCCGACCACGATGCCCGCAACGATGCCGAAAACCACCCAAAACGCTAGGTTGGTAAACATTCTAATAAGAAAAGGTTTTTGCGGTTTTGCCGCGTTTGAAACGCTTGGGTTCAAGAGGTGTCCTTTAAAAATTATTAAAAAGGTATTTTAACAAATAAATTTATATAAAAAGATAAAATCGCGGCGATTTTTGGTCAAATTTTACCCGCCGCCGCAAATTTCATCAAATTTTACAAACTCTCTAAAATTTCGATTGAATTTATCTTGTCGCCTTGTCTGACGCTATCTAGAGTCTTTAGGCTCGGCTCGTCCACGATCTGGCCAAACACCGTATGTACGCCGTCAAGGTGCGGCTGTGCGCTGTGGCAGACGAAAAACTGACTGCCGCCGGTATCGCGACCCGCGTGCGCCATGGATAGGGTTCCGCGTTTGTGTTTGTGTTTTTGGCCTACGCACTCGCATTTGATGCGCCAGCCCGGCCCTCCGGTGCCCGTACCGTGCGGGCAGCCGCCCTGGATTACGAAATTTGGGATCACGCGGTGGAAATTTAACCCGTCGTAAAAGCCGCTTTTAGCAAGAGTGGCAAAATTCGTCACCGCTTGCGGTGCTTCGTCGCCGTAGAGCTCGAGCTTCATATCGCCCTTTTCCGTGTGGATCACGGCAAATTTGAGCTTAGCAAGCTCGGCCGCGTCGATGTCGTAGATTTTTAGTTCGTCGTTTCTCATTTTGTTCCTTAAATTTATTCGATATTTGTATAAACCGCTTGTACGTCGTCGTCGTCTTCAAGCTTATCGAGTAGTTTTTCTAGCTCGTTCATCTGCTCTTCGTCTAGGCTTACCGGCGAGTTTGCGATGTATTGCAGGCTGGCCTTTTTAGCCTCTAGGCCTAGCTTTTCGATACCTTCGCTAAGAGTTCCGAAGCTTGCGTAATCGCCGTAGATATAGAGCACGCCGTCTTCTTCCTCGATCTCGGTTAGACCAAAGTCGATGAGCTCTAGCTCGATCTCGTCAAGCTCTTTTGCCGGCATATCGAGCTCAAAAACGCTCTTTCTCGTAAACATGAAATTTAAGCTTCCGCTAGGCAGGATTTCGCCGCCGTTTTTGCTAAATATCGCCTTGACGTTGGCGACCGTGCGAGTCGGGTTATCGGTAGCGCACTCGACGATGATCTGCACGCCGTGCGCGCCCTTGCCGTCGTAAAATATCGTCTTGATATCAGCGCTATCCTTGCCGCTGGCGCGTTTTATCGCCGCGTCGATGTTGTCTTTTGGCATATTTTGCGCCTTGGCTGCAGCTATTGCGGCGCGGAGTTTTGGGTTCATATCAGGCTCGGTGCCGCCCTCTTTAGCTGCCACGGTTATGGCCTTTGCGAGTTTTGGAAAAACCTTGCTCATCTTGTCCCAGCGCGCTTCTTTCGCGGCGCGCCTATATTCAAACGCTCGTCCCATTTCGTTCCTTTAAAAATTTTTGCCCAATTATATCTAAAAAAATTTTGCATTTTTTTAAAAACGCGAGGTTTTGAGCGTATTAGCAAAAAATTTAGCTTTAAGTCCTATAATCCGCGTATGATTTTAAATGCCCAAAAAGACGACGCCGCGCGCTGCATAGAGCTGTTAAATTTAGCCATGGAGGACATCGCTTTTACGCTTAGCGGCGTGAGCGATCCCGCTAAGAGCGATGAAATTTTGCATAAATTTTTTCGCAGCGAGATAAACCGCCTAAGCTACAACAACGTATTCGTTTTCAAATTTGACGGCGAGATCGCAGGGGCGATTTGCGCTTACTACGGAGGCGAGATCGATGCGCTAGATGGGCCCATTAGGACGCATTTGCGAGAGCTTGGTTTAAATAAATTTCCGCAGATGGAGTGCTTTGCGGATGAGCTATATATAGATAGTCTAGCCGTGGACGAGAGATTTCGTGGAAGAGGCATCGCAAAAGAGCTGATCAAATTTATCTTTACCCTAGCACCAAAACGAAATATCAAAAAAGTAGCCCTCATCGTCGATGAAAAAAAGCCCAAAACTATGGCTTTTTACGAGCGTTTGGGCTTTAAAGCCGACTGCGAAATGATAATAAATTCTCACAAATACTACCATATGATAAAGGAGATAAAATGACTAAATTTAGGGTTGCTAATATCCACTGCGAAAACTGCGCAAATACCATAAAAAACGCTCTTGGCGACGAATACGGCGAGATAAAGGTCGATCTAAGCGTAGAGCCAAAGGTCGTGAGCGTAAATCTAGACGGCAAGGACGAGGCGAAATTTAAAGAGGAGCTGGATGATTTGGGATTTAGCGTCATAGGGAAAATTTGATGCAAAATATCAAACTAAACATCGCGGGCATGACCTGCGTAAACTGCTCAAACGCCATCGAGCGCGTAACTAAAAAGATCTCGGGCGTGATAGATGCGAAGGTCAGCTTTGCAAACGGCTCGGGTGAATTTATCATAGAAAGCGCCGAAGTACAAGCCGCGATAGAGGAAAAAATAAAAAAACTAGGCTACGGCGTGGCCAAAGATTTGGCGGAATTTGAAGCCAAACGCGAGAAGCATATCTTAAATTTACGCCGAAATTTCCTAGCCGCTGCAGCCTTTAGCGCGGTAATCATGGCACTTGAGATGAGCGAGCAGCCAAGTGTGGCAAAATCAGCTATTATGCTGGCGCTTGCCTTTATCACGATAGCTACGTGCGGGCGGGATTTTTTCATCCATGCTTACGGCGCGCTAAAAAATAAAAATTTCGACATGAACGTACTCGTCGCGCTGGGAACAAGCACGGCGTTTGCGTATTCGCTGGGGGTTTTTATCGCGGGCGAGCACCTACCCGAAAACATGCGCCACCTCTACGTTTCTGGCGCGTCGATGATAACGGCTTTCGTGCTGCTTGGTAAATTTTTAGAAGAGCGCTCAAAATCCCGCGCGGGGGATTATATAAAATCGCTCATGGATATGTCGCCAAAGACCGCTCTCGTACTACAAAAAGACGGCAGCGCGCTGGAAGTGGATGCCGTGAGCCTAAAAATAGGCGACGTCGCGGTCGTAAAGAGTGGCTACGCGGTGCCTTGCGACGGAGTCGTGATAAACGGCGGCGCAGAGATCGATACCTCGATGCTAACGGGCGAGAGCTTGCCCGTCTATAAAAAACAAGGCGACGAGGTCAATGCCGGAACGATAAATTTAAACGGCTACATCAACGTAAAGGTTACAAAGCTCGCTAATCAAACGCTTTTGTCGCAAATTTTAGAGCTTTTAAGCGATGCGTCGAGCAAAAAGATGACTATTAGCCGCTTTGCCGACCGCGTGGCAAATATCTTCGTGCCTAGCGTGATCGCTATCGCCGTCGTTACGTTTCTTGCGTGGTTTGCGCTTACGGGAAATGCGCTACAAGGCGTGCTAAGCGCGGTTTGCGTGCTCATTATCTCGTGTCCTTGCGCGCTGGGGCTCGCTACCCCGATAGCTATCGTCTCCTCGCTATCTCTAGGCGCTAAAAACGGAATCCTGATCAAAAACCCAGAAGTTTTAGAGGTTCTAGGCGGCGTGAAATACGCGGTATTTGATAAAACGGGCACGCTAACTAAGGGCGAAATTTCGGTAAATTTTACAGATATAAACGATGAAAATTTAGCCAAAATCGCCGCGCTAGAGGCCAAAAGCTCGCATCCGATATCAGCCGCTATCGTTAGATACGCAAACGAGCTCGGCCTTAAAATTTTAGGCGACGAAAAGGGCTTTGAAAATATCGCCGGACGCGGCGTAAAGAGCGACGATGATAGCGTGATAGCGGGCAACGAGGCCTTTTTAAGCGAGCTTGGCGTAGAAATAAGCGCGCAGGCTAAAGAGCAAATCGCCAAAGCACAAAACGAAGGAAACGGCGTAGTACTCGCTGCCGTGGATAAAATTTATGTTGGATTTATAGCGCTTGGCGACACAGTAAAAGAGGACGCCGCGCAGGCTATCCAAAGCCTAAAAAACGCCGGCGTAACGACCGTAATGCTAACCGGAGATAACGCCTTTACCGCTAAAAACGTGGCTGGCAAGCTAGGCGTAGAAAAGGTCTTTGCCGGCATGTTGCCTAATGAAAAATTTGAAACCATAAAACACCTGCAAGAAGAGGGTGGAGTGCTGTTTGTCGGCGACGGTATCAACGACGCCGCCCCGCTAAAACAAGCAAATGCTGGCATCGCGATGAGTAGCGGCGCAGACATCGCAAAAGAGGCGGGCGACGTAGTGCTAGTAAAAAATGACCTAAAAAGCGCGGTCTCTACGATAAATTTGGCCAACGAGACGATGAAAACGGTAAAACAAAATTTGTTTTGGGCGTTTGTTTATAACGCTGTTTGCATCCCCGTCGCGGCCGGAGTTTTGGCGCCGTTAGGACTCATGCTAACGCCTGTTTACGGGGCTGCGGCGATGTGCTTTAGCTCGGTTACTGTCGTGTTAAATTCGATCAGATTACGATTTAAGCAAATCTAAAATTTAGCCTAAATTTTGTAAAATCCCGCAAAAAAACACAAAGGAAAACGATGAATTTGGGTAAATTTTACGCCGTGATCGCAAGGATATTTGCGCTAAATTTCGCTCTGCCGCCGAGCGCGAAGCTTTTTAGTGAGCTAAATAAAAATCCAAAATGGATAATCACGAACGATAGCGAAGCAAACGCCAAAGGGCGCGCGCTATACGAGGAGTCGATAAAAGGCGAAAGCATCGAAGAGATCGCGAAAGACTTTGCAAATTTGAAAAAATATTTTAACGCGGAGTTTTTTTTCGAGGGCGACAAGGCACGGCTCGAGGGCTTTTACAAAAAGTGCAAATTTAGCCCAAATTTAAACGTCAGCGCGCTTGATAGCCTAACAAACGAGCTTTCGTTTTTCTCCTCTGTCGTCGAGCTAAAACAAGACGAACAGACGAAGGAAATTTTAGGCGTTTTGCTAAGCTCATATCTGCTACCGTATGCCAAAAAGCTGGCCCCCATCCTGCAAAACGAAGCAAAAAGTAAATTTTACCGCGCTATGGGCTATCTTTTCGAGGATTTTGCGAGCGGCATCGAAAATACGCTAAAAGTCAAAGTCGTACCTAGATGAGTTGGTGGAACGATTTTTATATAAATTTTGATCCCGTCGCGTTTGAGCTGTTTGGCATCAAGGTGCACTGGTACGGGATAATGTACGTCCTAGCGCTGCTCGTGGCGCTTGGCGTGGCTAAATTTATCGTCAAGCGCGATAATATGCAAATTTCAAATTCGCTGCTTGATAACTATTTCTTTTGGGTGGAAATCGGCGTGATACTGGGCGCAAGGCTTGGCTACATCGTCATTTACGATCCAAATACCGTTTATTATCTAACTCATCCTTGGCAGATTTTTAATCCCTTTCACAACGGCGAATTTGTCGGTATCCGCGGTATGAGCTATCACGGCGCGGTGATCGGGTTTTTGATAGCGACGTGGGCTTTTTGCCGTAAATTTAAGCAAAATTTGTGGCAGCTTTTGGATCTCGTCGCGCTTAGTATTCCGCTTGGATATTTTTTCGGCCGCATAGGAAATTTTTTAAATCAAGAGCTTTTCGGTCGTATCACGGACGTCTCATGGGCGATCAACGTCGCGGGACAGATGCGCCATCCGTCGCAAATTTACGAAGCCGTTTTAGAAGGGCTTGCGGTTTTTGCTATCATTTTTGTTTATAGAAAATTTAAAAAATTTGACGGCGAACTCATCGCTCTTTATGCCATACTTTATACCTTTGCCAGATTTGTCTGCGAGTTCTTTAGGGAGCCTGATTTCGGCATCGGCTTTGTGTTTTTAAATTTATCTATGGGGCAGATACTATCCTTTTTAATGTTTGCGTGCGGCATTTTCCTTTATATTATCTTAAATAAAAAATATACAAAATTTTAAAAGGTTTTTAAAGTAATTTGCGATACTATTACACCGTTTTTCTAGTATCATAATTTAATTTTCTCTTAAGTTATGATAATTTATTTCAATTTTATAGGAGGGCTCATGAGTGGGCTAATCGAGGGCTTCTTAGGTAGGCAAGCGGATACGAAAAAAAGTCGTACTCCTGCCGTTTGGGACAGATGGCAAAGTATAACGGGACTGATTTTGGCCTGTTTTATTTTGTGTCACATGGTATTTACCTCTACCATTTTATTCGGCAAGGGCGCATTTAACGCCGTTGTAGGTTTTGCGGAGGCTAAATTTTTATTCGGCGAGGCTACATGGTGGATCACTAACGTTATCGCTGCGATAATATTCGTCGTTTTTATCGCTCACGCATTTTTAGCGATGAGAAAATTCCCTGCAAACTACAGACAATACATCATGTTTAGAGGTCACAAAGACCGCATGAAGCATCTTGACACTACGCTTTGGTGGTTTCAGTTTTTGACCGGTTTTGCTCTATTTTTCGCAGCTAGCGCGCACCTAGTCGATATAATCTTCGGCGGGCACATCACTGCCGATAAATCAGCGGCTGCATTTCATCAACTAGAAATTTTCTACTTCGCTCTACTTTTATTTATGGTTGTTCACGCTAGCGTGGGAATGTACCGCCTATATGTAAAATGGGTAAGTATCGACGGAGTAAACAAACAAGAGATGTTCGCAAAAAGAAATAAAGCCAAAACCGCGATATTTGCTGTTTTTGGAGTGCTCGCGGTCATCGCGCTGATCGCCGATTTCGTGTGGATCAGTCTTTAGGAAAAGGAGCTTTAAAAAATGAACGTAAAATATTATGATGCATTAGTTATCGGAGGCGGTCTAGCGGGGCTTCGAGCTGCCGTTGCCGCTGGAGAAAAGGGGCTAAGTACGGTAGTTTTAAGCCTAATTCCGGTTAAGCGCTCGCACTCTGCGGCTGCGCAAGGCGGTATGCAAGCCTCTTTAGGAAATTCAAAAATGAGCGAAGGCGACAACGAGGATGTGCACTTTGCCGACACGGTAAAAGGTAGCGACTGGGGCTGTGATCAGCAAGTTGCACGTATGTTTTGTCAAACTGCGCCTAAGGCTATCCGCGAGCTAGCCGCTTGGGGCGTGCCTTGGACTCGTATAACAAAAGGCGAGA
>CAURWB010000048.1:0-16782 GCA_963528245.1 uncultured Campylobacter sp. | reverse complement strand
CGCCGTATTTTTCTAAAATTTTACGCATCCCTATCGCGCCCGTGGAGATTATTTTGGGTTCGGTAGCGGGATATTTCGGCTTTATCGGGCACAATGAAATGTTTAAAATCGTGAGCGAAGTCGGCTTTTTCTACCTCATGTTTTTAGCGGGCACGGAGGTCGATCTCAAGCTATTTTTCACGATAGATAAAAAGATCCTAAAAACGGGCGTCATCTATCTGGCGATACTTTACCTGCTCGCGGCGCTGCTCACGTTTTCGTTTGATCTAAACCGCCTTTTTATCCTCATCGTGCCGCTGATGGCCGTGGGTATGATATTTACGCTATTTAAGGAGTACGGCAAAAACGAGGAGTGGCTAAACATCAGCATGCTCGTAGGCTCCATCGGAGAGGTCGTGAGCATCACGCTGCTAACCTTCGTCGGCGCGTATATGAAATTTGGCGCGGGTAGCGAGCTGGCGTTTTCGATCATATATTTGAGCGGATTTTTAGCCGCGGCGGTGATCGGGTACAAGACGCTAAACGTGCTATTTTGGTGGTATCCGCAGCTGCGCGTCATCCTTATGCCCCACTACGACAACTCGGAAAAAGACATCCGCCTGTGTATGGCGCTGTTTTTCGGCATCATCGCGCTTATGCTTTATTTAAATTTAGAGATAGCTTTCGGCGCGTTTGTGGCGGGGACCTTTATCGCGACGTTTTTCGATCACAAAAAAGACCTCCCGCACAAGCTTGCTAGCTTTGGCTTCGGCTTTTTGGTGCCGACCTTTTTCGTCCACATCGGCTCGACGTTTAAGCTTAACGCCTTTATGATAGACGGGGTCGTGCGCAACGCGATGCTGATAACGGGCGTCATGATAGGCTTTAGACTAGCGGCTAGCACTGTGTTTTTAAACATCCTTGGGCTAAAAAATACCGTACTTTTCGCGCTATCGCACTCGATGCCGCTGACGCTTCTCATCGCCGTTGCTACCATAGCCTACAAATCAGGCGGCATAAATGAAAATTTTTACTTCTCTTTCATACTAGCAAGCCTAACTCAGGCTATAATAGTCACGATATGTATTAAAATTTTAATGAGCGTAAAATCAAATTTACAAAGGAGCTAAGATGAGCGATACGGTTACGTTAACCGACAACAGAAACGGCAAAAGCTACGACTTTCCGATACTTCATGGCACCATGGGGCCCGACGTCATCGACATCTCGACCTTTTTTAGCGATACGGGGATGTTTACGTTTGACCGCGGCTACAGCTCGACGGCGATGTGCAAGAGCACGATAACCTACATCGACGGGCTAAAAGGCGAGCTGATGTACCGCGGCTACGACATCGCATATCTCGCCGAGCACAAAACCTTCATCGACGTGGCGTATCTACTGCTAAACAGGGAGCTACCCAACGATCAGCAGTACGATGCCTTTAAACTCGAGCTTAAAAAGCGCAGTTTCATCCACGAGGGCATGATGAAACTATTTGACGCATTTCCGGATAAGGCGCACCCGATGGCGATCCTGCAGGCGGCGGTGGCGGCGCTTTCTGCGTTTTACTCCGACCACCTAAATATGGACAAGCCCGAGGAGTATCACGAGATGGCGATGCGAATAATCGCGAAGATCCCGACCATAGCGGCATTTTCTTATAGATTTTCTCGCGGACTGCCTATCATTTATCCAAATTTAGACCGCGGCTTTACGGAAAATTTCCTCTACATGATGAGGAGCTATCCGTACGAGCACGTAAATTTGCGTCCGATCGAAGTTAAGGCTCTTGATACGGTCTTTATGCTGCACGCCGATCACGAGCAAAACGCCTCCACGACGACCGTACGCACCGTAGGCTCGACGCACGCGCACCCGTACGCATGTATCGCTGCGGGTATCGGAGCGCTATGGGGCTGGGCTCACGGAGGCGCGAACGAGGGCGTCATCCGCCAGCTAGAGCAGATCGGCTCGGTCGAAAACGTCGATAAATACATCGCCCGCGCCAAAGACAAAAACGATCCGTTTAGGTTGATGGGGTTCGGTCACCGCGTGTATAAAAACTTCGATCCGCGCGCCAAGGTGCTAAAATCTATGTGCGACCGGCTATTTGACGAGATCGGCATAAACAGCGAGCTTCTAAAAATCGCCAAAAAGGTCGAAGAGATCGCGTTAAACGACGAGTATTTCATCTCGCGCAACCTCTACCCGAACGTCGATTTTTACTCGGGACTGATTTTAAAGGCACTTAGCATACCAAACGATATGTTTGCGGTTATTTTCGTCATCGGCAGGATCCCGGGCTGGATCAGTCAGTGGATAGAGCTAAAAGAGCAGGAGAGTATCAAGATCGTGAGGCCAAGACAGCTGTACGTGGGCGAGACGAACAGAACGCCGAAATAGCGCGTTGTCTCACGAGTATCTTTGCTTGATTTTGTAAAATTTTCGCTCTGCAGGCTACATTGCCTAGCGTACGCTCAATTTTGCTTCAAAACTCGAAAAATCATCTCGCGATACTTCGCCTTGTTGTTTTACGTTCAAATTTGAGCTCAAATTTATAAATTTAACTCCATCAAAATTTACGAAACTCGCGACGCTTTGCGGCAGCAAAGCAGCGTCGCCACATCTCACGTCGTAGGGGTTGGGGGATTGTTAAGGGGGAAGGGAGCGACTTCGTAATTCAAGCCCCTTCCCCCTTAACAAGAAAAATCAAAATATTAAAAATACAGCAAAAAGAAACAAAAATGCAAAATTTAAACGAACTATTACGCTTAGCCAAGCTTGCAGCCATCAAAGCAGGCGACGAGATAATGAAATTTTACGCCCACAAGGGCTTTGACGACGATATTTTAGCGACCCGCTCGACCTTGAGCGAAATCGCGCGCAATAAAAACGCCTCAAATTTTGAGGTAAATTTAAAAACCGATCATTCGCCCGTGACCTCGGCTGATCTTGCGGCAAACGCCGCGATATTTGAAACACTAAAAAGCTCGCAAATCCAAATTTGCTCGGAGGAAAAGATTTTGGGCGAGTCCGCGCAGACGTTTTGGCTCATCGACCCACTAGACGGCACAAAGGACTTTATCGAAAGTAGCGGCGAGTTTTGCGTTTGTATCGCACTCATAGAGGACGGGCGCCCCGTTTTGGGCGTCATCTATGTGCCCGTTACCGGCGAAATTTATAGTGCGGCAAAGGGCGAGCCAACGCAAAAAGAGCTCTATAAAAACGGCGCGTTTATCCCGCAAACTCTAGCCGCAAAAGAGCGTGCGCCGCAAACGATAATCAGCGGCAAACGCGGCAAAAACGTAACGGCCGCCAAGCTCGCAACCGCCCTAAATTTGGGCATCACTCGGCTAAGCTCGGCGATCAAATACTGCCGCATCGCCGAAAATCTAGCGGGCGCTTACATGCGCTACTCGCCAAGCTCTATCTGGGACAACGCTGCGGGCGAGATGATCGCTGCGGGGGCGGGCGCAAAGATGATCGATCTAGCGACGCTAAAAGAGCCGATCTACGACGCAGCCTCGCTAAAAAATAACGAATTTATCGTTATCGCAAAGGATTTTTTAGACCGCGAGGATGAAATTTTACGAGCGATAAAAGAGCTAAATTTATAAACCAAAAGGCGACTCGCCGCATTTCAAATTTAAACGGCTCGAGTAAATACATTATATAGCAACGCCGAATTTAAGACCCGCTAGACGAGAGTCGATAAATTTCATTTAAAATTTAGCTAAAATCGTAGTCAAATTTCAAGCCCTAAGTCGCCAAACATTTAAAGGAAACAATTGTTAAAAATCATAAAATCAGTTCTTAGCGTCATTTTCCAGGCTAGAATTTTATTTATCCTTTTTTACTTTTGCGCCTTCGTTACTTTTTTGCGCCCATGGCGTCTATCTTGGGCGCGAAGACCGGCTAAATGACGTTTTCTGCGCTATTTAACCCGCTCATGATACTATCTTGCGCATTGCTTGCCGTTTATATCGGCTTTAGGGTCGCAGCATATAAAAATCACGGCATAGATTGCAAAATGGACGCCGTATTTTTCATCGCTTTGAGCTGGATATTTTTTATGCTGTTTTGCTTGGCGACGCTTCTTGCGACCATTTTATTTTTGGAGGATTTTAGAGACTTGCCGTCGCGAGAATTTTGCTCGCTGCTTTTAGTTATGGCGGTTGTTGCGGCATGGCGCACGCTTAAGAGCTCAGAATACAAATTAAGCGTATTTTACGAGCGAAAAGTCGGCGCAAATATAAGCATAGACAAAATCTTAATTTATTCAGTCTTAGCGTTTGCGGCGATTGTTGCGGTATTTTTTTAGCGAAACGATTTTAGATTCTATAAATTTGGCGCTTTTAGCTCATCACGCCAAATTTAGATTTGCCGTGCTTTATACTCGCCCGCTCGCAACAGCGCCACAAAAAGCTAAATTTGGGGTAATAATCGCCAAATTTGAGCCAAAAAGCAATTTTCGACTAAAAGCCAAGTCTAAATCCTCGTTAGCTCGCTTCTAGGACTAGCCTGCAGATCAAGCCCCGCAAACTCGCCGCGCAGGTACTTTTCGCGTCCCGCGCGCGCGATCATCGCGGCGTTATCGGAGCAAAACTCTAACGGCGCACAGATGAGCTCGCAGCCGTATTTATCGCATAGAGCTTGCAAACGGGAGCGCAAATTTAGGTTCGCGCTCGCTCCGCCCACGACGCCAAAACGCTCAAATTTACGCTCGGCAAAGATCTTTTCTAGCTTGTTTAAAATGTGCTTGCAAGCCGTATTTTCAAAGGCAAAGCAGATATCGGCGATCTCCTGCGCGCCCAGATTTCCGCTTTCGGCGAGCTTTTCGGTTTCGACGCGGACTTGATTTTTGAGCCCCGAGAAGCTATACGCCGTACGCGCATCGCCCAGCAGCGGTACGGTAAATTTAAACCTCTCGCGCCCGCCCTGCGCCGCCTTTTCGACCGCTACGCCGCCCGGATACCCAAGCCCCAGCATCTTTGCGACCTTGTCAAAGCTCTCGCCGAAGCTATCGTCCATCGTCGCGGCTAGCACGCTCACAGCCCCGTCCGCGCCGATATCTAGCACCATCGTGTGCCCGCCGCTAACTAGCAGCACGCCCGCAGGCAGCCGCGCCTCCTGCGACAAAAATAGCGAATACACGTGTCCCGCGAGGTGATTTACCGCAATTAGCGGCACGCGCAGTGACGAGGCGAGCGCCTTTGCCATCGCGACGCCGCCCACTAGGCTCACGGATAGCCCGGGCTCATTCGTGACGGCGACGGCTTTGACGCGGGGTAGCTCGGGCTTAATCTGTTCTAAAATTTTAGGCAGCGCGGCCGTATGCAAGCGTGCGGCTAACTCCGGTACCACTCCGCCAAATGCGCAGTGCTCGGCATCCTGTGATATTTTTTTGTGAAATTTTAGCTCCAGCGTCTCGATATCAAGCAGCGCTACCGAGCTATCGTCGCAGCTGCTTTCTATGCCCAAAATCAACCCGCCCGCGCCGCTATGTCGTAAATTTTCGCTCATTTTGTAAATTTTCCTTTTTTAGCGCATTTTACCGCTTTTTGCTTTCGCGGTTATAAATTCGGCCGGCTTCTTCGCAAAGGCGGCAAAATACGCACGCAAATCGCTTGCCGTAAATTTGCGACGAAGCCGAATTTGACCCACCGAGACCTGCACCTTTAGGGTGTTAAATTTGACTTGATCAAATTTAACATTGCTAGTTTGGCTTCCTTGCGTAAAAAACAACCGTCTAAGGTTGTTTTTTACTTTATTGTAAAGGGGGTGGGGGCTTAAATGGCGAAGTCGCTCCCCACCCCCTTTAATCCCCCTCCCCCTACGACGCTTTTAAGGCGGCGACATAGCTTTGCTGACGCAAAGCGTCGCGAGTTTTTGAGTCCAAATTTTGATGTTTTTAAGGTGCAGGTCTCAGCGAGTAAAATTTGAAGCCGAAATTTGCAAATTTGAACGTAAAACGATAAGGCGAAGTATCGCGAGATGATTTTTCGAGTTTTGAAGCAAAATTGAGCGTGCGCTAGGCATATAGCCTGCGGAGCGAAAATTTTGCGAAATCTCGGAAAAGCGCTCGCGAGACGAGCCGCAAATTTAAAATTTCTCGTCTCTTATTATCTTCCCCCTCTCATCATACTCCCGCTCGATCTTATTTTCGTAGTCGTTAAGCGACTTTAGTCGGCCGTTTGGATAAAACGTCTTTATCCAGATAAATACCGTGTCTTTTTGATAGCTCGTGTTGTCTATCGCACCGTTTTCGTCGTAGTTTTCGTAGTAATCCTCCTTAGGCCCCGAGCGCACCGTGATAAAGTGCTTTTGGCGAGGTTTGCCGTCGCTAGCGTAGGAGAAGTTATTGTTATCGGAAAAGATACCCAGCATCACGTCGAATTTATTGCTCGATTTGTATAGCCCGGCGACGTTGCCTTCGTCAAAAGCCTCCTTGACTTCGACGTTTATATCGTCCCACAAGCACAGCTGCAGCGTGCCGCTATGCATACCGTCCGCATGATAAAAATCTATCTCGATCCAGCGCTCTTGGCCGCTTTTGATAAATTTGACGATCTGCTTTTGCGGGTGATGCAAGGGCGGCTTGATGTAACCGTATAGCCTGCCGTAAAACAGCGTCTCGCCGTCCGGAGTATAGATACGCTCATAGACGTTGTTTAGCTCTAGGCGGCTTTCCGGATCGTACTCGCCCGTCCTTTCTACGTCGTAGCTAAACCTCATCTCAAGCTCGCCCGTTTGCTTGCCTTTTAGCTTTGGTCGCGGGGTAAATTTTAGCTCGCTCGGGGGTAAAATTTGAGCGTTTTGCTTTGTCGAGCTCGGTTTTTCGCCGCCAAATGCCTGCGACGAAGCGGCAAAGCTAAGCGCCAAAAATAGCGCGAGAAAATTTTTCATTTTTATCCTTTAAATTTGTGCGTTTTTAAAACGAGCGTGATTATAGCGTTAAATTCGGATAAATTTTTAAATTTTATCCGCCGAGACCTGCATCTTTATAATGCTAAATTTGGTTTTTAAATTTGATACAATGCTTGAAAGTATCTTGTTTTATTGTTAAGGGGGAAGGGGCTTAAATTACGAAGTCGCTCCCTTCCCCCTTAACGATCCCCCAACCCCTACGACGTGAGATGTTGCTGCGCTGCGTGCAGGTTAAATTTGGCGCTGTCGCGCCGCACATTTTTTAGTTTAACATTTTTGCGATGCGGGTCTCGGCGACTCAAATTTGCAAATTTAGCCAAATTTGACTTCAAATTTGAACGTAAAACGACAAGGCGAAGTATCGCGAGATGATTTTTCGAGTTTTGAAGCAAAATTGAGCGTGCGCTAGGCATATAGCCTGCGGAGCGAAAATTTTGCGAAATCTCGGAAAAGCGCTCGCGAGACGAGCCAAAAAAGCTAAATTTTCAGCCCGCTTTCGTACCAGTCTATCTTCCTGGTCAAATACATCACCAGCGCTATCACCGCAAATATCATCACGCTGCCCATCAAAAGCGCGTAGTCTTCGGACTGCAAGATACCGTAGAGCAAGCAGTAGCTAACCGCATGCACGAGCGCGATAAATACGCCCCATTTGCGCGCCCGAAAGATCGCCGAGCCGTAAAAAAGTATCGTCGCACACACGGCTGCGGCCGCGATGAGATAGCTAGCTAAAAAGCTAATATGCTCCGAAAACGAGAGCACGAGCAGGTAAAACAGCACGTCGGCGGCCCCGATGAGTAGGTACTGGATCGGGTGGATGCGGGCGCGGCTGTAAATTTCGCACAAAAAGATCGCCAAAAACGGCACCGCTAAAAACAAGATCGCGTAGGTCACGCAGCGCGCGATGAGCGAGTAGTTGTTTACGGGGCTGATGAAGCTAGCCTCGACGCCCTCTAGCCCCATCTCGCGCCTGCCGTCCATGATCCACGCCTGCGGGACGCCGGTGCTAAGGCCCGAGATCTCCCACTGCGCGTTAAAGCCGCTGCTAGTAACTTCGCGCGATTTAGGCAGCCAGCCGCCGCTAAAAGACGGCGAGCTCCACGAGGATTTTACGTCAAATTTATTATCCTGCCCGACGGGAACGAAGCTCGCGCTCTGTCCGCCTTGCATAGATAGCGCGCCCGCTAGCTCAAAGCCGCTGTTTGCTAAATTTGCGGGTAGTTTGTAGTGGACGCTTTGGGCAAAGGGCGAGTATTTAGGCGGCGCAAAAGACTGCGCGAGATCTTGGCCGTTTGCTTTTAGCGCGGGAAATGCGGTAAAGGTCTTTTTGCTGCCTACGCCCAAAATCAGCGTCGCCTCGCCTAGCAAAACGTCGCTTTCCGCGATATTTAACTGCTCGAAATTTAGCGGCGCAAATTTGGCTTTTAGCGCGACTTCGCCGTTAAAAACGGGCACGCTAAAGATACCGCGCTTTAGATACTGCGGATTTAGCTGGGTCGATAGCTCATAGGACTGCGGCGCTATCATGATCTGCTCGGTTGTCTGCGATACCGTAGGTACGCCGTTTTCGTTATATGCGGCCGCTTGTTTTTTGTACGGCACCGAGATCAAAACGCCCTCGATCCTAAGCTCGCCGCCGACTGGCTGCATGATGGACTCCTCGGCGGTGCGCTTGACGTAGGCGCGATCAGAAATCATCGAGCTGATGAAACCTAGCGGGATAAGTAGTAGCAAAAGCAAGACGAAAATGATGACGGGCTTCGTCCAAAAGCCGCCCCTCACGCTGTTTATGATTTTGTTTTCCATTGGATTTCCTTTTGATTTTTTTCACTGCAATTTTAACTAGAAATCGTAATAAATCGGTAAGAAAGGTTGTAAATTTAGAGCAAATTTGGGGTAAATTTAACCGCGCCGCAAGCTACGCTTTCTAAGATAATTATAAATCCAAGCGCCAAGCAATAAAACCGCCCCAAGGCAATACATATAAAATGCAGCGCCGTTTTCATACTCCACGTCCTGCGCGGTAAAGACCGGCTGCGACATCTCGGGGTTTCGCGCCGCCTCGTCCGCGATCTGCGCCATCACCTCATCATCATGCACGTCTAACGTGATCTTTCGCAGATCGATAAAATTCGTCCGCTTATCCAGATGCCTGCCGCTGCGACCCGTGACGTAAACGCTATGCGAGTAAAAATTTAGATAATAAAATCCCGCGTCGTCCTTAAAAAGCTTTTCCGAGATCTGCCGCACGGTGCCTTTAAACGGATTATCGCCCGCCCTTTTTAGCGCACTTAGCGAGCTGGCGTCTGCGCCAAATTTATAATAAACGTACCAAAATGCGTCTTTTATCCAGCCCTCAATGCCACTAGCGCGCGGACGATTTAAAATTTTATCCCTGCTTAGATAAAATATGCCGTTTTTGCTCGCAAACAGCATGTATTTCTGGTGGCCGCTCTGAAAATTTAGCGGCGTATAGGGCTCGTTTGCAGCATCAAATCTCTCGCCGTCCATAAACACCGCGCCCGTAGCGGGATCAAAAAGAAACTCTATACCAGCGTTTGGCTCCACGAGATACATCTGCTCGCTAGGCGTGAAATTTAGCCTCTCGCCGCCCTTATAAACGCTGCGTCCGTCGCTTAGCCAATTATCGATCAGGCGAAAGTGCGCGGGCAGCTCGGGGCCATCTTCGTATATGATTTTTCGCCTTATCTGTTTTAGATTTTTTGCGTCGGCACCAGCTAAAATTTTACCCTCGTAAAATACCCGCTCGCCATCGGTTGCGACGTAAGGGCTATCCGTCAGAGGCGATATGGGCGCGCTAGTATCGAGTCTAGCGTATGGGTAGTTGTATTCCTGCGGCCATTTTGAGAGCCCGAACGCATGTAAAAACACTTTATAAATGTAGCTTATCGCGCCGCCCGTGCGCTGCGTGACGTCCGAGCAGAAATAGCTCACGCGCCCGTCGCTGTAGTAGCGAGCTCCGATCTTTTGCGTGCGGGCGGGATCTAGCCCCGACATCTTGCGAGCGCCGCAAAATACGCGGTTGTCGTCCATTCCGACGTTTGTGTAGGAGTATCTGCCGGTATCAAGCGCGCGAAAGCTCGCCGCGTCCGCCTCGCCCTCTAGCTCGTAGGGAGCGAGGTTCCAAGAGCGTAGGTAAATTTTGCCGCCGATATTATAATAATCGCTGCGGCCGATCTTTTGCGCGTCCGCGGGCAGCTCGCGCGAGCGGTCATACACCGATAACTCATAGATAAAAACGAGTGAGACGAAGAACGGCACGAAAAGTACCGCAAAGAGGAGCTTTAGCGCCTTTTTATCAAATTTGCTTAAATTATTCGCCTTTTTCATAAGGCAATTATATATCTTGCTAGTTTAAAACGTTAGAAATTTAAAAGCGTTTGCGGGGGAAATTTAAAATTTAGAGTGCGGTAAATTTGACGGCGAAAAGCGGCGGGTAAATTTAAAGCTCATCAAATTTGACGGCAAAGCTCAAATTTACCCGCAATTACGCGAAACTACGCAAGCTCCGCGCAAATTTAACTCAGTACCCGTCAAAATGCTTGGTCTTTGGCAGTACCAAATTTAGCGTAATACCGATAAGCGCGCCAAGCCCCACGCCGCTAAAGCTCATCGCGCCAAAGTCCAGCACCATGCCGCCGATCGCGCAGACGAAGATAAGCGCGACGATGATCATATTGCGCGGCTCGGCCAGATCCACGCTGTTTTTTATGAGCGTTTCCATGCCCACGCTAGCGATGATACCGAAAAGCAGCAACATAATGCCGCCGATGACGGGAGCGGGGATCGTGGAGAGCGCGGCGCCGAGCTTGCCCATGAAGGCTAGCAGTATCGCCGCAAGCGCGGCAAAGGTCATAATGGCTGGATTGTAGGCCTTTGTGATACTAACCGCACCCGTGACCTCGGAGTAGGTGGTGTTCGGCGGTCCGCCAAAGCAGCCAGCTAGCGACGTCGCGAGTCCGTCGCCCAGAAGCGTGCTTTTAAGTCCCGGGTTTTTGAGGAAATTTTCCTTCGTGACGTTGCTGATGGCTAGCATATCGCCGATGTGCTCGATCGCAGGAGCAATAGCGATAGGCACCATGTAGATAACCGCTTCGAGCTTAAAAACCGGCGCGGTGAAATTTGGCAGCGCAAACCACGGCGCAGTTAAAATCGGAGTAAAATCCACGATCCCGACAAACAGCGACGCGCAGTATCCCGCCGCGATGCCGCACAGGATCGGCACGAGGCGCAGCATGCCGCGGCCAAACATCATAACGACGATGACCGCCGAAAGCGAGATGAGCGCGATGGTAAGCGACTGCCCCTGCGTGTAAAGCGCCTCCTTGCCCTTGCCCATGACCATATTTACGGCTGCAGGCGAAAGGATGAGACCGATCGTCATGATGACGGGCCCCACGACCACGGGCGGTAAAATTTTATGTAAAAATCCCTCGCCTTTTAGCCTAATAAGCAGGCTCAAAACCACGTAAAAAAGCCCCGCCGCGACCACTCCGCCCATCGTCGCAGCGATACCCCACTCCTTCACGCCAAAGCTAAGCGGCGCGATAAAGGCGAAGCTAGACGCGAGAAAGATCGGCGGGACGTTTTTGCGCGTGATGAGCTGAAACAGCAGCGTGCCGATGCCCGCCGTAAACAGCGCCACGGACGTATCAAGCCCTGTTAAGATCGGTACCAGCACGAGCGCGCCAAACGCCACGAATAAAAACTGCACGCCGACCAGAGCGTCTTTGAACCTGAGATTGTAGCCTTCGTATTTTTCCATATTTTCCTCTTTTTATTTTGCGACTTATTTTTTGACTCTTGAAATTTACGGCATTTGTCTTGTTTTGCAGCCAAATTTAAACACAAAGCGATTTTAAAATTCGTGAAATTATAACATATCGGCGACGATTACAGCGACGAGAAAGCGTCGTTTTAAGCAAATTTTTCGAGCTAATTTTAAATTTACGCACCGAGACCCGTACCTTTAAGGTGCTAAATTTGGTTTGGTTAAATTTGGAATTGCGAGTTCAGCTTTCTTGCGTAAAAAACAACCGTTTGAGGTTGTTTTTTACTTTGTTGCAAAGGGGGTGGGGGCTTAAATTTTGCTTCGCCATGCTCGCAACTGCAAGCAGACGCGAAGTCACCCCCCCCACCCCCTTTAATCCCCCTCCCCCTACGACGCTTTTAGGGTGGCGACACTGCTTTGCTCTATGAGCAAAGCGTCGCAAATTTTGTAAATTTTGATGGAGTTAAATTTATAAATTTGACTTCAAATTTGAGCACAAAGAGTTAAGGCGTAGGATTTTTGTTCTAGACGAGGCGGAAACGACGGAGGCAAGGGAGCGGACTAGTCGTCCGTGACTGAAGCCGACCGAGTTTCCAACGAAGTATAGAGCAAAAAGACAAGCCACTATTTAAGCGACTTTTCCGCCCACGCTCTCACTTCCAAATCCACTTCAAATATCTTACTCTCGCTCTCTATCTTCTCGTTTTCAAACCTCTTTGCCGAGGCCAAAACCGTTCTCGAGATGTCCAAAAATCCGCATTCGCCGCGCAAAAATTTATACACGGCGACTTCGTTTGCGGCGTTTATCGCAACGCCGAGATCCGGGTTTTGCAAAGCTTGATCTTTTAGCGAAAAGATAGGATATTTTTTCAAATTTATCTCGCCGAATTTTATGTTTTTTAGAGTTTTTAGGTTTAAATTCGGCACGATTTGCCCGTTTTTTGTATCGGCGGCGCTTAAATTTAGCGCTCCGTCCTCGCCCAAAATCGCGTGCGCGATGGCTAAAATCATATCGGTTTTGGATAGATGCGCCGTGGTCGAGCCGTCGGCGAACTCCACCAGCGCGTGCACCGTGGATGTGCGCTCGATGAGCGCCTCGATGTCTCGCACGCCGTAAAGCCAAAAGGCCTCCAGCACCTCAAAAAGTTTATTCGCCATCGTCGCGCTGTCGATCGTGATCTTTGCGCCCATGCTCCAGTTGGGGTGCTTTAACGCGTCTGCGGCGCGGGCGTCTTTTAGGGCTTTTAGCGGTGTTTTGTAAAAGGCGCCGCCCGAGGCCGTGATGACTAGCCTAGCGACCGGGGTTTTGTTCGCGAGCAAGAATTTTAGCCCGAAATGCTCGCTATCTATCGGATTTATCGTGCCCCTGTTTAAAAATTTGCCGCCCGCGACGAGGCTTTCTTTGTTGGCAAGCGCTAGCTTTTTGCCAAGCTTTTGCGCGCTTAGGCTCGGAGCCAGTCCCGCAAAGCCCACTAGGGAGTTTACGACGCGCTCGCTCTCGCACTCTTTTAGCATATCGCAGATACCCTGCGCGCCGACAAAAACGCGCTTGTGCTTTACGAATTTAGCAAATTTTGGTTCGACGATACAGACGAATTTAGGTTTAAATTCGGCGATTTGCTCGTTTAAAAGCTCGTAGTTTGACGCGCAGCTCATCGCCTCGACGCTAAGGCCGAATTTGCGGGCCAAATTTAAAGTATTTGTCCCGATCGAGCCCGTCGAACCCAGCACTACCACGATAGCGTCCAGAGCATCGCCGCGACGCCAAACAGATAGCCGTCTACGCGGTCAAGCATCCCGCCGTGGCCCGGTAGCAGCGTGCCGCTATCTTTGACGCCTGCGCGGCGCTTTAAGTAGCTCTCGAAAAGATCGCCCCAAACGCCGAAAATCGCAACCAAAAACGCCGTGATGAGACTATGCCAAAAGCTATCGGTCAGCACCCAGCCAAAGCCCGCGCCAAAGACCGTAGCTACGGCGATACCGCCTGCTACGCCCTCCCAGGTTTTATTAGGCGAAGTCTCGCTAAAGGCGTGCTTGCCGCAAAATTTGCCGACGAAAAACGCCCCGCTATCGCACGCCACAACCGTTAAAATCAGCCACGCCAAGTAGCCCACGCCGTAGAGCGAATAAAGCATCCAGATGAGAAAAATCGGCGTCATCGGATACAAAAACGGCAGCGCGGGCGTTAGATTTTCGCTCTTAAAATGCGCGAGAAAACTAACCACTAGCAAGACCGCTAAAATAGCGATAAATACGGGGTTTGAAAATGGAGTAAGCAGGTAAAAAATAACCGCTATGAGAGCAAGAGAGCCGCCCTGCAGGCCGTAGAGCTTTTGCGCTTCGCCAAACGAAGCGTAAAGCACGAAGCCCAAAATGGCGAAATTTAACAGATAACTATCGACGAAAAAGATGACCAAAACCGCCGCAAATAGCGCGACGCCGGTAATTATACGCGTTTTCATGATTTTTCCTTTTTTGAGTAATAATTGTATAAAATTTTCGCTTAAAAGCGCCGAAATTTGAGGCAAATTTGCGCTTGCTAGCTTGCTTTAATCGGTAGTTAAATTTGATAATTTATTTTTGCTTGAAACGGACGGCAAATTTGACGGTTTTTGCCAAATTTTACCAAGCGAGGCTTGTAGTTTCAGCGCAAATTTGACAATCTGCGGTGAAATTTACTCTCGCTAAAAACAGCTGCTTAAATTTAGCGAATAAAAGCTCAAAATTTAGGCCGAAAGCGGATCAAATTTAAAGCCAAATTTGACCGCCGAGCAGCAACATAGTCAGCCAAATTTGAGCGAGAAAGATTAAATTTTAAGATCAAGATGCTGAAATACGGGCGATGCCTGCGGGAAGTCGTTGGCCGCGACGTGCTCCTGCGAGTTTTCGTCGCCGTCAGAGTCGGAGTTTTCGCCGTTTTGCTCCGAGGCGAGCTCGCCTTGCTCCTGCCTGCCTTTTTGCCTTTCGTGCTCGTTTTGCGGGTCGATTTTGTAGGTTTCCTCGGTCGGTCGTACCTCGGAGACCTCTTGTTTTTCGTCGCTTGCTAGCGATGCGGCGGCGAGGTTTTGCAGATCAAATCTATTTTGGACGTCGGCGACCTTGTTTGAGACCATATTTACGTTTTGATTGATAAAAATCGTGTTGCCAAGGGGTGTTACAGCCATTTTCGCCTCCTGTTTTTAGTCGTGCTTTGTTACTAATATCGTCTTAAAATTAATATAATTTACATTTGCGCCGCTCGTAATTTTGACGTTGTTACGTTTGGTAAAATCAACCTCGTACGTCCCGCCGCCTTTGACGCTAAAATTTACGCAAATTTTTGCCGCAAATCTCAAAATTTCCTCGCTCGGAGCGCTTTTTGCGGTTTTAATTATGACGTGCGCGGACGGCAGGTCTTTTAGATGCATCCAAATGTCGTCTTTTTTCGAGTTTTTTAGCAGCCAGACGTTGCCCTTTTCGTTGCGTCCGATACTGATTTTATAGCCCTCGATATAAAAATCCTCGACGTTTTGATTTTGCTCTTTTTGCTTTGCGGCGCGGGCTTTTTTAGGCGCTAGGATCTCTAGCTCTTCGGCGCTTTTTGCTTCGTTTACGAGCGTTTGTAAATTTGATAAAAACTCCAGCTTTTCGGTCAAATTTTGCCGCTCGATAACCAGGCCTGCCGCCTTTTGCTTTAGCCTTTTTGCCTTAGCAAACATCGCGTTTGCGGCGATTTTGGGGCTGTCATCCAGCACGAGCCGCACCTCGCCTCGCTCAAAATCATTTAGCGTCACTTCGTGCTCGTAGTCCCTTAACGCATGCAAATTTGAGAGGATCAACCCCGCGTTTTTGCTTAAAATTTCGCTTTGCGCATTTAGATCGCTTTCGTTTTCAAGGCCCGATAAAATCTCGCTTAAATTTTGCATTTTTCGCTCTATCGCGGCAGATTTTACGGCGCGCAGATTTTCTAGCTTTGCATTATTTACGCGCTCAAATTCCTCGCTAAAATACCGCGAAAAATCCGTTATCGGCGGCGTCTGGCGCTCTTTTATCGTTGCAGGCGGTAGCTCAAGTAGCTCGCGCCCCGGTTTTATTACGCGAAAATTATTATCTATATGGCGCAAAGCCTCGACTATGACGCCCTTTTCGTCCGTGATGATCGCGTTGGTAAATCGTCCCGTAAACTCCAAAAACAGACTTGAGGCCAGGCTCTTATACGAGCCTTGAAATTCGCACTCGAGCTTTAAAATTCTATTTCCCTCGGGCACGCTTAAATTTAAAATTTTAGCCCCCCAAAAACGCTTTTTTAGCGCGACGTCAAAGGGCGCTTTATACTCTTTGACGTTTAAAAAATCGGGATTTGCGTAGATCGCGGAGTCAGACTTGCTAAGATCAAAAAACAGCCCGAGCTCGCCGTCGAATTCGATAAATATCGCCATATCGCCCGCGCGTCTGATTGTGGTTATTTTTTTAAATTTGCCTAGAAAAGATTTGATTTGTTTTAAATTTGCGTATTTCATAGACGAAATTATATCCTAAAATCAAACCGAAATTTAAGCGTGAGAATAATATAATGATAATGCATTTTAAAACGGAGAAAAAATAAATGAACAAATTTAGCCTAAGTTTAGCGGCCTCGTCGCTGCTTTTAACCCAAATTTTCGCCGCCGACGTAGCGCTGCAAGGCGTCGAGGTTAGCGAGAGCGCGGATGACGGATACCGCGCCAAAACCAGCGAAGTGGGCAAAACGAATACGCCTATTTTAGAGATCCCGCAGACGGTAAACGTCGTAACCCAGCAGCAAATAAAGGATAAAAAACCCGAAACTCTAGCCGAAAGCCTTCAAAACGTGAGCGGAGTTAGCTACGGAAACACCACGGGCGGTATCTTTGACTCGATCATTAAGCGAGGTTTTGGCGGCGGACGCGACGGCTCGATCATGCGAAACGGCGTACCCGCTAGCGTCATGCACAGCTTTAACAAAACCGTAGAAAGCGTCGAGGTGCTAAAAGGCCCGGCTAGCCTGCTCTACGGCGCACAAGAGCCCGGCGGCATCATAAATATGGTCACTAAAAAGCCAAAATACGACTTCTCAAACGAAA
>CAURWB010000047.1:0-16852 GCA_963528245.1 uncultured Campylobacter sp. | reverse complement strand
AAATAACCCATATGTAAAATATGCAAAAAATAGGGCTAAACCAAATCATAATAAGATCGGACCGTTTATTTTTAACCCTGAAGCGAAAACTTCAGGGTTAAATTTAGCTCCAATTCAACCAACATTCCAATAAAACCAAACGACTTAACGGCTGTAAGCGGTGGAATTTATCTAAAAATGAAGATAGATTTATTTAAGGAAATTGAGTATGCGGCGACAAAAAAGGCCTACGTCGAATTTAACGATGGGCTTAAAATTTACAAAAAATAAAAGCAAATACCAAAAGCGGATTTTTATAAAGAAAACACCAAAGCTCAGACCTAAGTTTGCTTAGCAAACCTAAATCTGAGCCAATAAAGTATATCAATAAGAGCAATCCATAAAAAATTAAATTTAGGCTTGCCGTGATCAGCCTAAAATCAAATGTATTACCGCGCACGCCGATTCCATTTGTCTATATCTGGAGATGACAAAACGAGAAAGCCGCTAGGTATCAAATTTTAGATATCAGCAACAAATCTATATGATCCGCGTCCGCGCCGCACTCACGAATTTAAACATTAAACGACTTTTTGATAAACTACGCAAAATGAAATTTAAAGGATAAAAATGAAAATTTTACGTTTTTTAGCAGCGCTTTGTTTTGTCGCGGCGGTGGCATCGGCGACTGATGACGGAAAGGTAACAAGCATCGATATTTACGTGACGCCGTACTACTCGGCAAATGCCGGCAAGGCTGAACATGTAAAGGTTTACGACAGGATAGACGGACTGCTAAAAAGCGGCACGCTAGAGGACTTTAGGAGTGCAGAAAAGATCGTGCAGGACGCTCCGCAGATGGTCACGCCGATGACTCTTTTCGTGCTTTCGGCTCGCGCTTACGATCTTGGCCTGCGCGATAAGGCGGTGTTTTGGTTTTACAACGCCAAAAATCGCGCGATCTTGCTAAGAGAGGTTATAAATTTGGACGACGGTAGATTTTTTGAGGTCAAAAGCGCGATAGGAGCGTTTATCAAGCTAGTGGGCGACGTGGTAAATCCATACGCGTTTTGCGACATCAAAAAGCAACAAGATATCGCCGCAAAGTCGCTTGAGTGGAGCAAAGCAAACGTCTATGAAGCTATGTTTTTACCGGAGTTTGAGTCGCCTCACGCAGATAGAAAAGCAGCACTCGCAAAAGCAATAGAGATCCTAGAATCACGCGCACAAAAAGAAAAAGATTATTTTCTGGATGAGGAAAATTTGGCTAAATTTAAAGCTATGCGCAAGCAAAACAAAGCCGACGAGAGATTTTGTTTTTAAAAAGCCGTTTTAGATTTTACTAAAAAGGCGTAAATTTAAGAGTTATGCGTTGCAGCAACAATCGCTCGGGTCTTTCTCCTTCGTGATCCTAGCTCTTAGGTCGTGGCGGATGATCTCGACCTGCTAAAACCATATCATGTGACCGACAAATTCAGGCACATGCTCATACCAAGGTAGCGTCCAAGGCGGCGGCGTAACTCCAAGAATAGGCAAAGTAATAACGTGAACGGCGATATTGGCTAAAATACCGGCTGCAACGCCTTGCCAAAGCGTGATTTTCGGAAATCTCTCCGCAACAACGCAGTAAGCTACCGCAAAAACGATCGAAAAAATGATATGCGTAAACATCACGTAGTTAAACGCATGCCCTGCAAATTCGTAGATCGCGGCATTTGGATCGGCGATGCCCATGTAATCTCTTAAAAAGACATAAGGCGGATTTAGGAAATTCCTCGAGCAGTCGATCGCTTCGGCCGCTCTGATCGCGCTTTCAGGCCCGCAAGCGGCATTAAACATATCCATAGGGCTTCTTGGCGGAAGTGGAAATTCTGCTCCCCACTTAACAAAGGCTGAAACCACGCCTGCGATTAGGCCGATTAGTGCGGCTAAACCGAAGCGTTCTTTGGTTTGGAACTCATGATTACACCTTTCAAAAAATAAGGCGTATAGCATTCTTTTTTTGCTTTAATTAATATTAATAATCAAGATTTTTATTTTAGACGATTCTGTAGTCCGTCCAGCCCGAGATCACTTCCTAAGTTAGCTTTGCCATACGCGTCGCAAACATAACCAAACGATAAATTTACGACTGGGCGCAAAATTTAAATGCACTAAAATAAATCTATAAGATTTACAACCGGGCTGTACGTAAAAATTTAACATTAAACGACGTTTTGATAAACTACGCAAAATCAAATTAAAAGGAGAAAAAATGAAAATTTTACGGATGCTTTTTCTGGCTTTTTGCGTATTTCTTGCCTATGTAAACGCTAACGACGCACAAAAATGGGCGAGCGAGATCACGGCGGGCAAACAGATACCTACGGGTAAATTTTTAGCCTTTTATCTCAATAAAGACGATTCAAAAAACGTGGTTTTTTCTGAAACGGTCGAAAATATAAATTTAAATTTTGCTTACGACGAGTTTCATAAGATACCTTCCGAAAAATTTATTGCCTACTGGGTTGGAAATTTCGATTTCAAACAAGACGTGCAGCAGATGATTTTAACTGATTTTAGCTGGGCAAATTTACGTATCGCGGTGGACGGCGAGCAGATATTCGATTCCGAAAACGCCGGAAGCAAAGCGCTTGTGCATAAATTTAACAAGGGACGCCACAAGATAGAAGTTTGGTTCGTCAACAACTGGCACACGACTAGCCTTTTAGTAGATTTTAAAGATGAACCGAAATTTCACAAACAAAGCGAAGTCATCACAAAACTAAAAGGTCAAAAATTCGATATCTGGCTAGCTGCCGTTTACGAAAGCGGCGCACAGGATAATAAGGTAGTCGTAACGCTAGACAAATCGCAAAAACCGCTCGTGGTGATGTTAAGCTCCTATCGCGCCGTGCGCTGGGAAGTGTCAAATCCGCACGGCAATAAAATTTTGGCCGCACTAGTTTATAATCCAATCAGTAGCATAAATTTAAATAAAAATGTTTACTTTATGGATGAACGCATATACGACGAAGATATGGAGATAAAATGCCATTGTTCAAACGGCGGAGCGCACTTTCACTGCGAAGGCGGAGACATAAATAGCAAAAACGATCGTGTCAAAAAAGAGTTTGGACAAAATTTAGGCGGTTTTAGCGGTTCCCATAACGCTATTATGCTAAATTTGCCGAGCGTTTTGATAGATGAAAGCGTATTGGCTAAGGGTATAGAGTCAAAAAAGTTAATCGAAGCCGAGCGTGAAAAATGCCAAAAAAGCGGTAAAATAAACGACACTTTTAAGTAGTTCAAAAGCTAAATTTTACGCCTAAAAAGTTACGGGCGAGCCAAAATACTCTAGCTCGCCTTTTGCCGGTACGAAATAGCCTGTTGCTTAAAGTTATTTTGGAGACTTTATGCGGTAAAATTTAATAACTAGCGATCATTTATCGTCTTGATTTTAGGCCGCCGTTGCTATTTAGTTAAATTCACCGCGCCGCACGGTTTATCCAAATTTAACGAAAATCTTTGCCGCCGTCATCCATGCGGCGAGTTTAGCCTCGTCCTTTAAGCTTCCAACTATATTTAGGTTTCCTTGCTCTCCAAAATTCAGCTATTGTGCCGTAAGGAAAAGGATAATCCGAGCGAGCAAATCCGCCGTTAAACCACGAGCCTCAGTTTGCTTCATCAAATTTACCGCCGCAGCCTAGCTCTACTCATTTAGCCTCTGCGCTAATTTTTCCCAAAGCTCGCTTAGGCCTAGGATATCGTTGTGTCCGGCATTTAGCTCGTAAATTTTATCTCCAGGTTTTAGAAATTTAAATAGCCTGCGCGAGTTATCCACGCCGATTAGCTCGTCATGCTCGCCGTGAAATATCGTCACCGGCCCGCTAAAACCCTCGACAAACTCAAACGTAGGGATTTTGTATTTGATTAAAAATTTCGGCACGAAGGGCATTTTCTCCCGCGCCAGCTCCTCTAGACTAAAATAAGGCGCGATCAAAACTAACCGCTTAGCTCCGTATTTCTGCGCCGCGCGAGCCGCTAGCCCGCTACCTACCGAGTAGCCCACCGCCGCGACCTCGCCCGCGTCATACTCGCGCAAAACCGCCTGCATCATCGCGTCCGCATCCGCGTAAAGCTGCTCCTGCGAGCTTATCTCGCCGCCGCTTTTGCCGTAGCCTCGGTAGTCAAATAGATAAAAATCATAGCCCAAATCCGTAAAAAACCGTGCGTAACCGCCCCAGCCTTGCAGATTGCCCGCATTACCGTGAAAAAATATCACCGCGCCGTTTTTTGCCTTACGTTCACCGTTCGCGTCGCTATAAATTTGCCTGCCGTCTCTGCTCTGCGCTAAAAATTTTAGCCCGCTTATCCAAGCGCCGTTTGCGTCTAGTCTTATCTCCTCAAACGGCTGATCAAAGCTAAAATCATGGTTTGGCTCAAGCTTGCTCGGGAAAAATATCAGCCTCTCTTGAAAAAAATAAAGCAGCGCCAAAACCGCGACGTAGACTACTAAAAATATTACGCAAAGCCGAAAAATCGTTTTCACTTTTGTCCTTTAAATTTATCTTTGGCGGATTTTCTATCCAAAAACGCCCAAATTTAGCCGCGCAAACACTAAATTTTCATCGCGCCGCATGCTAGATCCTGCCGTTAATGCCAAAATTTTAGCAAAAAATCGCGTAGCAAGAGCAAATTTAAGCAATTACGCTTTTAAAAATCAAAATAACGCCCTTTTTGCCGAAGTTTATACTGATTTTAATCGACTTTTTGGCAAAATCTACGGTTTAAAAAGTCAAATTTAAGGAAAAATATGCTTGAAGTCAAAAATTTATTGATGAGATTTAACGCACAGCTGCTATTTGAGGACGTAAATTTAAAACTCACTCGCGGCAACCGCTACGGACTCATCGGCGCAAACGGCGCTGGAAAATCGACGTTTTTAAAAATCCTCTCAGGCGAGATCGAGGCAAACAGCGGCGAGATCGTCATCGAAAACGGACTAAAAGTAGGCGTGCTGGGTCAAGATCAGTTCGCGTTTGAAAACTTTAGCGTCAAGGACGCCGTGCTATACGGCAACAAACGCCTCTACGACGCAGTAAAAGAAAAAGAACAGCTCTACATGAGCGAAGAGTTTACTGACGCTATAAACGATCGCCTGGCGCAGCTTGAGATGATAAGCGCCGAGGAGGATCCTAGCTATGAGTACGAGGTACGCATCGAAAAAATCCTAAGCTCGCTTGGCTTTAGCGACTTTGAAAAGCCGATGAGCGAGGTTGAAAACTCGGATAAATTTAAAGTCCTGCTCGCTCAAGTGCTATTTCCAAAGCCCGACATTCTTTTCCTTGACGAGCCGACCAACAACCTTGACATCGAGAGCATAAAATGGCTGGAAAACGAGCTAAATCGTCACGAGGGTACGATGGTGCTAATCAGCCACGACCGCCACTTCTTAAACGCGGTTTGCACGCACATCCTGGACGTCGATTTTAAGAAAATCAGGCAGTTTGCAGGCAACTACGACGACTGGTATATCGCCTCGACGCTGGTGGCCAAACAGCACGAGATGGAGCGCGACAAAAAGCTAAAAGAAAAAGAGGAGCTGGAGAAATTTATCGCGCGCTTCTCCGCAAACGCGAGCAAAGCCCGCCAAGCAACCAGCCGCCAAAAGCAGCTAAACAAACTCGACATCGAGGAGATCAAAGTATCAAGCAGACGCGATCCTAGCATACTTTTCCGCACCAAGCGCGACATCGGTAACGAGATCCTAGAAGTGCGCGGCGTCGGCAAAAAATACGACAAGGTTTTGTTTGAAAATTTTAGCTTCAAGCTCGAAAAGAACGACAAGGTCGCCATCATCGGCGCAAACGGCGTAGGCAAAAGCACGCTAGCTAAAATCATCATCGGCGAGGTCGCTCCAGATAGCGGCGACGTGCACGTGGGCGCTACGATAGAGCCTAGCTATTTTGCGCAGGACACGACAAACAAAATCACCGGCGAGCTAAAGCTCTACGAGTGGCTGCAAGACGAAAACAACAAAGACCTAGACGAGATCCGTAAGTGCCTAGGCCGCATGCTATTTAGCGGCGCCGAGCAGGAAAAATCGGTCGGCAGCCTAAGCGGAGGCGAGAAACACCGCCTGATGCTAAGCCGCCTGATGCTAGAGCGCGGCAACCTGCTCGTGCTAGACGAGCCAAACAACCACCTAGACCTCGAAGCCATCATCGCTCTAGGCGAGGCGCTGTATAAATTCGGCGGCAACGTCATCTGCGTGAGCCACGACCGCGAGCTCATCGACGCATTTGCCAACCGCATCATCCACCTAAAAGGCAACGGCGAAGTAATCGATTTTAAGGGAACTTTTGAGGAATACGCCGCGATGAACGAGGGAGCGACGGATTAAATTTTATCTTTAATCTTAGCTTTTGATTTGGCGGGCAAATTTGACTCCCGCCAAATTTAAGCGGCAAATTTAACTCGGTTTTGCCGCTTTTTTGGAGTTAAATTTTACTCGCCGAGACCCGCACCGCGAAAGTGGTAAATTTGGTTTGGTTAATTTTAGCTTTCCTTGCGTAAAAAACAACCGTTTGAAGTTGTTTTTTACTTTATATAAAGGGGGTGAGGGCTTGAATTACGCTCTGCTTTGCAGCTGCGAGCGTAGCGAAGCAAAAGAGCTCCCCCACTCCCTTTAATCCCCCTCCCCCTACGACGTTAGAAGTTGCTGCACTGCGTGCAGGTTAAATTTGACGCTATCGCGTCGCGTGTTTTAAATTTGCATTTTCAAGATGCGGGTCTCGGCGGGTAAAATTTGAAGCCGAAATTTGCAAATTTAACTTCAAATTTGAGCGAAAAACGATAAGGCGAAGTATCGCGAGATGATTTTTCGAGTTTTCTGCTTCGCAAGCTCGCAGCTGCAAGCAGAAGAAGCAAAATTGAGCGTGCGCTAGGCATATAGCCTGCGGAGCGAAAATTTTGCAAAATCTCGGAAAAGCGCTCGCGAGACAAGCCGTTTTTAAAAAACAAGCCGCTATTTTTTAGAATACTGCGCGTCGAGATACCGTATCAAATACCCATACCCCTCCTTCTCCATCTCCTCCTTTGATACAAACCTCAGCGCAGCGCCGTTTATGCAGTATCTTAGCCCTCCTTTGTCGCGCGGACCATCGTCAAATACATGCCCCAAATGCGAGTCCGACATCGCGGTTTTGACCTCGGTGCGCACCATACCGTGCGATAGATCGGACTTTTCGGCAATCAGGCTCGCATCTATCGGCTTCGTAAAGCTCGGCCACCCGCAGCCCGCGTCAAATTTATCGTATGAGCTAAAAAGCGGCTGACCGTTTGTGATATCGACGTAGATGCCGATGCGCTCCTCGGCGTTTAGCTCGCTGCTGTGCGGTCGCTCGGTTGCAGCGTGTTTTACGACTTCGTAGGAGATGGCGCTGAGCTCATTTTTTAGCGCCGCGTCGTCTTTGTTTTTGTAGTTTTGCAGATTTTGCTTCATATCACGCTTCTTGTCGCTTAAAATTTCGCCCTTTTTAGGCAGGCTCTCAAAGGTCACGTGGCAGTATCCGTGCGGGTTTTTGTCCAGATAGTCCTGATGATACTCCTCGGCTTTGTAGATATTTTCTAGCGGCGCGACCTCCGTTACGATGGGTGCTTTGTAGTTTTTTTGTTGTTCGGCGATAAAGGCTCTGATCGCCGGCTCGTCCGCCGCATCGGTGTAGTAGATGCCCGTACGGTACTGCGTGCCGTGGTCGCCGCCTTGCTTGTTTAGGCTGGCCGGATCGATGGTGTTAAAGTAAAATTTGAGCAAATGCGGCAAATCGATCACGTATTCGTCGTATTCGATCCAGACGGCTTCGGCGGCGTTCGTATCGCCAGTGCATACCTGCTCGTAGCTAGGGTTTGGCACCTTTGAGTTCGCGTAGCCCGTGTAGGTGCTAACCACGCCGGGAAGCTGCTTGAGATAGGCTTCCGTGCCCCAAAAGCACCCGCCCGCTAGCACGATCGTTTTGTTCGCGGTCGCAGACTCTTTTGTTTTATGATTCATCTGTTCTCCTTGTAAATTTAAAAATATACCTAAAAATAGCGCCAAAGCGCCGACTATTCCTGCTGTTTTTAACGTTTTGCCAAGCATTTTCGCTCCTTGCGGCTTAAATTTTTGATTAAATTTGATTCGCGCAAATTTTACTTCAAATTTGACGGTTTTAAATTTTACACACCGAGACCCGCGCCTTTAAGCTCCAAAATTTGTCATCAGGCGTTAGATTTTCAAATTCTTTTTTTAGGAGGCGGAAGGGGCTTTACTTTGCCTGCGGCTCGTAACTGCGAGCAGAACTACTTACTGTCTGCTTGCAGCTGCTAGCGCAGAGACGCAAAAACCCCAACCACCCACTGCACGTGAGATGTTGCTGCACTTCGTGCAGGTTAAATTTGGCACTGTCGCGCCGCAAATTTAAATTTACATTTTCGCGGTGCGGGTCTCGGCAACTCAGATTTGAAAATTTGACTTCAAATTTGAACGTAAAACGATAAGGCGAAGTATCGCGAGATGATTTTTCGAGTTTTGAAGCAAAATTGAGCGTGCGCTAGGCATGTAGCCTG
Source organism: uncultured Campylobacter sp. (assembly GCA_963528245.1). Classification (GTDB taxonomy): domain Bacteria; phylum Campylobacterota; class Campylobacteria; order Campylobacterales; family Campylobacteraceae; genus Campylobacter_A. The sequence continues at coordinate 8,284 of CAURWB010000047.1, read as the reverse complement.
CGGAGCGAAAATTTTGCAAAATCTCGGAAAAGCGCTCGCGAGACAAGCCTTAGCCAAAATCAGCGAAATTATAACCGCCCACTCTAAACCCAACGTGAATTTCGCCTCTTAACTTACCCTCTCGCGGCCAACGGCAAGGCGTAGAATCTAAACCCCTCCTGCTCAAACCCGCTCGCAAATGCCTGAAATTCGTCAAATTCGGCGCTGTTAAACTCCGCTCGCCAGATAGCGCCCTCCTCGTTAAATTCTCGCCCAAAGCTTAAATTTCGCTTTTCAAAATAGTGCTCAAAGCGCGAGCCCAGCGCGTACGGCGTAAAAAACAGGCAAAGCGATTTTATCTCAAATTTAGCCATCGCTCCGCAGCCGGCGGCCTCTTCTATCGCCGCATTTACCGCCGCGCCGTAAGCTCGCACGAGTCCGCCCGTGCCTAGCTTTATCCCGCCGAAATACCGAACTATTAGCGCGCCTGCGTTTACGAGCTGGGCGCCTCTGAGCGCGTTTAGCGAGGGTTGCCCGCTCGTGCCCTTTGGCTCGCCGTCGTCGCTTTGATTTTCTACTATCTGGCCGTAGCCGTTTCGTTCGCGCAGCGCCCACACGACGTGCGCGGCCTTTGGATGCTCGGCTTTTAAGCGCTCGTGAAGGGCTTTAAACTCGCAAATCGGACACAAAAAACACAAAAACGTCGATTTTTTGGCTTCAGTTTTGGTCGATACGACCCGCAAAACCGTTTGCAATTTTCTCCTTTAAATAAAGCCCGATTTTAGCGAAATTTTAAAAATATTCTTATAAAATGGCGGCTAAAATGAAATAAGCTCTCAAAAAGAACGAAAATGTTTAAAAAAATCTCAAAAAAAACGCTTTGGCAAATCATCGCTATGATCGTATCTAGCGCCGTTTTTAGCGGTTCTGGGATCCTGATACTAGCCTTTATCAACAAATACCTCTTAAATTTAAAAGAAAAAGACGCTCAAATTTTGCTCGCATTTTTCGCGCTTTTGATTTTGTTTTTGGGCTTTTCGGTGCTCTCGCGCATCGCTCTTAGCGTGATCGGCAACGATTTTGTCTACAAGCTGCGAGCCAAAACGATAAAAAGAATACTCGATACCGCAAATCAAAAAATCGTAGCCGCGGGCAAGTCGAATTTGATCGCCTCGCTCTCAAGCGACGTGCGCAGCCTAACCGACGGCTTTATGCAGGTGCCAAGCATCATCCAAGGCGTGCTCATCATCGGCGCGACGGGCGCTTACGTGCTTTATATCTCAGCCGAAATTTTCGTGTTTTTGGTGCTTTGGATGAGCGCGGCGACATGGATTTGCCGATACTTCATCAAAAATATCCACAAATACTACGAACAATGCCGTAACGGCGAGGATGCGCTATATCGCGACTATCAGACCTGCATCGAGGGGCATAGGGAGCTTAGCTTAAATTTAGCTCGCGCAAAGCGGCTTTTTTGGGACCGCTTTATCCCAAACGCAAAAAGCCTGCGCGAAAATATCGTAAAAGCCGAGATCCATCAGTCCTTTATGAGTAACTGGCTAAACACCGTGATGCTAGGCGCCGTGGGTATCGAGATATATTTTTGTCTAGCCTACGACGCTGCGAGCCTGCAAGACGCGATCACGGTTGCGCTAGCGATACTTTTTTTGCGAGCGCCTCTCATGATGCTGCTTTACTCGGTGCCTAGCGTATTTCGCGCGCGCATCGCTTACGAGCGGCTAAAAAAGCTAGACCTAGTGCCATTCGAGCCGGAATTTGAGCTGGGAGAGACGGCTCCGCAAATTTGGCAAAAACTGCGCCTAAAAGATATAAATTTCGCCTACGACGAGGGGAGCGAATTTGCTCTAAAGGATATAAATTTAGAGATTAAGCGCGGCGAGACGGTGTTTTTGATCGGTAAAAACGGTAGCGGCAAAAGCACGCTATTTATGATTTTAGCGGGGCTTCTAGCGCCAAAAAGCGGCGAGATGTTCGCAGACGATACCAAAATCACAGAGTCAAATTTAAAAAGCTACGCGAATACGATCAGCGCGGTGTTTAGCGACTTTTATCTCTTTGACGAGGTTATGAGCGATGACGAGGCGCTGATAGATGAGCTACTAAAAAAGATGTCGATAGAAAACAAAGTAAGCGTCAAAGATGGGATTTTTAGCACGCTAAATCTCTCCCAAGGGCAGAAAAAACGCCTCGCCATGGTCGCGGCGCTGCTTGAAAAACGCAAATTTTTGATCCTTGACGAGTGGGCGGCCGACCAAGACCCAGAGTTTAGGCGGCATTTTTACACTGAGTTTTTGCCCGAGCTAAAGGCGCAAGGCTACACGATTTTTGCGATCAGCCACGACGATGCGTACTTTGACGCGGCGGATAAAATTTACGAGATACGAAACGGTCAAATCGCACCCGTTAAGGGCTAAATTTCAGCTAAAGATGGTTAAAATAACGGATATCATTTTAAAATCAAGGAGACATAATGCAGCTAAGCGAAGAGGCAAGAGAAGCAAAAGAAATGGCTCTAGGAATGATGAACGATAACTTCATCGGCCTGACGGAGGATATGTGCGCGAAATTTGGCGGCTTTCCGAACCCGCAAAACGTCAAAATGACCGACATCACCGAGGACGGCATGCATATCGCCTGCGATGAGGGCGAGGTGTTCGTACCGTTTGAGAAAAAAGCCGAACTAACGGTCGAGAGCCTACGCGACGAGGTCATAAACATCGTAAACGGCATGGAGGGGTAAACCTCCTCTGCTTCATTTAGCGGGATCGAAAATTTAGCTTGCTTCTATGTTAAATTTAACTCTCAAATTTACTTAAAACCTTTCAAGTTAGGCCTTTAAATTTCACGATTTAAACGCGCAATATCGTCCGTAAAACTAAATCTAAAATCTTACGAGTGTCGCTATAATCGTAAATCAAAATTATAAGAATTGATTTTAATTATTAATTAACACCAAAAATAATAAAATAACGAAAACTTTTATCATTATTAATTATGATAAAACCGAAGGGAGTTCAAATAAGTAAAAAAGATCAAACTCGCAAGGCGGCAAATTTATACTTCTGTCGCTAGTCACGGTCGCTAGCCTAAATGCGCAAACCCAAAACGTCACGCTAGATGCCGCCATAGTAACGGCGACGGGCTTTGAAAGCGCGCTAAAAGAAGAGACTAGAAATATATTCGTCGTAACCAAAACAGACATCGAAGCCTACGGCTACCGCACGATAAAAGAGCTCGTAGAAAAGATCCCTAGCGTCGATTTCGTCAGCACTTCAAGCCTAGGAGAAAACATAGATATGCGCGGGCAAGGCATGCGCGGAGACGGCGCGACGCCTACTATGGCCGTAAAAATCATGCTAAACTGAGTGCCGACAAATATGGTCGATGCGGCGCACGGCATCATACCGCTTGAAATGATCGCGATCGAGGACATCGAGCAGGTCGAAGTGATGCCCGGAGGCGGAGCCGTGCTATACGGCAGCGGCACTAGAGGCGGCGTGGTAAATATCATCACCAAGCAAAAGCCGCGAGATTTTTTCGCAAACGTGAGCTCCAAAATAGGCTCGTATAGCTACCGCGACGCCGCAGCCACCGTCGGCGGAAACGTGAACAAGGATCTGTTTTTAAAATTTAGCGGCAAAGCCTTCGGTCAAAAAGGCTACAGACACGACTACAAGGAGCGCGGATACTATCTAAGCGGCGGACTAAACTACAAATTTAACGACTCCCACTCGCTAAATTTGACGCCTAGCGTATTTAAATCAAAAAGAAACGATCCTGGCACCCTAACCCAAGATCAAGTTTCGCAAAACCGCAGACAAAACGCAAATAACGGCCTAACAAAGCTCTTTGAAAACGAAAAAATCGACGTTAACGCCGTTTACGAGGGCAAATTTAACGACTTTTACTCGGTAAATTTGATGCCGTATTATCAAAAAATAAAAATCAAAACCTCCTCGACCGAGTCGGCTCGCGGCGTGCGCTATCCGTCGCAGGGACTTTTCGGCGATAAAAAATACGGCGTAAATTTTAAAAACAAGCTTGACTACGGCAGCGGCGAGTTTATCTTCGGCTACGACTACGAACAAAACAAGGGCGAGAGAGAGTCGCACTACGCCGTGAAAATGTCGCCAGTGATGAGTATGAAGCACGATACGACGCTCGATCTAGAAAAGACCACGCACGCGTTTTATTTTATGGAAAAGCATAAATTTACCAAGCTTTTCGACCTGAGCTTTGGGTATAGATTTGAGCTCGCGCAGTACGAGGCGAGCAGGGTTTCAGATATGAAGGGCTTTAGAAACGGCATACCTTTTCCTCCGATGACCAGCTACAACGCCATAAGCGACGGCAGAGATATCGACAACCACGCGTTTGAGTTTACGCCCAATTTCAGATACTCAGACACGGGAAACGTATATTTTAAATTTGAGCGCGGCTACATCTCGCCCTCGCCTTCTCAGCTAACCGACAAAGATCAGGTAACCGACAAAGATCAGGTAACCAAGCAGTACAAATTTAACGACTTAAAATCCGAGAAATTTAACACCTACGAGATCGGACTAAAATATCACGTCGCGAGCATGCCGGTAAACGCTACCGTGTTTTTAACCGATACTAGCGACGAGATAGCCTATGCCGAGCTCGGAGCCAACCACGGAGACGCTTGGAAATACTACAATATCGCAAAAACCAGACGCTACGGATTTGAGTTTTTTAGCAGGCAAAATCTCCTTGATAAGCTGATCTTGAGCCAGTCTTACGCCTACGTAAACGCGACGATCAAAAAAGGCGATAACACGGGCAAAGAGGTGCCCTACGTTTCAAAACACAAATTTATATTCGGCGCGGACTACGAGATCGTGAGCGACTTGCATCTGTTTGCGGACTATAAATTTTACTCCAAGAAAAAAGACCTAAACTACGACAATATCTCCTCTCGCAGCATCGTGGACGCGGGCGTTTCTTATAAATTTAAAAATGGATTTGGCATAACCGGAAGCGTAAAAAATCTCTTTAACAAAAATACTACGACTACCAAGGCAAAAACAACCAAACCGGCATCTACGAGTATAGCCCAGCAAACGAGAGAAACTACTACGTAGAGTTTAAGTACACCTACTAAACCGCTAAATTTAGGGCTTTGTGTCCTAAATTTGCCTTTTTGGACGCTCTGTTTTTCTGCGAAACATTATTTGGATTTTATTATCTAACGTTATGAAATCTCGTCAAATTTTATTACCGATTAATGATAGCAGCGGTATAATAAACCGCTTTTGATAATTAATATTAGGATTAAAATGTTTGAGTATATAGAAGTCGGCGGTATATTTATGTGGCCGATATTTTGCCTCTCGGTGCTCGGTATTGCGGTGCTTCTTGAAAAGGGAGCGTATTTTTTATTTACCGAGATAGACGCGACTAGTTCGTTTAAGATCAAGCTTTGCAATCTCATTTTAGAAGGCGACTACGCAAAAATCAAAGAATTTTGCAAAAGCTACAAAAACTCGCTTGCCAAAACCGCGCTTTTCGTCGCGGAAATTTTGGGCGAAGGTACCAGCAAAACGCAGATCGATTACATCGCCGAGGAGGCCGTATCCATGCAGCTAACCTCACTTGAGCGGCGCACGTGGATACTCGGACTTTGCGCTAGCGCGAGTCCGCAGCTGGGGCTTCTTGGTACGATAGTCGGTATGATAAAGGCCTTTAGCGGACTTAGCGGCGGCGTGGACGCTCCGCTCGTTGCAGTCGGTATCTCAGAGGCGCTTTATACGACGGCTTTTGGGCTTATAGTGGCGATTCCTTGCGTGATATTTTTTCTCATGATTAGCAAGAAAATAGATTTCATCCTAAACGACCTAAACCGCATTATGAGCCTGTTTGGCCGCAGTTTTGAAAGGAGAAGCTGTGAAGTATGTCCGCAGAGATAAGACCAGATACGCCGGCATCTCGATGTTAAATTTGATCGACGTGATATTCGTGCTTTTGCTATTTTTTATGGTTACGACCTCTTTTAACAAATTTGCCCACATCGACATCGCCCTACCCCAAAGCGCGTCAAATTTAGACGAAAAAGATACCAAAAACGTCGAGGTTTTTTATCTGCTTAGCGGCGAAGTACTTTTGAGTATAAACGGTGAGCAAAAAAGCTTAAATTTAGCAGATCTAGCCGCACAAATAGCAAATCTAACCCCAAAGCAAAAAGAGAGCGTCAAGCTAAACGCCGATGAAGCGATAAACTACGGCGAGGTCGTAAATTTGATCTCTATTTTAAAAGATAACGGCACGCAAAATGTCGAGCTAAATATCAAGAAAAAGCCCAAAGGATAGAAAATGAGCCTAGTTTTATCTCCCTGTAAATTTAACCAAGGAGAGTAACTATGATTGCCAAATCAAGCCAAGGAGCCATCGCGCTTTCGCTGATAGCGAGCCTAAATTTATACGCCGCGGAGGATAGCTCCACTAGACTAGACGCCACCGTCATAACCACGACTGGCTTTGAGAGCGCGCTAAAAGACGAGGTTAGAAACGTAACGGTAATAACCGCCAAAGAGATAGAGGATAGAGGATACCGAGATATCAAAGAAGCGCTAGAAAAAGCTCCGGGCGTCAGCCTAAACGGCAACAACGTAGATATGCGCGGACAAGGCTCCAGAAGGAGCTCGTCGGCTAGATCGACCACGACCGTAAAGGTGATGGTGGACGGCGTCGCGCTAAACATGATCGACACTACGCCTACTAGGATCCCCGTAGATATGATACCTATCGAGGACGTAGATAGGATAGAGATAGTCCCGGGAGGCGGCACGGTGCTATACGGCAGCGGCACGATGGGAGGCGTGATAAATATCATCACCAAAAAGAGTAAAAAGAAATTTTACGCGGGCGTCTCTAGCAAGCTCGCCTCCTACTCCTATAAAGACGTAGCCCTAAACGTGGGCGGCGGAGTAACGGACGCGCTATCCTTAAAACTAAACGCGAAAAAATCGGACTCAAACGGATATAGACGCGGGGATAAAACCAAAGAGGACTACGTCTCGGGCGGCCTAACCTATCAGATAACGGACGATCAGGCGCTATCTATAAACTCAAGCTATTTTAAAGACAAAAGCCGCACCACCGGCGCTCTAAGCAAAGCTCAGCTAGAGCAAGATAGAAGACAAGCAGGATCCAGCAAAACCGACTATCTAAACAAAAGAGTTAGCGTAAACGCCGACTACTCTATAAATTTAAACGACGCGCTAACGTTTAATCTATCGCCTTATTATCAAAAACTAACCATGGACTCCTATAGCGCCTACAAAGACGGCGACAGCGGAGCGCTAGGACTAACCGATAAACAAGCCGGGGCTAAATTTAAGGGCAAATACGGCTACGGCAGCGGAGATTTTATATTCGGTTACGACTTTTTAAGACAAGAGGCCAAAAGATCTATACTCTCGAAATCTACCGGAAGACGCGGCCCTATGACGGTAAGAGCCGACGTCACGACCAAATTTGACGTAGAAAAGAAAACGCATTCGTTTTACGTACTAGAAAAGCACGATTTCACCGATCAGTTTTCTTTGAGCGCGGGATATAGGCTCGAGCTAGCTAGAAACGATATGGATAGGCGTTCAAACTCCATCGTAAAGATGACGCCCGGCCGAACGATAACTAGCGCTTCGTCTTTTAAAGGCAAGAAAAACTCGGACAACCACGCCTTTGAGATAACGCCTAGCTTTAAATACTCAGACACCGGCAACGTTTATTTTAAATTTGAACGTGGCTTCGTCTCGCCATCGCCCGTTCAGTTCGTCGATAAGCCAAACAGAACCGACTACGTAGTAAACAATCTAAAATCCGAAACCTACCAAACTTACGAGCTTGGCGTTAGAGATATGATCTATGATAGTTTCGTGAGCGCGACCGTGTTTTTAACCGATACGAAAAACGAAATTTACACCAGAACGCTCACAAATAACATAACCGACGGCTGGTTTTTTATAAATTTAGACGACGTCAGGAGATACGGAGCCGAGCTCTACGCCGAACAGCAAATTTTAGACAACCTAAAAACCAGCCAGACCTTCTCCTACGTAAAAGCCGAATTTAAAAAAGGCAACAACAAAGGCATGGAGGTGCCGACCGTGCAAAAGAGCAAATTTGTCGCTAGCATCGACTACGAGCCGATCAAGGATCTAAATTTACTCCTTGACGTCAAATACCTATCAAAGCTAAAAAGAGCGATCTACTCGGGTGTGACGGACATATCCGGCTACGAGACGCAAACCGTATCCAGAAC
>CAURWB010000046.1:0-16952 GCA_963528245.1 uncultured Campylobacter sp. | reverse complement strand
GTCATGTAGCGTTTTGCTTTCCGTGCCAAGCCCCGACGCATCGGCTACGGCGTTAAATTTAAGCTCCTTGCCGCTTGGGTTTTTAAAGCTAAAATTTTTAACCTCCATCACGTAGTTTTTGCTCATCAAAATCTTATAAAGAGCCGACTCTTTCGGGTCGGTGACATACATCGCCATCGCTTCTTTGTTTACGTTTTTCTCGTTTAGGCTCAAATTTAGCTGCGTGAGCACCTTTTTGCCGTCTACGTCAAGCGCGCCTAGGCTCGCGTCGGTAAGCGTGTCGAGGAGATTTGCGTCTGCGTTTTGCTTTATCTGTGCTAGAAACGACATACCCGTGATGCCGACCGATTTTGGAAAATCATAACCCTTAGCGCTGTTAAAGCTCATTTTATCGGCCTTCACCCCGATTTTAGCTATATTTTCATAGGCAGTTTGTATGTTTATGAACGAGATTAGATCGTCAAAGCCCTTAAAGTCGTTAAGCTCGATGAGCGCGGAGGCGTTTTCTATATCGACCTTATCCGTGCCGTCCGTATCGCCGCCGCCGATTTTACCGACGCCGATTTCTAGGGATTTTATCTTATTTTCTTTGATTTGCGCCTTTGCAAAAGGCTTTGAGATTACAAAGCTAGAGTCATCTTCATTTGTTTTGATATCGGCCAAATTTAAGGTCACGTCGCGAGTTTTATCAAATTTTATCAGCGCGTCGACGCTTAAAAACTCGTCCGTGCCGAAAATTTTCTTTAGATAGAGTGCGGCTTCGGGCGTTAGCGCTTTGACGTCGCTATGAGCCTTAAATCCGCTAAATAGCTCGGCAAATCCGTGCTTTAGCGTCGTTTTGGCTTCAAATTTGACCGGATCGTTACCGTCGGTGAGCTCGAGTTTTAGCACCGCGCGCGAACTAAACAGCCCTTTGTCGTAGTCGTTTTCTACCGCATTTGCTTTTATATTGAAAAATCCAAGCTTGAGTGTCTCGCTAGTTAGCCTCGCCACGCCTCGATCGTAGGACTCTTTGGCCTTAGACGAGCCGTAAAACGCGACTCCGAAAACCGCGATCAAAACGACTGCGAGCGCAAATATAACCTTTTTCATTTTTTTCCTTGATTTTAAATTTTACTTCGTCGCTGCGATGAGTTCGATCTCGACCAAACCGCCTTTTGGCAGCGTTTTAACGGCGATCGTACTTCTAGCCGGATAGGGCTCGCTAAAAAATTTAGCGTAGGTTTCGTTTACGGCCGCAAAGTCCTCGATGTCTGCTAGAAAAATCGTGGTTTTTACCGCGTTTTCAAAGCCAAGCCCCGCCTGAGCCAAAATCGCCTTTAAATTTAGCATTGACTGCTCCGCCTGAGTCCTCACGTCCTCGCCCGCAAATTTGCCCTCCGGCGTGATGCCAAGTTGTCCTGAAATAAACAGAAATCCGTTTGCCTCGATCGCCTGCGAATACGGTCCGATCGCTTGTGGAGCGTCTTTTGTAGAGATAACCTTTTTCATTTTCGTCCTTTGTAAAAATTTCGCGAATATTAGCAGTTTAGCGCCGAATTTGCAAATTTAGCTATAATTTCCCGTAAAAAGGCGCTAAAAATATGAAAATCACCCTTGCTCCAAACGAGTTTTTAGACGATTACGTTCTTGGCTGCGAATTTGCGCGAAATGCCGAAATTTCTGGCAATGCGTATCTGTTTTGGAGCGGCGCTATCTGCGCTAAATTTGAAAACTCGCGCATAGTTTTTCTGCATAAAAAGAGCATTCCCGCGCGATTTCGCGAGGCGGCCGCGCGCTGCAGCGATCTAGCCGGACTCGTGCTCACGTCGGCGTTTTGCTCGTTTACGACGCTAGCGCCCTCGCATCTAGTCGCCAAAAACGGCTCCAAACTCTACCCGCTTTTTGATCTACGCGAAATTTGCGGGATAAAATTTATAAATTTAAAGAAATTTTACGACGACTTCGGGCTTGACTACGACTACAGAATTTACATCGAAAAGTGCTCGTTTTTCTCGCCTGCACCGCTTGAAAAGCGCATAAAGCTAACTGAGACGATGTGCCTTGGGTATTATTAAATTTGACCGCAAAACCCGCTCAAATTTAACTCTCAAAACGCTATAGCAAATTTGGATCACAAATTTAATCGCCACAGCATAAAATTTAATTTTCGTAACATTTTATAAATTTATTTACATTTTTACTCATCTGCTATAAAATTTTACAGCTTAAATTTTAAAATTAATCAAAAAATATAATTTAAAACTCTATAATCGGTAAATTTAAAACCGAAAGGAGAAAAAATGAAACTATTTTCAGCGCTGGCTCTGTGCGCTGCGATGATGATCAGCGCGCAGGCTTCGGAAAAATACAAGATCAAGCTCGCCTCCACGTACGAGAGCAACGTGCCCGTACTAGGCGACGCTCCGAAGAAATTTAAAGAGCTCGTGGAAACGATGAGCGACGGCCGCATCGAGGTTCGCGTCGACTATCCGTCCAAGCACAAGGCGGCGTTCGCGCTGCTTGATATGGTCAAAAGCGCCCAGTACGACGCGGCTTTCACCGCGAGCTACTTTTATAAGGGCAAGGACGCCAAGCTCATGCTCTTTACGACGGTGCCTTTTGGTATGAACAAGGCCGAGCAGGACGCATGGTACGCGTACGGCGGGGGTAAGGAGCTCGCGCAAAAGGTCTTTAACGAGTACGGCATCGTGACATTTCACGGCGGAAATTTCGGCATGCAGATGGGCGGCTGGTTTAAAAAAGAGATCAAGAGCACGGACGATCTAAAGGGGTTAAAGCTGCGCATGACCGGGCTTGGCGGCGAGATAATGGCAAAGCTAGGCGTAAACATCAACACGATCCCGATCGGCGAGCTATACATGGCGATGGAGATGAACACGATCGACGCCGTCGAGTGGGTCTGCCCTGCGATCGATATAAATTTCGGCTTTCAAAAGGTAGCTAAATTTTACTACACCGGCTGGCAAGAGCCCGCTAGCGAAAATGAATTCTACATCAACAAAAAGCTCTGGGACAAGCTACCCGCCGACCTCCAAGCTATAGTAGAAACCGCGACAAAGGCCGTAGCGGCCGATGTGTACGAGTCTGCCGTCTATCAAAACTCGCTGGTTCTTGATAAAATCAAAAGCGAGCATCCGGACGTAAAAATCGCCTCGTTCCCGCCCGAGGTCATCGCCGCGCTACGCAAAGCCACGGACGAGATCCTAGACGAGCTCTCAGCCAAAGACGCGACGTTTAAGGAGATTTTGGACTCGCAAAAGGCCTTTATGAAAAAGGCTAGAGCCTGGACGCAGATCTCCGAAAACAGCTACATAAACAGTACTACGGAGTAATCCTGCTAAATTTAACGAGCCGTCCGAGTAAAATTTGACGGCTCGAAAGCTAGTGCAAATTTGAGATTAACGCCGGTTTGCTCAAATTTGACTCGCAACTTATTACGCCAAACCTAGTCTCGAAAAGATGAGTAAATTTTAACCCCAATAATGCTAAAATCACGCAAATACCAAATTTAAAAGGAAGGTCATGAAAATATCTAAATTTTGCCTTTTGGCGGTGATTTTTGCGGTCTTGGCGGCGCAAATCTAAGCGCTCAAACGACGAAAGCCGAGCTAATGGAAAAAACGGTAATCGATTTTTACCAAACAAACTACGGCAACGGCGAAGTGCAACCTATCGCCTCGGAGTGGCTAATGCCCGAGCTTGACGGGCTGATTTACGATCAGTTCGGCTCTGCGCTGGGACGTCTGAGCGGCATAGAGCACGTATCGTCCGATCTGGATCTCGACCCTTTTATAGGCTCGCACGAGATTGAAGAGCTCAAAAACTTTAGCGCAAAAGCGGTCTCAGAGAACGAAGTGCGAGTAAAATTTGAGCTGTTCGGCGAAAAACGGGATATAACTTTGCGCTTAATTTGCGACAAAGATTGCCTATTTGGCGACGTAAAGCTTAGCGACGGAGGTTCTTTAAAGGTTAAGATTAAAAAATCTTTGAAAAAGCGTATCCGAATAACTACGGCAAAATTTTTAAAGAGTGAGAATAAAATTTGAGAGTTTAACGCGCCGTTTGGTTTCAAATTTGCCCGCTTTCGCAAATAGCGCGCAAACTAAAAGAGGCGCGTAGATCAGGGCGCGAGCTAGCGATAGTCCGCGCCGAGAAATTTATATTTTTTTATACGGAGCTTGTCCGACTTCGTAGAAGTTATTGCCCTCGCTATCTATCGCTACGATAGCGGGGAAGTCCTCGACCGTAAGCCTCGCGACCGCTTCAGGGCCAAGCTCTGGATAGGCTAGCACTTCGTACTTTTTGATACTTTGGCTAATCAGCGCGCCCGCACCCCCGATAGCGACCATGTAGACGCAGCCTGACTTTTTCATCGCTTCGACGACGGCGTCGCTACGATATCCTTTGCCGATCATGCCGTTGATGCCTACTTCGTTTATCATCGTCGGAGTGTATTTGTCCATGCGTCCGCTAGTAGTCGGCCCGGCTGCGCCTATGACGTCGCCCGGTTTTGCGGGGCTCGGTCCTAGGTAGTAGATCGTCTCGCCGGCTAAATTTACGGGCAAGGCCTCGCCGCGAGCCAAAGTCTCGGTTAGCGCCTTGTGCGCGGCGTCGCGGGCTGCGATGATGGTGCCGCTTATTAATACGTTATCGCCGGCTTTTAGGCTTTTTACGACCTCTTTATCAAACGGCGCGGTTATCTTTTTTACTTCTGACATCTTTTCTCCTTAAATTTCAGCTTCGGCGTGGCGAGCGGCGTGGCAGTTGATGTTGATAGCGACCGGCAGGCCCGCGATGTGGGTCGGATACCACTCGATGTTTACTTTTACCGCGGTCGTGTCGCCGCCTAGACCTTGCGGTCCGACGCCCGTTTTACAGGCGAGCTCTAGCAGCTCCTCTTCTAGTTTGGCGTATCGCGGATCAGGGTTTTTGCTGTCTGCGTCGCGAGCGGCGGCGTATTTCGCCATTAGCGCAGCCTTATCCATCGTGCCGCCTATGCCTACGCCGATCACCATCGGAGGACAGGCATTTGGACCCGCTAGCTTAACGGTGTCTAAAAATACCTTTTTCACGCCCTCTAGGCCGTCTGCTGGAACCAGCATCTTTAGAGCCGATTTGTTCTCACTGCCAAAGCCCTTTGGAGCTACTTTTATGTGGATTTTATCGCCTCTTACTATCCTTACGTTTATGACGGCCGGGGTGTTGTTCGTCGTGTTTTTACGCTCAAAGATCGGGTCGTTTACGACTGATTTGCGCAGGTAGCCGCCCACGTAGCCGTCTTTTACGCCCTCGTTTATCGCGTCCTCTAAAAATCCGCCCTCGATATGCACGTCTTGACCGATATCGACGAACACGACCGCCATGCCCGTGTCTTGGCAGATCGGCGCGACGCGCTTCTGGGCTAGATCGGCATTTTGGAGTACCTTACCTAGGATGTCCTTGCCTATCGGCGAGCTCTCGTTTTCTCTAGCTTTTTCAAAAGCCGCTCTCATATCGGGCGTTACGACGTAACAGGCCTCTTTGCAAAGCTCGCTGACGGTTTTGGAGATTAATTCCGCTTGAACTACTCTCATCTGTCCTCCTGTGTTAAATTTGTTTTATAAATTTCAAAATATAGAATTTAATTTTTATCTCTTATTAAATTTCGCGAAGTTTATCAAAATAAGCTAAAAAGTTAGATTAAATTTGTGGATTTTGAGAGAGTCTGAGAGAAAAATCGGCTGAAATTTAGCAAGACGAATTTAATTTTATGCTTCGTGCAAATTTAACGACAATCCCGCAAGACTCGGTCAAACGGCGGTAAATTTAGCGCAAATGCCGCAAACTAAAATTTGACGAAATAGCTTAAATTTGTGCTGGTTTCAAATGCGGCAACATTTTTAAATTTTAGACCGGCTTAAATTTGAAAATCCATTTCAGCGCCTCAAATTTAAAACTAAATTTACGCCCCGCCCGCAAAGGCAAAGCGCAAATTTGCCTAGTCCTCGTCCTCTTTTTGCTCAAATTTTCTGCGCACTTTGACGCTTGAGATGCTAGCGCCGTCCATCTTACGCACCTCGTAGTAGCAGTTTTCATCCTCGATCTTGTCGCCCACGACCGGCAAGCGACCGATGAGATTAAAGACATACCCGCCGATCGTAAGCTCCTCGGTCTCGTCGGCAAAGCTAATCCCCATCAGCTCCTCGACGCTCTCTAAATCAAAGCGCCCCTGAAACTCGTAGATATTTTCGTTGATCTTTTTGTAGTGCGGGTCGGCGTCGTCGTGCTCGTCGTTAAAGTCGCCTAGGATCTCTTCCATTATGTCTTCCATCGTGAGCAGGCCCGCCGTGCCGCCGTATTCGTCCACGACGAGAGCGGCGGAGATTTGCTGCTTGTTCATCATCACGAGGATTTTAGATATCGAGAGGTTTTCGGGCACGATGACGAATTTGCGCACGATGCTGTCAAATTCGCGCTTTTTGTTACCCAGATCGATTTGCAAGATATCTCTGATATGGATCATGCCTAGTATCGCGTCCTTGCTGCCGTCGATGTAGGGGTAGCGCGTGTATTTGGAGTCAAAGATCACTTTGATGTTTTCTTCGTAGCTTTTTTGCTTGTTTATGCAGACCATATCGCGGCGCGGAGTCATGATCTCTTTGGCGACCGTGTCGGAGAAATCGACCGCATTTTTGATGATCTCGGTCTCAAAGCTATCTAAAACGCCGCCTTTTAGGCTCTCGCCGACGATGATTTTTATCTCTTCTTCGGAGTGGGCTAGCTCACTCTCTTTGGCTGGTTTGATGCCCAAAATTTTAAGCGAAACGCCGGCTAGAAAATCAAAAGTCTTGATAAGCGGCGAGAAAACCACCCAAAATACATGTAGCGGACGCGCGATGGCTAGGACGGCTTTTTCAGATTTTGCGATGGCGACGGACTTTGGCACTAGCTCGCCTAGCACCACGTGCATGAGCGTGATCAGCGTAAATGCGATCGCGAACGCGACGGTGTGGACTAAGATATCGTTTAGATTAAAGTATGTTTTTAGCGGTTCCTCGATCAGCCTAGCCACGGCAGGCTCACCGATCCAGCCCAGAGCTAGCGAGCTTAGCGTGATGCCTAGCTGCGTGGCGGAGAGGTATGTGTCGAGATTGTTTGACATATCAAGCGCGGTTTTCGCGTTTGGCACTTTGTCCTTAGCAAGCTCTTCTAGGCGGGTCTTGCGGACTTTGACGATGGAAAATTCTGATAAGACGAAAAAAGCGTTTAGAAATACGAAGAAGAACGCGAGAGCGATCATAAAAAGCGAGTCGGCGCTACTGGGGTGCAATTAAAATCCTTAAAAAATTAAAATGAAACGCGGCGATTATAGCAAAAAATCGGGAATTTTAAACTGAAAGCGCATTTTTGCCGCCTCTAGCGCGAGTGAGCGCCGCGGAGGCTATTTTGCCGCATTTTGGCGCTTTTGGTAGCGTGCGTGCCTTGCTTTAGGCTTAAATTTGAGCGCAAATTTAAGCTCCGCGCTAAACTTGTAATACAAATATTACTTATTTTATGAGCCGTTTGGCTCAAATTTGCGAAAATTATTTAAATTTGAGTCCAAATTTGACGCGCCTAGACCCGCACCGCAAAAATGCTAGCGATTAAATTTATAAAATTTAAACCAAGCTTACGCCGTCAAATTTAGCGGTAAATTTGACGGATTAAGTCCTAAAACTGCGGTTTGCCGCCGTTTGCTTTCGCGCCGTTTACGAAGTCGATCGCTATTTTTTGGCAGGCCTTTTTGTCCTTTTTATCAAGACACAAAGCCTCAAGCTCCTCGCGGCTCATACCTTTGTAATCAGCCACCGTTTTGGTCGTCCCGCCCATATAAAGCCACGTAAGAAAGCCCAAAATAAACAGGATAAAAATTAGTCTCGCCACGCCCGCTCCTTTGCGAATTTATTTTTAATGATACAGCGGCCGGGGTTAAATTTAGCTTGATTTTGCGCCAAATTTGACGAAGTTCGGCGCTTAAATTTAAAAAATAGTCTCGCGGTAAAAATCGCCGCAAAAACCAGCAAAGCGATGGCCGCGGCGTTGGTAAATTTTACGCCGATCTCGCTAAATTATTTTACCTTCTTGCCGTTTTTATAGCTTGCGAAAATTTCGCTCGTACCGTCCTTTTTAAACGCGATCACATCATAGTCCTCGACGATGCCGCCCTGCTCCATGCCGGGGCTTCCCAGCGGCATGCCGGGTACCGAGATACCTACGACGTCAGCCGGTTTGGCGGCTAAAAGCGCCTTTATCTCTTCGGCCGGCACGTGCCCCTCGATAGCGTAACCTCCGACTATACCGGTGTGGCAGCTAGATAGCTCCAGCGGAACGCCGTATTTGTTTTTCGTTTCGATTATCGCGTTCGTTTTGTGTTCTACGATTTCAAAGCCGTTTTTTTTCATTATCTCGCCCCACTTTCCGCAACAACCGCAGTCCGGGCTTTTATAAACTTCGATCGTCTCGCCTCCCAGAGCCGCCGACGCAAGCGCCGTAAGTAGCGCAAATCCCAAAATAGTCTTTTTCATTTTCATCCTTTGTAAAAAATTCGCCGGATTTTAACGTAATACGCATAACAGTAATCTAACGCGTATAAATTTAGCCTGGTTTTGCTATACTTTGCGACTAAATCTCAAATTTAAAGGCAAATAGATGTTTTCGTCGTTTTTCGCGAATAAAAAATGGGCCGCGTGGGCGTATTTCGGACTCGCGGCACTGCTAATCTCGACCTACGCGCAAGTGCAGATGATCGTGCTTCTAAACAACTGGTATAAGGACTTTTACGATATCTTGCAAAACGTCAAAGATCACACGATAGACGATTTTTGGACTTGCGTGCTTAAATTTGCCAAGATCGCCTTCCCATACGTTCTGCTTGCGACGATGACGAACTATTTCACGCGCCTTTGGACGTTCAAGTGGCGCGAGGCGATGACGTTTGACTACATAAAATACTGGCGTAACGTCAAAACCGATATCGAAGGCAGCTCGCAACGTATCCAAGAGGATATCTACCGCTTTGCCAAAGTGGTGGAAAATTTAGGCTCGCAAGTAGCCGACGCCGTGATGACGCTCATCGCCTTTATACCGATACTTTGGGCGCTTAGCGGGCAGGTCGATATCCCGGTGCTCGGCAAAAGCGAAGGCTCGCTCGTGTGGATCGCGCTAACGGTTAGCATCGGCGGGCTAGCGATCTCGTGGTTTGTGGGCATCAAACTGCCGGGGCTTGAGTACAACAACCAAAAAGTAGAAGCCGCGTTTAGAAAAGAGCTCGTTTACGCCGAGGACGACAAGGCAAACTACGGCGCGCCCGAGAAACTCGAAGGGCTATTTCACGATCTAAAACGAAATTATTACAGGCTATTTTTACACTACGGATACTTTGATATCTGGAGATATATGTTTGGCCAAAGCATGGTCATCGTCCCGCTCATCGCGATGGGTCCTAGCGTGCTCGCAGGCACTATAACTCTGGGCGTGATGATGCAAGTCGTAAATGCCTTTAGCCAAGTGCGCGGATCGCTCGCAGTGTTTATGAACAACTGGACGGTCATCACGGAACTGCGCTCTATACATAAAAGGCTTAAGGAATTTGAGAAAAATATCGAGTACAAACGCGTTAGACTGGATGAAAATTTACAAAGCGAGCCGGCGTAAATCAGGCTCTTTTAAATTTAGCTTTTGATTACGCAGCAACTTGCTTTATTTGACTCGCGCCCATACCGCGGACCGCTCAAATTTAGCTTTGACTCGTACGCAAATTTGACGGCTCACTCGGTTGCAAATTCGGCAAATTTAACGAACTCGCAGTTTTTAAATTTGACGGCTTGCGAGCGGCGATCAAATTTGAGTTTGCGCAGTCGCATCCAAGCCGACCAAACCGAGCCACTAAAATTTGCCGAATTTGACCCGAATACTCAAAATGCGGATCCGTTTAAACCAGCCCAAACGGAGCAATTTACGCCGTCAAATTTCTAAAACTCAAATTTGCCCGCCGTTTCTTTACAAATTTGCCGCCATTAAGCCAAATTTAAACGCCTATTTACGAATTTATAGCTGTTTTAGAGGTATAATCGCCAAAATCTCGCAAAGGATGAAAAATGACGATAAGAAAAATTATTTTACTCGCCGTATTTACCGCGACGATGCTGACGGGATGCTTCACTAGCTCGACTAGCGGCGGCGCGCTAGGCGAAAACAGACGCCAAATGTTTCTAGTCGGCGAACAGGAGATGAACGAGGCCGCGGCCAAAGCCTACGTGCAGACGCTCAGCGGCGCGCGCAAAAAAGGCGCGCTAAACATCGATCCCGTGATGACCAAAAGAGTGCAAGACGTCGCCAAACGCCTGATTTCGCAGGTTGGGGCATTTAGGGAGGACGCGCTCAAGTGGAAATGGGAAGTAAACGTGATCGACGAAAATACGATAAACGCGTGGTGTATGCCTGGCGGCCGCATCGTCGTTTATAGCGGCATAATCAAAAATCTCTCGCTCACAAACGGCGAGCTAGCCGCAGTCATGGGACACGAGATCGCGCACGCGCTGCGCGAGCATAGCCGCGAGCAAGCCAGTACGGATATGCTCAAAAACGTAGGCATTTTCGCCGTTTCGCAGGCTGCGGGACTAGGCGATCTAGCTACCGGCGCCATAAATATGGCCGCGCAGTACACCATCTCGTTGCCGTTTTCTCGCTCGCACGAGCGCGAGGCCGACCACATCGGCACGGAGCTGATGGCGCGCGCGGGCTACGATCCTAAGGAGGCGGTAAACGTCTGGGTCAAAATGTCGCAAAAAAGCGGCGGTAGCGTGCCTGAGATACTGAGCACCCACCCGTCCAGCCAAAGCCGCATCGCCGATCTGCGCGAGGTCGCAGCCAAGCTCGAATCGGTGTATCTGCAAGCTAAAAAGTAAAATTTAGCTTGCTTAGCGGCTCTTTTAAAACACTTGCGGCCAGCTATTTGAGACGGCCGTGCTGGCGTTTTATATATTTTGCAAGGCGGATAGAGGAGTGCAACAAGCTCAGATAATGTCCGCCACATGTTAAAAATTTAAACTCTTATTTTAAATTTGCCGCCAAGTTTTTGATTTGCTCCAAAGGCGGCAAATTTATTTTTACTTATGATTTTTGCTTGAGTCTTTTTTGGTCATCAAATTTGCTAGTAAATTTGCAAATTTGCATTAAATTTACACGAGTGTGCCGATAAATCGGCGTTAAATTTAACATCGCTGTCTATATTAAATTTACTTGCTTTGTATGCGTTTTGATTTTTTAAAACCTTGCACCCGAGCCGCTACGCCTATGCGAAATTTTGCCGCGATCTTCTTATTTGGCCGTGTTGCTTTTGATTGCCGTCGTATGGACGCTTTTTGCTCATGAGCCTTTGTCGTTTTTATCAAATTTAGCAACCTGCACCAAATTTGATAAAACGGCACGCCGTAAATATATCGCTAATCAATCTCTCGCATCGCATCGAGCCGTTTTAAAAATATCTCCACCTTGCGTAACTGCTCCGCATCTAGCGCCCTGCCCGAGTAAAAATACTCCACGCTGTTGCCGTTTGGATAGTAAATTTTGCCACTGTCTCCGTCGCACTCTTCTGCGCCCCGCTCGCTGCGAGCGCTTTCATCGCTCCCCTCGCCCTGCTTGCTCTTGTCTTTTATGCTCTCGCCGCATGCGCCTCGCACTTCCGCGCCAAATTCGTGGGCTTGCGCCAATGGATTCGCACCAAATTTTACGCCGCCGCCCGCGTTAAATTTAGTCGCCTGCGCCGATAAATCCTCGCCGTGCGCAAGCTTTAGGCCACCGCCCAGCTCGCTTGCCAGGCGGTTTAGCGTGCCGTCTATGCCGTCGATGATGCGCACGTGCGGAGGTAAAATTTCGCGCAAAACGTCCTTGAAATAATTAAAATGCGTGCAACCAAGCACCAGCGAGCCAAGGCGCGCGAGCTCAAATTTACCCAGTTCCCCCTGCAAATACGCCCTAACCGCGGGCGAATCAAACTCCAAATCCTGCGCAAACTCCACAAGGCGGGGCAGCGGCAAACTCCACGTCTCGCACTCCAGCCGTCCCACGAGGCGCGCGAGCTTCTCGCCGGCGATCGTTAGCGGTGTAGCGATGAGCAGCGTCGGGCGCGCGCCGAAGCTGTCCGCGGCGAGCTTGACGGCGGGCTCCATGCCGATGACGGGCACGCTAAATGCGCCGCGAAGCTCCGAGACGGCTGCGCTCGTGGCGGTGTTGCAAGCAACCACGACCGCGTCTGCGCCGCGCGAGACCAAAAACCCAACCGCATCGAGGCTCAGCCGCACGATCTCGGCCCTACTTTTCGTGCCATAGGGGACGTGATCCTCGTCAGCAAAATACAAAAACTCCGCCCCGCTAAACCGCCGCAGAGCCTCGGCCAGCACGCTTAGCCCGCCGATACCCGAGTCAAAAAACGCTATTTTCAAATCTTTATCCAAGGTTAAATTTAAAAAGAGATTATAACTCAAATTTGCGGCGATTTCGACTTTGGACGCAAATTTTACCTTTTTGCGGCCGCTAGACCCGCGCCTTTACCGACGTTCAAATTTGACCTTTTTGTTGCTGTTTTTAATCAAATTTGGCGTAAAATCGGCTAAATTTAAAAAGGATTCAAAATGCAAGAAAATCTCGCCGACGCAAAATACGAAATCTCGCGCGCCGTCAAGGCTGATCTAGCCACTATTACGAGCATTTATAACGCAAGTATTATAGAGCGAAACGCCACGGCCACGCTGCACCCCGTTAGCATAAAGGAGCGCGAAGCGTGGTTTGACGCACACGAGGCGGCAAATCGCCCGATATACGTGCTGCGCGAGATTTGCGGAGGAAATTTGACAAGCAGAGAGGGCGAAACATTTGAGGCTGGTTGCGAGAGAAAATTTGACTCGAAGGGCAAAAATTTGGGCGCGCAAAAGCCGAGCGTCACAAACCCAAAAGGCGAAATATTGGCTTGGGGTAGCCTCAGCGACTATCATCCGCGCGAGGGCTACCGCATCACCGCAGAGATCAGTGTCTACGTCGCGCCTGGGGCTCGCGGCAAGCGGCTCGGCGTACGGCTTGTAAAATTTATACTCGAAAACGCACCAAAATTTGGCGTCAAAAATGTCGTCGCGCTGATATTTTCCAGCAACGTGGCAAGCCTAAATTTGTTTGCCAAATTCGGCTTTGCGCGCTGGGGCGAGCTACCCGAAGTCTGCGATATGGGCGGCAAAATCGAGAGTCTAACGATACTGGGCAAAAAGCTGGGGTAAAATTTAAAATTCGGCGCGAAAAATAGACGCTGGATTTTAGCCGAATTTTAAATTTTAGCAGCGCCGTGCGGTCAAATTTGAGCGCTATTTTTGCTCTGGCGGCATAAAATTGACGTTTCCCGGCGGTACGCGTATTTTTAAAGCCGCATTTGCTACAATATAGTTGCAAATTCAACCCAAAAGGAGAAAAAATGAAAGAGCAAATCCTAAAACTACTGGCAAACTCGGAGCCGATGAAGGTCGGCGAGATCGCCCAAGCGCTAAACGCAGACAAAAAAGAGGTTGAAAAAGTGCTAAAAGCCCTAAAAGACGAGAGTATAATAAGCTCGCCGAAGAGGTGCTATTACTCGGTATCGTAAATTCGGCGGACGTCAAATATGATCGACACGCCAATCTAGGACGCTTGAGTTAAAAATTTTTTTCGCAAAGCTAGAAGCTTGCGGAAAATCGGCTTATTTTGCGTTTAGGCCGTAATATGCTCCTCAAGCCGACAACATAACAGTCGTTAAGCTTTAAACGTCGAATTTAGTCAATGGAAATGGGCAAATTTATAAATTTTAAAAGCAAAATAGTCAAATAAAAGACAAAACTCGCCTCAAAAAACAGCGGCAAAAATCTCGCCACCCAACTACGGCAAACGCTGTAAAATATGCCCAATGGTAGAGATTTACCAGTCAGAGTTGGCGAAGAAAGGTCGACATGTGATAGATGACTGGACCGTTTATTTAAAAAATTATTAGCGTATAGGCAGGTTACATGGCAATTCTTATTCCTGAAAGAAAAATAATTGAGCAACAAAAAGTTTTACCTACGAACGGCGAGATGGCAATATTAAACTTTCTAGAAATCACACTAAATGACGAGTATGAAATTTATTACCAACCCTATCTCAACGGCAAGAACCCAGATATTGTTTTAATGCGAAAAGGCGGCGGCGTCCTGATCATTGAAGTAAAAGACTGGAATTTAACACACTATTATATTGATAATTCTGGTGATTGGCGATTAAGAGAAAATAATGCATATATTACTTCTCCATTTCATCAAGTAGAGATTTATAAAAATAAACTGCAGAATATGAACTATCGATTCTTATATGAAAATTTTTTTAATAAAAATATATACGGCGTTATAAGAACAGCAGTTTATTTCCATTGTGAGAGCAGGGAAAGTGTTCTATGTTTTTTAAAAGGCCAGAATATTAATCGATATGTCCAAATCATAGGAAGAGATAGTTTAAATAGCTCATTTTTTAATAGCTTATTAAATTCAACATATATTGGAAGAGTCAGTAAATATTTCAATGATGAACTATATAAAAGTATAAAAAGATACTTAAAACCAACTTTTCATCAATTAGAAATAAATCAAGAGGTTATTTACACTAAAGAACAGGAGGAATTGACTAAAAGCAGAATAGGGAAACGACAAAAAATCAAAGGCGTTGCTGGTTCAGGAAAAACCTTAGTTCTAGCTAAAAGAGCAGTAAATGCGCATATTAGGACTCATAGAAGAGTGCTAGTGCTAACATTTAATATTTCACTAGTAAATTATATACATGATCAAATAAGTAAAGTAAGAGAAAGTTTTGCTTGGAAGAATTTTTACATAACTAATTATCATAGTTTCTTTCGTGAATTTGCAGATCAATATGGGTTAAAAATAACTGGGCATGAAGATTTTGATAATAAAGAATTCTTTTCATCAAGGCAGAATAGTATTAAAAAATTTGATGCTATTTTTATTGACGAAATTCAAGATTATAAACAAGAATGGCTTAATTTGATTGTAGTCTATTTTTCTAAACCAGACACTGAAATAGTTGTATTTGGGGATGAAAAGCAAAATATTTACGATAGAGAATTGGATGAAAATAAAGAAATTATAACGACTGGGATTGTTGGGCGATGGAATAAAAGTCTGAAAAAATCTTTCAGGCTTAACCATGATATTGGACGCTTGGCTATCGAATTTCAAAAAGAATTTCTTGACAATAAGTATATATTAGATGAAATGTTGATAGCTCAACAAGAGTTTGATTTTGAACCATCTGTGATTGAGTACCATGAAATCGGTAATTTATCAGAAATCAATGACATGGTTTTTAAATTTATAGAATTGCATAACATTCATTCTAATGATGTAGCTATTTTAGGTGATAATATAGGAATATTGAGAGAGCTTGATTTTGAAATTAGATCTAAATACCAAGAAGAAACCATAACAACTTTTGAAATGAAGGAAGAATATAAGGAGCTGGAGAAAAACGGGCTATTAACAAAAGACAATATTGATCAGATCAGACGAGCTAAAAAAGTAGGCTTTTGGTTAAATGCGGGAATGATTAAACTATCCACAGTGCATAGTTTTAAAGGATGGGAAATTCATACATTATTTCTATTAATTGATAAAAAATCTACATTTGAGTTAGTGTATACGGGAATAACCAGAGCTAGACAGAATATTGTAATTATTAATTTAGGGAATACTGAACTTTCTAATTTTTTTAGTAAAAAATGCTCAGCAAAGAATTTTTATTGAAAGTTTAATCATATTTCTCAAAAAAACATAGTTAAAATTCCAAGGAGTTTCTCTATATCCAAACCGCATCAAAAACCTCACGCTACTGACAAATTTAGTTAAATTGCATGTATTGAGCCCGCCGCCGCCTAAAACCTCCGACGTGCAAAAGGCCGCCGAAGAAGCGGTAAGCCAGGTCAAAGCGCTCGGCGAGAAATGATCAAATTTGCCCCGCCTATTTTGACTTGGGCGGGGTCAAATTTAGTTAAATTTTGGTAGCTTATTCAAAAATATTCAAATTTGTATTTTATATAAAACACGAAATCAAATTTAAAAGACGGCAAAGCCAAACAATGCTTCGCCGCCAAATTTTAGCCTATTTTACGCTATTTTGCGCTTTAAACTCCGCCAAAAGTTCCTCGTCGCATTTTGGGCAGTATTCATGCTCGCCGCTGATGTAGCCGTGCTTGGCGCAGACGCTAAAGACCGGCGTTATCGTGATATATGGCAGCTTGTAGTTATTTACCACGCCGCGCACGAGATCTTTGCACGCTTCGGCCGAGCTGATGCGCTCCTTCATATACAGGTGCAGCACCGTGCCGCCGGTGTAGGAGCTTTGCAGTTCGTCTTGCAGATCGAGCGCCTCGAACGCGTCGTCGGTGAAATTTGCCGGCAGCTGCGTGGAGTTGGTGTAGTAGATATTTTCGCCAAAACCGGCCTGGATGATGTCTGGATAGCGCTTTTTGTCCTCTTTGGCAAAGCGATACGTCGTACCCTCGGCAGGCGTGGCTTCGAGATTATAGAGGTTGCCTGTGCTCTCCTGAAACTCGCGAATTTTACCGCGTAAAAACTCGATCATCTCGATCGCAAACTCTCGCCCAAAATCGGTCGCGATGTTTTCTTTATCGTTCGTGAAGTTCCTCAAAAGCTCGTTCATACCGTTGATGCCGATGGTGCTAAAGTGGTTGTTAAAGTGCTTTAGATAGCGCGCGGTGTACGGATACAGGCCGCGTTCGTACATCTCTTGGATAAAGGCGCGCTTTTTTTCGAGCGTGGATTTGGCTAAATTTAGCAGATACTCAAGGCGCGTGTAGAGCCCTTTTTTGTCGCCCTTATACAGATAGCCTAGGCGAGCCAAATTTA
>CAURWB010000045.1:0-17106 GCA_963528245.1 uncultured Campylobacter sp. | reverse complement strand
GCGGAAGGGGCGACGCTTCGTAAGTAGAAACCCCTTCCGCCACCCAAGAAAAAGAGAAAGGCGGATACAAAAGGGAACTCTTTTGCATCGCTACGCTTGCAACTGCAAAGCAGAACATAATTCAAACCCCTTCCCCCTTAACAAGAAAGATTAAATTTGATGCGCAATGCTAAATTTAGCCAAATCAAATTTAGCATTTTTGCGGTGCGGGTATCGGCAAGCAAAATTTACAAATTTACGTCAAGCGAGTGATCTCGGACCGATTAAGCCGCCAAAACGCAAATCCGCTAAAATTTGATAGAATTAGCAAAAAAGGCAAAAATGAAAACAAAACCGTTTTTATCGCAGCTGGCCGCGCTAGTCGTCGTTGCGGCGATATTTTACGCCAGCTACGGCGCCACGAACGCCCTCGCGAGCGCTCGCGCAAACGTGCCCGAGA
This sequence comes from uncultured Campylobacter sp., assembly GCA_963528245.1. GTDB lineage: Bacteria > Campylobacterota > Campylobacteria > Campylobacterales > Campylobacteraceae > Campylobacter_A. Next base: position 16,667 of record CAURWB010000045.1, on the reverse strand, counting down.
TCTATTTCGCGTGGGAACGCGCGCTGCCGTTTTGGGCGTGGAGCATCGTGCCGTACTGGTCGCTAAATTTACTCTACGCGCTTGGATTTTTTCTCTGCCGTGACGCCGGGGAGCTCGCGCGCTACGTTACGCAGCTGCTGGCCGCGCAGATGATCGCGACGCTGTTTTTTATCGCTTTTCCTCTGCAGATATCGTGGGAGAAGCCCACAGTTTCGGGTCTTAGCGGCTTTTTGTTCTCAAGCCTGGCCGCCTTTGACCTCCCGTTTAATCAAGCTCCGTCGCTGCACATCATACTTTGCGTCGTGGTGGGTGCATTTTACCTTCGCAAGGCGCGCGCGGTTTGGCTTAAAGCGGCGCTTGCGGCGTGGTTTGCGCTCATCGGCCTTAGCGTGCTGACCACGTATCAGCACCATTTTATCGACATTCCGACTGGGTTAGCCGCCGGTTGTTTCGTGCTGCTCGTTCGTCCGATGGATGGCGAGCCGCTTAGGTTTGCCATGGCCGCGGACGCAGCGCGCTACAAATGGGCGGCGCTATATCTGGGGCTTGCGTTTTTGACGCTTTTTGCGGCGATTTTGGGGGCTAAAATTTGGGGCGCGTGGGCGCTGTGGCTATCGTGGGCGAGCCTTAGTTTTGCGCTGGTTGCTTGCGGTTACGCGTTTTTGGGTGCGGGAGTTTTTGCTAAAAACGGGCAAGGCAAACACGCCGCCGCGGCTAAAGCCTTACTTTTTCCCTATCTTTGCGTAGCGCGCTTAAATGCGCTTTTTTGGTTGCGCGGACGCCGGCTTTCAGACGAGATTTTGCCAGGGCTGTATCTTGGCTCGGTTAAGCAGGCGGGCAAATTTGACGCGGTGCTAGACTGCGCGGCCGAGTTTGAGCGGCCTGGCGGCGCGCAAATTTACGCGAGCCTGCCTATGCTAGATATGATAACGCCAAGCGCGGACGAGCTAAAACGCGGCGCGGACGAGCTTGAACGGCTCGTGAAAATGGCTTTTAGCGGCGGCGAAAATTTGCAGAAAATGGTGGCGAAGCTAGGATTAAATTTTAGCGCCAAGGCGGGCTACGCGAACGAGCGAAATTTGAAATTTGACGAGAAAGCGGACGCGCGGGCAAATTTGCAAACGAGCGGTGCGGCAAACGAAAGCAAGATCGCTGAGGCGGGGCAAACTCTCGCTAGCTCAAACGAACGAGCCGCCGAGAACGGCAAAAAGGTGCTGGTCTGCTGCGCTCTGGGCTACGGCAGGAGCGCGTCGGTGCTGCTTGCTTGGATGGTGATTTACGCTGGACTAGACTTTGAGGATGCGCTAAATTTGCTAAAATCGCGCCGCGAAAAGATCGCAGTCGCTAGCTCGCTACGGGGGCGGATAATGCAGCTAGCGCAAGCCTGCTCGGCATGCGATTCATTTGCAAAACGAGGCTAAAAGGAGATAAATTTGATAAAAAACGAGGCCGAGGAGGCAAAAACGTTGGCGCTGGTTACGGCTAGATTTTTAGCGACGCATAGGCTGTTTTTCTTTTTAAATTTACTTCAGCTGGCCGTCTGTCTTCGCATTTTTGCGAATTTTACCGTTATCGCGGGCTTTTTGGCGGCTTTTGCGGGGCTATTTTATCTGCACGTTAGGCTGCATTTTGACGCGCTTATCTTTAAGGATTTTGCGGATGAGGGGCTGGTGCAGGGCGAATTTGACGCGGCGCTTTTAGAGCTAAATTTAACTAGCAAGCCGCCTAAAATCCGCGATATGAAAAGTCGTTGCACGGGAGCTTTGCGGCTGTATAAACTAACGGCCGCGCTTACTATCCTCGTTGCTGCCGCAGCTTTGGCGGGTTATTATCTAGGCTAGGGTTTGGCGCTAAATTTGACCGTCAAATTTGGCTCGCGAGCGTGCTTTAAATTTGCGGCGTTAGCTAAATTTGACTTCCGCGATCGTATGATTTTATGGTTTGAAAGATAAATTTAGGCGCAAACGGTTAAATTTGTGCCCGCGGTTTATTTGATATTTTCTAGCGTGCTGCAGCTCTGAGCCGAGCCTAGATCGCAGCCTTTTTTGAAGTAAATTTTAGCCTTTTCAAGATCTTTTGCGACTCCGCTTTCAGTCGGCGGCATGTAGTACGTGTAGCCCGCAAACAAACATGACTCGACTAGGCCGTGCTCGCAGCCTTTGTCAAAATACTCCGCAGCTTTAGCAAACTGCTTTTCTTGGTAATACGCAGAGCCCGCGTATTCGCATCCCAGCGCGATATTTGCTTCGCAGGCTTTTACGGCGTTGTCTTTATCTTTTACGTATTTTCCGGAGGCTTCATGCTCTTTTTTTGTGAAGGCCAGGAGATAGTACTCATACGCTTTTGCTTCGTCTTTTTTGCCGTAGGTATCGTCTTGGTAGATTTCGCCTAGCTTCGCGCATCCGTCAAATCTCTCGCCTTGGCAAATTTCGCTTAGGATTTCGACGGCTTTGTCTATATTTTTCTCCACGCCTTTGCCGTCTCTATAGCCCATCGCTACAAATTTACAACTGTCGTCGTAGCCGCCGCTGCAAAGTTTTGAAAATATCTCAAAGCCTTTTTTAGGATCGTGCTCGGCGCCGTTTTTTGCCCTCGGTGTACGAGTAGCCCGTCCATAGACATCCTAAATTTGAGCCCAGATCGCAAGCCTTTTGGTAGTATTTGACGTCTTGTTTTTCATAAGCGTAGTCTATGCAGGCCGCCGCATCGTTGTTTTCGCAGCCTTTTTCGGCGCTCACGGCGGTTTTGTCTTTTACTTTGTCGCAGCAGTCGCTTCTCTTGCCAAACGATATCTCGCAGCACTTTTCATAGGCTTGCTTTGCGCGTCCGGAGTCTTTTTTGACGTCAGAACCCTTGCCAAACTCATAAAGCTGCCCGAGCTCCTTGCAAGAGGAATCGACCTTTTCCGTATAGCAGCCTAGCTTAAAGTAGTTCTCCGCGTCCTTCCATTGGCCTTTGGATTTTGCCGCTAGTCCGTTGTTGTGATTTGGCCCGGCCTGTTCTACCGACAGGCAACAAAATGCTAAAAACATGGCTAAAGCTAGCTTTTTTATAAGACCCTCCTTGCGAGTAATCTTAAACATTATAGCCTGTTTGCTATGTTTTTAACCTAAATCACGACTACTTCGGTTTTTAGCTCGACGCCAAACTGCTCCAAAACGCGTTCGCGGGCCAAATTTATGAGTCCGGTCACGTCCGCGAAGGTCGCGGCATTAAAATTTACGATGAAATTTGCGTGCTGCTGGCTAAATTTAGCCCCGCCTATCGCGTAGCCTTTTAGCCCCACGGCCTCGATCAGCCTGCCTGCGTAGTCGCCGGGCGGATTAACAAAACAGCTACCAAAGCTAGCGCCCTTTGGTTGATTTGCGCGCTTAGCGGCAAAATCCGCCGCAAGAGCCGCGTCAAATTCGCGCGAGATTTTAAACTCGGCGCCAAATATCGGCTCATCTATCCCGCTTTTTCGGTAGCTAAAGCTTATCCTCTCTCGCTCTACCCAGCCGCGTCCCAGCCGCACCGCGAGCAAGTCGTCGCTGATACTAACGCCGCAAAGCCCCGCGTTCATTTTGATAAGACCCCCGAGCGTACCAGGTATATTTTGCAAAAACTCAAATCCGCCGATGTTGTGTTTTTTGGAGAAGTTGTAAATTTTACCCGACTTCGTCGCAGCTCCGATACTAAGCACATCGCCGCTTAAGTTTATATAATCAAACGCGCCGCCTAACATCATCATCGGGGGCGGGTTTGGCGAGACTAGCAGGTTGTTCGCGCCGCCTATCATCACGCGCCCGGCAAACTCTGGCTTTAGCGCGTCCTCAATGCTTTCTAGCACCGCCACCTCGTGCACGCCGCCCACTCGCACCGAGCTAAATTTGGAAAAATCTACAAGCTGCGTCATTGCACGAAATTTGGGATAAACTCTATCATGCGCGTCGTGAAATCGACCATCATCGAGACCATCCACGGCATCAAAAATATAATCACGACGACGACTAAAATGATCTTTGGCACGAAGCTTAGCGTCATCTCGTTTATCTGCGTCGTAGCCTGAAATATACTGATGATAAGGCCCGCGGATAGGCCAGCGAGCAACATAGGAAAGCTCAGATATAGCGCGATCTTAAAGGTTTCGATACCGAGTTCTATGAGAGTTGATTGCATTAGCTAAACCTTATATCGTTGTACTCGGTCGGCACGAGATAGTTTTCGGCCTTGATCGGTAGCGGATAAAATCCGCGCTCGTAACCGAGCGCAAACAGTCTATTTACCGCCTTTATCTGCGTTTCGTTCATTGAGATGGAGTTACCATTTGCGTAGAGATTTAGATAGGTTTTTAGCTTTTCTTTATCGACGCGGATCAAATTTCTCTCCATGAGCATGTGCGACAAAAAGGGCTTATGTGCGGTGGCGATGCGTACGCCCTCCGTTAACACGCGCTCGCACTCGACGGCGTCCGTTATCGGCAGGCTGCGGCGAACCGCCATACCGCCTAGCGGCAGCGGTAAATTTTCGCCCGCTAGCTCGCTCCAGATATCCCAGATCTCGCGCTCCACGCAAAGCTCGTCCGAAAAGTCAAGAATGCTTTCATGTATCAGCACGCCCGCGTCCACCTCTCCGCTTAAAACCGCGCCCTCGATCTCTAGGAAATTTTTATAAATCACGCGAGCCTGCGGGTATGCCATGCGAAAAAGCAGGGCATTTGTCGTGTGTTTGCCGCTTAGCGCGACCTTGAAATTTCGCTTCAAAACCGCGCCCTTTTTCTTAACGAGCTTTGGGCCGTAGCCCTCGCCAAAGCTCACCGCTGTGCGCAAAAGCGCGTACTCCTCGCAGATAAGCGGATATAGCGCGAAACTAATCGCCGTGGCCTCATAGGTGCCCTTTAGCGCTTCGTCGTTTAGCGTCTGGATGTCAAGCGCAGTGGCGCTAAGCTTTAGATTTTTGGAGCTTACCCAGCCAAAATCAATCGCCTTATACATAAAAATATCGTCGGCGTCGGGCGAGTGAGCGACGTTTATATGCTTAAAAATCTTCAAATTTTATCCTTTTTGCTCCGCTTTAAATTTCGCGCGCGGCTAAATTGTGAAATTATAGTAAATTTTTGCTACAATCGCCATAAAAATGCGGAATTTATAAAGAAAAATATGGAAAATCAGGCGTATTTAAAAGAGCAAATTTTAACTTATCTTGGCAACAAACGCTCGCTTTTAGGCTTTATCGAACAAGGCGTAAATATCGCAAAACAGGCACTCGGCAAAGAAAAGCTAAGCTGCTGCGACCTTTTTAGCGGCAGCGGCATCGTGTCGCGGTTTTTAAAATCCCACGCAAATTTCATCGTCGCAAACGACCTGGAGCTTTATAGTCGCGTAACAAACGAGTGCTACCTCGCAAACGCGGACGCGAAATTTAAAAAAGAGCTTGATTTTTGGCATGAAAAATTAACTCGCCAAATCGCCGCAAATTTACGCGAGGGCTTTATCTGCGAGCTTTACGCGCCAAAGGACGAGGCAAACATTTTGGCAACGGACCGCGTCTTTTACACGAGAAAAAACGCCGCCTATATAGACACCGCGCGCCAGATGATCGACTCGCTCGTGCCGCAGCAGTTGCGCGTTTTTTTCATCGCTCCGCTATTATATTCAGCCAGCGTGCACGCTAACACCAGCGGCATTTTTAAGGGCTTTCATAAAAACAAGGACGGCCTGGGGCAGTTTGGCGGACGCGGCAAACACGCACTATCTCGCATCACGGCCGACATCAGCTTGTTTAAGCCCGTTTTTTCAAATTTTAACGTCGAATTTGACGTGCAAAGACGAGAGGCCGAGGGGCTTGCCGCCGAGCTTCCGCCGCTTGATCTAGTCTATCTTGATCCGCCTTATAACCAGCATCCGTACGGCTCGAACTACTTTATGTTAAATTTGATCGCTAGCTACGAGCGTCCGAGCGAAATCTCGCGGGTTTCGGGTATCGCTAGGGGCTGGAACCGCTCGGTGTTTAATCAAAAATCAGCCGCCGCACCCGCGTTTTTCGAGCTAATTTCAAAGCTAAAGGCCAAATTCGTGCTCATCTCGTTTAACTCCGAGGGCTTCATCGCGCGCAAGGAATTTAGCGAAAATTTAGCAAGGCTCGGCGAAGTGCAAATTTTAGAGCAAAAATACAACGTCTTTCGCGGTAGCAGAAATCTAGCCAGCCGTCCGACGCACGTGAGCGAGCTGCTTTACGTTTTAAAAAAGGCGTAAATTTAGGCTAAATTTGGCCGCGCTCAAACCCGTCTCAAATTTACGCGAATAATCAAAAATTCATCTCAAATTTGATAAAATCAGCCCGATTATTTTAAATTTAAGGAAGCCGATGGCAAAAGAAAAAGAAGAGAAAAAGATAGTCCCACCGACAAACGATTCGGACAAGAAAAAGGCCTTAGACGCGGCTTTAAAGCAGATAGATAAAGCATTTGGCAAGGGTACGCTAATCCGCCTTGGCGATAAGCAAGTCGAAGCGATAGATAGCATCTCGACCGGTTCGCTAGGACTTGACCTAGCCCTTGGTATCGGCGGTATCCCAAAGGGCCGTATCATCGAGGTTTACGGGCCTGAGAGCTCGGGTAAAACGACTCTGACGCTACACATCATAGCCGAAGCGCAAAAAGCCGGAGCCACATGCGCCTTTATCGACGCCGAGCACGCGCTAGACGTGAAATACGCGGCAAATTTGGGTGTAGATACCGAAAATCTCTACGTTAGCCAGCCTGATTTTGGCGAGCAAGCGCTTGAGATCGTAGAAAACCTAGCTAGAAGCGGCGCGGTCGAGCTTATCGTCGTGGATAGCGTCGCGGCTCTAACGCCAAAAAGCGAGATAGAAGGCGATATGGGCGATCAGCACGTAGGCTTGCAAGCACGCCTAATGAGCCAGGCGCTGCGCAAACTAGCCGGTGTCGTACACAAGATGAATACGACGGTGATCTTTATCAACCAAATTCGTATGAAGATCGGCGCGATGGGATATGGTACGCCTGAGACCACTACGGGCGGTAACGCGCTTAAATTTTACGCATCCGTGCGTCTAGACGTGCGCAAAATCGCCACTCTAAAACAAAACGAAGAGCCTATCGGCAACCGCACGAAGGTAAAAGTCGTGAAAAACAAGGTCGCGCCTCCGTTTAAAACGGCGGAATTTGACATAATGTTTGGCGAGGGCATCAGCCGCGACGGCGAGATCATCGACTACGGCGTGAAGCTCGATATCATCGATAAAAGCGGCGCGTGGTTTAGCTACAAAGCCGCTAAAATCGGACAAGGCCGCGAAAACGCAAAAGCCTATCTCAAAGAGCATTCGGAGATATCTGACGAGATCGTAGCCACGATAAAAAACTCGATCGGCCTAGATAAGCTAATAAGCGGCTCGGGCGGCAAAGACGAAGACGGCGAAAGCATAGAAGAAAATACGGAGGAATAAAATAATGGTATTTATAGAAGACGTAACTGCGATAGAGGTGCTTGATAGCCGCGGCAACCCGACCGTAAAGGCGACCGTAGCTCTAAGCGACGGCACCGTAGCAAGCGCGATAGTCCCAAGCGGCGCAAGCACGGGCAAACGCGAGGCGCTGGAGCTTCGCGACGGGGGCGATAGATACTGCGGCAAGGGCGCGTTAAAGGCTGTTGAAAACGTAAATTCTCAGATCGCGGAGGCCGTGATCGGGCTGGATGCATTTGGTCAAAAGGCGCTTGATGATGAGATGAGAGAGCTTGACGGTACCGATAACTATTCAAATTTAGGCGCGAACGCCGTACTTGGCGTATCTATGGCGGTAGCGCGCGCGGCGGCAAAGAGCCTTGATGTGCCTTTGTATCGCTACTTAGGCGGCGCGAATGCTACCGTGCTGCCGGTGCCGATGTTTAATATCATCAACGGCGGCGCGCACGCGAACAACAGCGTGGATTTTCAAGAATTTATGATTATGCCGTTTGGTTTTGATAAATTTAGCGACGCGCTGCGAGCGGCGAGCGAGATTTACCACACGCTAAAAGGACTGCTAAACGCAGCCGGCCACAGCACCGCCGTGGGCGATGAGGGCGGATTTGCGCCGAATTTAAACGACAACGAAGAGCCGATCAAACTAATCATGCAGGCTATCGAAAAAGCGGGCTACAAGGCAGGCGAGCAGATCAAGCTAGCCCTCGACGTCGCAGCTAGCGAGCTGTACGAAAACGGCAAATATAAACTAGAGGGCAAGGAATTTAGCAGCGAAGAGCTGATCGAGCGATATGCGCAGCTTTGCGAGAAGTATCCGATATTTTCGATCGAAGACGGCCTAAGCGAGGACGACTGGACGGGCTGGGCGAAGCTAACTAGCAGGCTTGGCTCTAAAGTGCAGCTCGTGGGAGACGATCTTTTCGTAACGAACGAGAAAATTTTGCGCGAAGGCATCGCAAAAGGCGTAGGTAACGCGATCCTAATAAAACCGAATCAAATCGGCACCGTCAGCCAAACTATGCAGACGATCCGCCTAGCGCAGCGCAAAGGCTACCGCTGCGTGATGAGCCACAGAAGCGGCGAGAGCGAGGATAGCTTTATCGCGGACTTCGCCGTCGCGATGAATACGGGCCAAATCAAAACGGGCGCGACCTCAAGAAGCGAACGCAACGCAAAATACAACCGCCTGCTCGAGATCGAGCGCGAGACGGACGAGTTTTTAGGAAATCAAATTTGAGCGAAGTCCTAGACGAATACGTCGAGAAAAAGCCGTTTGATTTCAGGCTTTTTTTCAGATTTACGCTTATAGCGTTTTGCGTCGTGTGCTTTGGCATCTACGTGGGCAACATAATCTTTGGCAAGCGCTCGCTAGACGTGATGCTAAGCCTGCAAGAGCAAAAAACGCAGCTAGAACGCGACGTCGAAACGCTAAAAAAACAAAACGCCCAGCTGCAAAAGGCGTATTTCGAGCTAAAAGAGCTCGAGCCAAGCAGCGGCGGGTAAATTTAGCTTTATAAATTTAAAAACGGGGGAGTTATGAAAATCGGTAAAATTTGGCTTTTGGCGCTGGCCTGTGGGCTGGCTTTTGGCAGAGAAAATCCTTTTGCGCCCTCGGGCGATGTAAACGCGAGCATGGCTAGCAGTAACGTCGTGGAAAATTTGCCGCCTTTTGAGAAGCAAAATTTCAAATTTCCTGCCGACGCTAGAAACTTCATCTCCGTCACGCTAAAATACAAAAGCCTAGACGGCAGTATCAAGGAAAAAACCGTCGATATAAACAAAAGCATCTCGTGGCAGGATGAGTTTTTGCTAAGCAAGATCGCAGTGCCAGTCGTCGTAGAAAAGCCAGACGTCTCGGTCACTAAAGAGGAGCCAAAAGCTGCCGCGATAGACGTCGCGCCAAAGCCTGCCGAGCGCAATATGACAACGCAAGAGCCGCTAAAAGACGTCGTCATAAAACCGCTTGAAAAGCCGCAACCGCAAAAGCAGATCGTCTATAAGCAGACGAAATTTGAGATCTATCCGATGCAGATCAAGATCCTCACGACCGACGAGAAGCTAAAGGACTATTCTATCAGCAAAGGCACCAAAGTCGTGATCGACTTCGCCTCTCAAACGGACGTAAACACTAGAAAAGACGAGCTTGACTGCGGAGCGTTTAAAACGGCTCTTTTTGGCTCGCACGGCAAATTTTACCGCGTAGTTTTTGATCTGGACGGCAGTTATAAGCACGAGATCGAAAAGACGCAGGACGGATATCTGCTAAAGCTATCTAGATAAATTTGATTTTAGCGCGCCGACTTTTGGGCGCGTAAATTTAGTTTGATACTTACTCGCGGTTGAGGTTAAATTTGAGCCTTCGCCGCGTTTTGTTTTTTAAATTTGGCTTTTAAATTTAGTCAAATTTGCCTTGATTTATTTTCCCCGCATTTTCCAAATTTCCCATCCAATTTCACTCAAATTTAACCGCCCTTTAGCTAAGATTTCGCAAATTTGACTTAAAGGATAAATTTGAACAAACTCGCACTTAGCCTCGCCGCTCTTTTCCTCATCGTTTTCATAAATTTTATTTACGAAAAGCTATCCGGCCCCACTCGTTTCGTCGTTACCGCCGATACTAAAATAATCCCAGGCTCAGAACTAAGCAAATACGTAACGCAAGAGGAGATAGACGATTTTGCTTTTAGATACTGGGATATAGATAAGCAGATAAAAGATGACGCATTTGCTGAAAATTTCCGCAAGCTTTTAAAATCAAAGCAAACGGATCAAATTTTAAAATTTATGCAAGACAATAACATTAGCATAGACTCTCCACTAATAGACGGCGTTACTCCTTTGATGTACGCTAGCTTTTACGACGATGAAGCCACGGCAAAAAGGCTGATAGATATGGGTGCAAACGCTCACGCAAAAGATAACTACAAACTCTCGCCCCTGGCCTACGCCATAGAAAACAACTCTACAAAGACCGCTAAGCTCTTACTTGATAGCGGGGTTAAATTTGATGAAGTAAAGGCGGTGCAGTACTACATAGATCCTCCGTTTTATAATAACATCGAAAAGCTTATCATAGACGGAGACGACGTAAAGATAGTATTTCGAGATAATTACCAAGTCAATAAAGAATCCAAAGACGCAAATAACCCCATGAGGTATATAGTATGGCATAACTATGTCGAAATGGCCGATATAGTCCTTGCTAGCGGGTATAAACCAAAACTTAAAGAAACGCCGTCTTTATTTACCGGCATAAGGGATGAAAATTCAACCTTTCTACGCTCTTTATACGTGGCGCTGCAAAACTACCCAAACTACGAACCCATGCTAGAGCTTCTTTTAAAATACGACATTATAGGGCAACCTACGAAAGAGGAGCTAAAGAAGGCGTATGAGGAGTGTTATAAAAGCTATAGATGGCACATTGATAATTGGAAAGAGGAAATAGATAAAAAACAGACCATACCCATACTAATACGTATGTCCATAAAAAATGGAGAGAGGTATTGCCCAGATAAAGATGGGGCGTTTAGTGATACCTATACGTTTATACGATGGGCAAACGAAAAAAAGAAACTAAAAAGTATGATAAGTTTTTGGGATACATTAAAAGACGACCCAAACAAGGTAATTTACATAGATAGCAACCGAAGCAAATCAGACTCAAACTCAAATTTACAAAGCAAATAGATAAAAGGAGATAAAATGTCAGGGGAAAATTTAATAGAGCGGAGCTTACCTAAAGCGGCGGAGGTTGCCGCTGGACGCGGGAGATTTGACTCCGCGGTTTAAGTAGCGAAGGGCCAACTAGAGGCGGCTTGCCGTCAAATTTAGCTTAACGGTCTAAGGTTAGCCTTGCAGCAAGGCGCGGCTAAATCCGCAAACGCCGTAACCGATCTAAAATTTACGATCTGCGCTCGGCCAAGGCTAAATCGTTTGTACTCGTCCGCGCGTAAATTTGAACTCTGCGCTTTAAAAACTGCGCTCGGCGTAAATTTAGCTTTATTTTTCTGCGCTTTTGCTCGCGTTTTTGGTTTCTAAAAACTCCTCGTAGCGGCGGTCGATGATCTCTTTAACTTCGGCGTAATTTTGCGGCGAGTTTTCTATGTAAAAGTAGGCGTTGTCGAAGTTTTTATCGCCGAATTTGCGCGCGACGAAATCGTCGTAATCTTGCAAATACCAGCCGTGCGTTTTGGCAAATTTCGTGCGGTCCGTGGTGTAGTAGGCATTTGCGAAGGCCTTGCCCGCGGCGTTTAGCTCCTCGCTGCTCAGCACGCCGTCCATGGCGCCCAAAAAATACTGACGGTAATCAAAGCTATCTCCATCCGCGCTATGTCGTCCGCAAAATCCGCCGCGAAGTCCTTGGAATAGAGCTTGCGCTCCATGCACCAGCGGAAGAAAAACGCGATGTGCGTCGCGCCGTTTTCCTGGGGGATATCAGTCGGCGCATTTGCCGCGCCCCAGTGCCATTTTGCCTTGTCGTATGTCACGTAAGCCATTTGCTCTCCTTTAAATTAGGCTACATTTTACTAAATCTGACCTAGCTTGGCGATTAAAACGCGGCGGCGGGCAAGATAAATTTCGCGTCGTCGTACTAAAAGTAGTATAATGCGGACTTTATTTCAAAGGAGAAAAAATGAGCGAGAAAAATTTACAAATTTTAGGCTGGATAGGCACGTGCCTGTCAGTCATTATGTATATTTCCTATATCCCGCAGATAATGGGCAACCTTGAGGGCAACAAAACGCCTTTTATCCAGCCTCTAGCTGCGGCGATAAACTGCACGATCTGGACTAGCTACGGCCTGCTAAAAGCCAAAAGAGACTACCCGCTAGCGGCTGCAAATTTGCCTGGGGTAATTTTCGGACTTTTGGCGACGATCACGGCGTTTTAAAGGGTAAAAGCCGCTAAATTTGCCGATGCGGCGAAGTTAAATTTGGTATTTTTTGACACGAGTTTCGGTAGCTCAAATTTACAAATTTAACTTCAAATTTGAAGTTAAATTTTCTGTACTGTTTTGCCGTATTTTTAATATCTTGATTTTCTTGTTGAGAGGGGCTTGGATGCACACTGCCTCAACTTTAGCTTTATGTTCGCAGCTTTAATAAGCAGTGGCGAGCGCTGGCGGTTTTTGCTTGTAAGCTGCTTTGCCAGAGTGCAGCAAAGGTAGCGAACGCAGTAAAGCTAAGCAAAAGAGTTCCATTTTGTATCTGCCTTTCTCTTTTTCTTGGGAGGTGGAAGAGGCTTTACTTCGCACTTTGCGCTTATAACTGCCAAAGGCAGACCCTCCCCCGTCTGCTTGCAGCTGCTAGCGCAGCGACGCAGAAGCCCTCTCTAACCCCACTGCATGTGAGAGGTTGCTGCACTGCTTGCAGGTTTATTTGGCGCTATCACGTCGCGATTTAAATTTGACGTTTTCAAGGTGCGGGTCTTGGCGAGTCAAATTTGCAAATTTGACTTCAAATTTGAATGCAAATTTTCCGCACTATTTTGCTGCATTTTTAATATCTTGATTTTCTTGTTAAGGGGGAAGGGGCTTGAATTACGAAGTCGCTCCCTTCCCCCTTAACAATCCCCCAACCCCTACGACGTGAGAAGTTGCTGCACTTCGTGCGGGTTTATCTGGCGCTGTCGCGCCGAAAATTTCAATTTAACATTTTCAAGACGCGGGTCTCAGTGGATAAAATTTTGAGGCTATTTTCAAATTTGATTAAATTTAAGTTTTTAAATTTGAACGTAAAACGATAAGGCGAAGTATTTTTTCTTTAGACGAGGCGAAAATGAGCCGAGCGAGGGCGCGTATATGAAATACGTAACCGAGCCGCGGCGACATTTTCAACGAAGTATAAAGAAAAAGACAAGCCGCTAAATTTTAAAGATCGCGCGGGTCGGCGATCTTGCCTGCGACGGCACTCGCCGCAGCTACGGCCGAGTTCGCCAGATACACCTCGCTCGTGCGATCTCCCATGCGGCCGACGAAGTTTCTATTTGTCGTACTCACGCAGCGTTCTCCAACGCCCAAAATCCCCATATATCCGCCCAGGCACGCGCCGCAGGTCGGGTTTGAGACGACCGCGCCAGCCTCGGCAAATATATCCATCAGCCCCTCTTTTTGCGCTTGCAGGGCGATCTTTTGCGTCGCAGGCGTGATGATGAGGCGGGTTTTGCGAGCTACTTTGCGGCCTTCTAGGATTTCAGCCGCGATGCGCAGGTCGCTTAGCCTGCCGTTCGTGCAGCTACCGATAAAGGCCTGATCGATAGCGATATTGTCTCTGACGGCCTCGCGCACGCTCTTGCCGTTGCTAGGTAGAAATGGATAGGCGATCACGGGATCGAGCTTGCTAACGTCGATTTCTAAAATTTGCTCGTAGCTCGCGCCATCGTCGGAGTAGTGCAGCTTCGGCTCGGCGCGTAAATTTTTACCTTTTAAAAACTCTTTCGTAGTTTCATCGACCGCGATGATGCCGCTTTTGCCGCCGGCCTCGATCGCCATGTTACACATCGAAAAACGCCCGTCCATATCGAGGCTATCTATCGTTTCACCCGTAAATTCCAGCGCCTTATACAGCGCGCCGTCCACGCCGATGCGGCGGATGATTTCTAGGATGAGGTCCTTGCCGTAGACGTGGCGGTCTAGCTTGCCGCGAAAGATCACTTTGATAGTCGGCGGTACTTTAAACCAGTTTTTGCCCGTTATCATCGCGTAGGCTAGGTCCGTGCTGCCCATGCCCGTGGCAAAGGCTCCCAGCGCGCCGTGCGTACAGGTGTGGCTATCGGCGCCGATGATGACGTCGCCCGGCACTACGAGGCCTTTTTCGGGCAAAAGCGCGTGCTCGATGCCCATGTCCTTTTCGTCGAAATAATTTTTCAAATCGTGTTTATACGCAAAATCGCGGCTGATTTTGGCTTGGTTGGCGCTGAGGATGTCTTTTGCCGGGATGTAGTGGTCCATCACGACGCTAAAGCCGTCAGGATTAGCTAGCCTTGTCGCGCCGCTTCGCTCAAACTGCTTGATGGAGATCGGAGTCGTGATGTCGTTGCCGATGACCATATCGATGTCGCTTTCTATGATCTCGCCCGCGAAAACCTCGCGCCCTACGTGCTCGCTGAAAATCTTTTCGGTGATGGTTTGCTTTGAGTTTTGCATAAATTTTCCTTTTTTGCGGATGCCGCGCGTTTTTAAAATTTAGCGATTTTAGCGAAAAATGGATAAAAAGAGATTGAGATTAAAATTTGAGCGTTGCAAATACGAATTTGGCTTGGATAAAATAGCATAATACGTCGCGGGTTTAAAACAAAATTTGACGCTTTCAGGATGCAGGTCCGGGCGAGTCGAATTTGAAGTCAAATTTGCAAATTTGATTAAATTTGACTTCAAATTCGAGCGTAAAACAATAAGGCGAAGGTATCGCGAGATGATTTTTCGAGTTTTGAAGCAAAATTGAGCGTGCGCTAGGCATATAGCCTGCGGAGTGAAAATTTTGCGAAATCTCGGAAAAGCACTCGCGAGACAAGCCGCTTAAATTTTAAAATTTAACGCTAACAGTCAGCATAAACTGCCTCGCATACCCCGGCTGTATCGGTATGATATTAGCCTGCGTGCCAGTCGACGAGGACGTATAGTAGAGCTTGTCGGTCAAGTTTTTGACGTTAAATGAGAAATTCGTCTCGTAGCCCGCGATCTTGGTATCGTAGCTGATAAATGCGTCGTAAACGACCGCATCGTCCATCTTAAAGCCCGTTCCTGCAGGCACGGCCGGTAAATTCGTCCTCATGTAGTAGGTGTACCATGAGCCAAAGTACCTCGCCGCACCGCCGATCCTTAGGCCTTTTGCGCCTAGGTGGCTAAAGTCGTAGTTAGCAAAGAGGCTGGCTTGGTGCTTAGGCGTGGCTTCTAGCGGTTTGCCTACTAGCACGGCAAACGCGCCGCTATCCTTGCGCACCTCGGTTTTAGTGTATGCGTAGCTAGCGCCCACGCTTAGCCCTTGCGTCACGCGGCCGTTAAAGTCAAACTCAAATCCTCTAGAGCGCGCCTCACCCACGGGCGTACTTACGCTATTTACGGTACGCATAATGTTTTTCTTATCGATGTTAAAGACCGCCGCGCTAGCCGTTATGCTATCGTTTTGAAATTTAGTTCCCAGCTCGACGCTTTTGCCTTCTTCGGGTTTTATGTCGCCTATGTCGCCGTTCATAGCCATCTGCGGGCTAAAGCTTTGCGCGTAGTTGGCGTAAACGGACCACTCGGGCGTTAGCAGGTACAAAAGCCCCGTCTGCCACGTAAATTTGCCGTCTTTTTGGTCGGTGGAGTTTGGGCCGCTAACCGTTCCGCGCGCGATTTGCCTGTAAAATTCATACCTCGCGCCCAAAGAGTAGATCAAATTTTCGGTTAAATTTATACTATCTTGCGCGTAAAATCCAATCGTTTTTAGCGTTTGATACTGAATGCCGGGCTCCCTTACCGTCGGCAAGCCAACTCTGCCGTAGATTGGATTATAGATATTGATATTTAGGTGGGCGCCCGTGTCTCTTAGACCGCCCGGTCGGTAGCGATAGTAGCTTTTAGCATCGATGCCAAAGAGTAAGTTATGCTCTATCTCGCCCGTTTGCGCGTAGCCGTTTAGCGTGAGCGAGCCTGCGTGCGTGCGGTGGATGAAGCCGTCGTAGTATTCGTTTCGTCTAGTCGCCGTTCCGGTGTTTAAATTTACGTTCATTAGCCTGATGTGGCCGTATTCGTGCTTGGAGCGGGAAAATGCGTAAGCGCCGCGCAGTAGCCACTCTTCGCCGATATTTTTTTCAAAATTTACATCCACCGTGTCAAGCGTCGTTTTTAGTTTATTAAACGGCTCGTCAAGGCGCCTTTTCTTATCTATCGGCAGTAGCTTGCCCGTGTTTGGGATGAGGTACATACCGCGATCGATCGGATCGATCGATTTGGAGTGCGCGTAGGCGAAATTTATGCGGTAATCATCGCCTTTATACGAAAGAGAGGGCGCAAAAAGCTCGTTTTCTACGCTGCCAAATTCCCTCCAGTAGCGCTTTTTGCTTTTGTCGAATATAAATCTATACGCAAAGCCGCTATCAGCAATCGGTCCCGTGGCGTCAAAGCCCGCATTCCAGTAGTTGCGGTTGCCGATACCGGCCCAAATTTCGTTTGAGAAGTCGTATTTTGGCTTTTTAGTGACCATATTTATGATGCCGCC
>CAURWB010000044.1:0-17501 GCA_963528245.1 uncultured Campylobacter sp. | reverse complement strand
CGCCCTCGTCCTCGACTACGAGCACGATTTTGCCGCTTTTTTCAAAAAGACGTAAATTTATTATCCCTCCTTCGCGGCTATATTTTACAGCGTTGCTTAGGTTGTTATCGATCAGTCTGCCCGCCTCTATCTTGCTCATAAAAATTTGCAAATCAGGCTCGACGAAGTCGTAAATTTTGATATTTTTCGCCATCGCGATACCTCGCATATACCGTGCTCGCTCGAGGCAAAATTCGCTCAAATTTAAAATCTCGGGCGGAAATAAAATATACCCGCGCTTGATGTAGTACTCGGTGTCCTCGTATGTAACTTGCATTTGCTTTAGGGCCGAGCGCATGCGGGTGACGTATTTGTTATCAAGACCCAGCATCTCAAGGTTTATGCCGATGATGCCCAGCGGCGTTTTTAGCTCGTGCATCGCGTCGTTAAAAAAGTTATTCATATATTTTTTAGCGTCTTTATATGGCTTTATCCCGCTAACAAACGACAGATAAAGCGCAAAAAACACGACCACTAGCGCAAAGGCAAGAGTTAAAGCCGTAACGAATAAAATCCTAGCCGCGTTTTGTTTTTTGGCTAGCACGAGATAATAAAACTCGCCGTCCGCGCGAAAATAGGTCTTGTAAAAAAGATGGCCGTTTTCTTGCCTGGTGATAAATTTTAAATCGCTCGGGCGCGCGTCTAAATTTGAGACAATCTGCTTTTCTTTGAGATCAAAAACGCCGTATCTATAGGTGAGCGAAATAGGCAAAGTCTCGTTTTTATCGAGTGCTTTGCGGATTTTGCCCTCGTACTCCAGCAACTCGAACATATTTTTGGAGTATTCGTCTTTGGAGCTTAAATTTATAATCTCGTAGCTTTGAAATATAAACAAAGCCATGATGATAAAAGTGGCTAAGATGGGGATTTTAAGATTTTGAAACATCTATCTTATAGCCTAGTCCGCGCGATGATTTTATAAACTCGGGAGTCGTTTTTTGACGGATTTTTAGTATGTGCATGCGCACGTCGGCGGGGTCGATCTCCTTGTCGTTCCACACCTCGGCTCGCAGCCGCTCGATACCTACGAAGCTGTTTTTATGAAACAGCAAGCACTCGATGATAGCAAATTCTCTCGTACTTAACTCAATCGGCTCGCCTTTAAATTTAAGCCGCTTTTTGGCGGTATCGAGGCTAAAGCTTTCATCGATCGCGATCAAGTTTTTATCGTCTCTGCCGTGATATTTTCGCATTAGCTCGTTTACTCTAAATTTGAGCTCGGCTAGCTCAAAGGGCTTTTTTAGATACTCATTACAGCCCAGCTCGTATCCGACAGCCATATCGTCTATATCTACGAGCGAGGTCATTATCATTATGGGCGTTTCACAGCCGATATCTTTGGCGTATTTTATAACTTCGTGTCCGCTGATGTGCGGAACCTTGATGTCAAGGATCAGCAAGTGATAAAAGCCCGCCGCTATCTTATCACAGGCAACCTTGCCATCGGCAGCCTCATCGACCTCGTAGCCAAGACTTTCTAGATATTCGCTAACGCTCTCACGATATACGAAGTCGTCTTCAAGCAGTAAAATTTTCATAAATTCTCCGAATTTTATCGCAATATTTTAAGGGAGATGATAGCTAAAAATGATTTTGGATCGTCTGAATTTAAAAAGGCTCGGCGAGTTTACCGAGCCTAGTGTGTCTAGTTTAACCTAAATTTCACGCACCCGTGAAAACTTGACCTGCATAAACGATGTAGTATCTTAGCATCACGACACCGCAGATAACTACAAGAGAGTTTGCTATGATGTAGCCCACTCTATAAGCGTGATTTTTAAGAGCCGTTAGCGCTATAGTGATAGGGGTCAAAAGACCGATACCTACGACGCCTATCCAAAAGATTAGCGCGTATTGTCCCGTGCTTAGAGCTTGTTTGGCGGCAACCGCGCTCGCTCCGCCCTCAAAATATAGTCCCAAAAATAGTATCGCGATAAGCGGTATCTCAAAAAGTACGGCGCGCAAGTCCATAACCAAAAGATACTTCACGTTATCTTCGTTAAGAAGGTGTTTGAAACACAAAAGTCCGACCAAGATGTTTGTCGCTACGCCTGAGCTAAAGCCTGAGGTTAGGAACAAGATCGGCAAAATCGGCGTGTTCCAAAGCGGAAGCTTCGTAATCGCGCTAAGCAAAAAGCCTGTATAGATACCAACGCCGATCGCAAGGCCGAAAAGCGCCATCTCGACTATCTTTGAAAGCGGCGCAAAAGAGCGAATCAACCTAGAAATAGGACGTAAAATCGCTAGAATTTTATACTTTTCTATCTCTTCTTCGAAAATAATCACCGCAAAAAGATAAGCCAGCGGCGTATAAAGTATCAATAACGCAACGCCGATAGACATAACCGAACCGAAGTTATACTTAATCAAAATCCAGTAAAAACTAAGCGGTTTGCCAAGGTCAAGCACCAAAAGCGCAAGGCCCACGGTGATCGTTATAGGAGCTACTAGAGCGCCCGCCTTTACCATCGCGTCCCAGATGCTGCCGTCTTGTTTTTTGTGGTAGTTCCACTTAACAAGCAATGCAACCATCATCGCGCCTGCGGACAAACCCGCCAAAAATAGATAAACCGCTATCGGCCACGGCCAGTAAATTTCATTATATTGCGCTACGCTTCCCCACATATTATTCATGGCTTCCTCCTTTGCGGTTAGCTATCATAGCAAGCTTCGGTTTGGTTTTAAGCTCGGCTTTAGGATAGTAGTGAGTTTTGGTATTTAAAATTTTACTTACTTCGCTATTTGGATCGTTTATATCGCCGAATGCCAAAGCATCGGTCGGACAAACGGTTACGCACGCAGGCTGCTCGCCTACGCTCACTCTAGTTTCAAAGCAAAACGTACATTTGCCTATCTCGCCGGTTTTTGGCTCGACATAGCGAGCGTCGTAAGGACAGGCCAGGATGCAGTATTTGCAAGATACGCAGGTAGAGTGATCTAGCAGCACGATGCCCTCCGCCGTCTGAAAGCTAGCTCCAGTAGGGCAAACCGCCACGCACGGAGCGTCCTCGCACATCACGCAGCTGTGTCTGCTAAAGTCGGTTTTTAAATTTGGAAATTTGCCCTTTATCTGCGAATGGACTTGAAGTCTAAAAACGCCTCTAGGCACTTCGTTTTCGCTCCTGCAAGCCACCGAGCACGCTTGGCAGCCTATGCAGAGGTTTTCGTCATGTATCATTCTATACGCTTTTTTCATCTTTTTTCCTTTACGCTTTTATTATCTTGACGCCGACGTTTCGCACCATCGTGGAGGCGACGGGGCCGATCACGGTAGGATCTAGCAGCTTGCTTTGATTCGTTCCTACGCCGTTCGTGCGTTTTAGTCCGGCGCTTTCATGACCGAAACCGTGATAGACGAAAAGCGTATCTTCTCTGATGCCTTCAGTTAGCATCACGTTTGCCTTTTCCTTCGCGGTTTTGCTTTGAAGAGTTATCTTATCACCGTCTTTTAGTCCGTATTTTTTCGCGGTATTAGGGTGTATCCAAACGGGCGCGCTACTCATCAAGTCGTTTAAAAATTCGACGTTTTGCGTGTGGCCGTTGGTGTGTATCGGCGTTTTGCCGCTCATTAGGCAAAGCTCCTCGCCGAAAAACACGTCCATACCCTCGGCGTTTAAGCAGCCGTATCCCGGAAACTGCTTTTCGACCTTTTCGCTAAAGAGCTCGATCTTGCCGCTATCGGTTTTAAATTTGATCTGCGACTCCATCAGCCCGTCGTCGCCCACGAACTGCTGCGCGTAAGGGAATTTTTTCGTAAATTCTTTTACGCTATCTTTTTCTCTAAACAAAATCCCTGGCACCTTCCACGTGACGTAGCCTTTTTTAACTAGCTCCGCTAACAGCTCGGCGTTGCCTTTTACTTGTTTGATTCTCCACTCGTCCATCGTGTTTGCCGAGTACTGCTCGTCTATCTTCATCCTGCGAGCTAGCTCTCTAAAGATATCGTAGCCGTTTTTGGTATCGCCGATAGGATCTACGACTTTGTTTCTTATCATATAGGCAGGTTTTTGACTCGACTTGTCCTCGATGCCTTCGTCGCGCTCAAGGTAAGTACTCTCGGGCAGTATCACGTCCGCCCATATCGCAAAATCGCTCATATAGATATCCGAGCACACGATAAAATCAAGCTTTTTTAGGCTCTCTATCGTAGTTTCCGTGCCCGCGACGTTGATCGGGTGGTTAAACCTTATGCTAAACCAGCCTTTTACGGGATAAGGCTTCTCGCTTAGTATAGCTTGCGGGATCTCCATCAAAACGCCGTGGCTTCTGCTAACGAATTTGTTTCGTCCGTCCTCGCCAGCGCCGTCTATTCTAGGTACTTTAGGTACTTTTATCGCAGCGTCCGGGTTCGTGATCTCTGGGATTAGCTCTTCGCCGATTAGTTTGTTATAAAATTTAGCCTTTTTACCGCCGAAGATTCCGCCCTTTTTCTCCCAGTTACCCATCATAGCATTTGCCGTCATTATGGCTCTAGTGCGGATGTATTCGGCTCTAGTCGTAGTGGTGTTGTGACCGAAGTCGATGATGACTTTAGGTGCAGCTTTCCAGATTTCGCCAGCGATTCGCTCGACCGTTTTTGCAGGTATTCCCGTGATCTTTTCTTGCCACTGCGGAGTGGTGTCTTTAGTCGCCTCTACGACTTTGTCAAATCCGATCGTAAATTTCTCTATAAATTCTTTATCATATGTGCCGTTTTTGATCCATGTATGGATAAGAGCTAAAACAAATGCCAAATCGGTTCCCGGTTTTACGGGTAGCCACTCGTCGGCTTTTGAGGCCACGACGCTAAAGCGCGGATCTAAAACCAGCAGCTTGGTATCTTCTTTCGCGGCCATTTTAGCTAGCTTTTTAGCATCGGCGATGACGATGCCTTCAAAAAGATTGTGACCGAAATTTACGACGTATTTTGCGTTGCCGAAGTCTCTTTTTAGCTTCGCGTCGCCGTACATATGCTCGCAAACCATCTGATAGGTGATCGGGCAACAGGAGAAGTGCGAAAAGCAGTTTGGTGAACCGTACGCGCTGGCAAATGTCGTCATTAGCTTGTGCGTTTGGCTTGATTTTGCCGTAAATACGAAGCTCTCCGGTCCGTATTTTTCCTTGATTTCTAGCATTTTTTTAGCGACTAGGTCAAGCGCCTCGTCCCAGCCGGCTTCTCGCCATTTGTTTTCGCCGCGCTCGCCTACTCTGATGAGCGGTTTTACGATGCGCTGCGGATCGTAGAGCTGATTGTGCCCACTGCCGCCCCTTGCACACACGGAAGTCGCCGTGCCGCTTACCTTGCCGTTGCCTTGGATGAAGACGTTTTTGCCGTCCACGACCTTGGCCTCGATAGGACAGCGAGAAGAGCACATCTCGCAAAAACTATAAACGGTCTTATCGCCGCCTTCTAGCGCTTTGGCGCCGACCGCGCCCAGGGTACCTGGCGCGTAAGTCATCGCAAGCAAGCCCGTGGCGGTGGATGCTTTTAAGAAATTTCGCCTCGAAGTATCCATTTTTTCTCCCTTTTTGAAATAAATTTGCCGAAATCTTAAATAATCAACGTAAGTTATACGTAAATTTTTCGTATCAATATAAATTTTAATTGATAACGACTATTTCGTTTTTTAGGGGAAAAGCTTAAATTTAACTTCAAATTTGCCAAATTTACAAATATCAAATTTTAACGGATGATGATATTTGATCCGCCGTTTACTTAAATTTATAACTTAAAAAGTATTCTTGCGATTTGCGTCAAAAATTATTTTAATTTTATTTGTATATAATTCGCGTATTTTTTTCAAAAAGGCGAAACTAATGAAAAAGCAAATTTACATCATTCACGGCTACGACGCTTCGCCGCAAAGCCACTGGTTTGGTTGGTTTAAAGAAAATATGCGCGGCATTGCCGAGGTGGAAATTTTAAAGATGCCAAACCCGCAAACGCCGAAGCTAGACGAGTGGCTAGAAACGATGAAACAAAACGTAAATTTGGGAGAGAACTCCTTTATCATCGCTCACAGCCTGGGCACGATAACTAGCCTAAATTTTCTTAGCGGTTTTGCAAATTTGCCCAAATTTGGCGGCCTGGTTCTCATCTCGCCGTTTGACGAGCCGATTAAGGAATTTGCTATATTAAATGAATTTTGCGAACCGCAAATCGACTACGAAAAGATAAAATCGGCGGCGAATTTAATAAAAGTAATAGCCGCAAAAGACGATTATATCGTGCCTTGCGAGCTTAGCCTAAAGGTAGCGCAAAATTTAGGCGTCGCGCCCGATATTTTTGAAAAAGGCGGACACTTTATGAGCGCGGACGGTTTTAGCGAATTTGAGTTTATATTAAATTCATTTAAACTTAAAGACGAAAAATTATCATAAAATAATAACTAAAAAGTAAGATTATTTAAAAAAAATTACTATAATGTGCATTTTGATTTACTAAATTTATGTTCAAGGATATGTTTTGAGCGAGTTAAAATCCCTATTTTTCAGTATGACGTCGGCCGTCGTGCTACTTGTTATATTTGCTATCGGTAGCGGCGCAGCGACGATAATAGAAAGCTACTACGACACAAAAAGCGCATGGGCGGCGGTTTACGGAGCGAGTTGGTTCGCTTTAGTGCAGGTGCTTTTAGGCATAAATTTGGCTTACAATATTTTTAGATACAACCTTTTAAGAAAAGAAAAACTACCCGTTTTGATATTTCATGTTAGCTTTTTGTTTATGCTACTTGGCGCGGCGATGACGCGATACCTAGGCTTTGAGGGCAACATCCACATCAGAGAAAACGAAACCTCAAACGCGGTATTCGGATCCGTTTCTAGGATAGAAATCGCAGCCGAAAAAGACGGTCAAATTTACTCAAACTCGATCCCGAAACAAATCACTTCCGTCGGCTCAAACGACTTTAACTTGCCGCTTGAAATCGCGGGCAAAAAAGCAAATTTAACCTTTGACGGATACTACAAAAAGGCCGAAACCGAGTACTACGAAGCAGAAAAAGGCGAGCCGCTCGTTAGGCTTGCAGTCTCAAGCCCGGACTCAAAAGAAGAAATAAGCCTGCAAGCCGGCGAAACTCGCGAGGTAGGCGGCGTTAGCTTTGCATTCGACGCGCAGCCGCTACTTGAAAATTTCGTCAAAATCGAGCTAAAAGAGGGCAAATTTTATCTAACTTCAAACCAAAATATCAGCTACTTTACGATGGCGACGAATGAAAAAGGCGAGTACGCAAAAGACCAAGCGACCGAGTTTTTACCGATGCAGCTCTATACGGTCACGGACGTAAATTTCGTTCCAAAATCATTGCTAACCAAAGCAGCCAAGAGAGTCGTGAGCAAAAACGGCGAATACGACGCGTTGGTTGCAAATTTGACGTTTGACGGGCAGACTCAGCAGCTCATGCTCTACGAAAACAGCTACATACCGGCCAAAGCTAAGATCGACGGCGTACTTTTTAACGTTTACTGGGGCTCAAAGATGGTCGAGCTTCCATTTTCTTTAAAACTTGAGGACTTCGAGCTTAAGCGCTATCCTGGATCAAATTCGCCGATGAGCTACTCTAGCGACGTCATCGTCGAGGACTCTAGGAGCGGAAACTACCCGTATAAAATTTATATGAACCACGTACTAGATCACGACGGATATAGATTTTTCCAAAGCAGCTACGACCAAGACGAGCTTGGCACAGTGTTATCCGTAAACCGTGATCCGGGTAAAATTCCGACCTATGTCGGCTACTTTTTGCTGGGACTGGGACTATTTTTCAACGTCGTAAACCCTCGCTCGCGCTTTAGAAAACTAGCTAAAATGATAAACGAAGACGCCGTTAAAAAAGTCGCAAGCTTCGTGCTAATCGCCTGCTTTGCGGCATTTACCCCAAGCAAAACCTACGCAGCCGATAACGCTAGAAACATCGATGCAAACCACGCCAAAGAGCTTTCTACGCTAATCATCCAAAGCGCCGACGGTAGGATGAAGCCTTTTGACACCGTTGCAAGGGAAATTTTAAACAAGATCCACCGCAGCGATACGCTAGACGGCCTAAATGCAAACCAAGCCATACTTTCTATGATGATAAACGCTCCGTACTGGCGCGACGTGCCGATAATCTATGTCGGAAATAAAGAGCTAAAAAAACTAATCGGCATAGATGAAAAGGCCAAATACGCGAGCTACAACGACTTTTTTGAAAGCGACAAAGACGGTAAAATCACCTACAAACTCAACAAATTTGCCGAAGCCGCAAACCGCAAAACGCCAGGCGAGCGAGGTACGTTCGATAAAGACTTGCAAAAAGTGGATGAGCGCCTAAACATCCTTTATATGGTGTTTATAGGCGAAGTCTTTACTATGTTTCCAAAGATGGACGACCCGAATAACAAATGGTACGGTATAGCCTCAGCTATGATGTATCTGCCTAAAAACGAGAGCGAGCCGATCGGCAGGATGCTAAGAAGCTACTTCACTAGCGTTGCCGAAGCCACCGAAAACAACAACTGGCGCCGTGCAAATCAAGCTCTAGCCGAGATCAAAACCTATCAGCAAGAACACGGCAAAGCGGTCATCCCGGGCGAAAAACGCATCGAGATGGAGCTGTTTTTTAACGAGTATAAAATTTTCGAGTCGCTAACGCCGATATATCTTTTGGCAGGATTTGGGCTTTTATGCTTCGTGTTTGCCAAGATGGCAAAGCCTAAACTAAACATCAAATGGCTATTTGGTATCGTTTACGGCGTAAATATCTTAGCGTTTTTGCTGCATACTTTCGGCATCGGCATACGCTGGTATATCGCCGAGCACGCGCCGTGGAGCAATGCCTACGAGTCGATGATCTATATCGCTTGGGCGCTTAGCTTGTCAGGTCTCGTGTTCTCTCGCCAAAGCCCGATAGCTATGGCTCTAACCTCGATTTTAGCGGGCATTACGCTATTTGTCGCGCACCTTAGCTGGATGGATCCGCAGATCACCACTCTAGTGCCTGTGCTTCAGAGCTACTGGCTAACGATCCACGTTTCAGTCATCACCGCTAGTTACGGATTTTTGGGACTTTGCTCACTACTGGGTATGTTTACACTCGTACTTTTTGCCCTGCAAGGCGGCAAAGAGCATAAGGAAATTTCGCGAAATATCCTAGAGGCCACGCGTATAAACGAGATGGCGATGATACTGGGTCTTAGTCTGCTTACGATGGGAAACTTCCTGGGCGGCGTTTGGGCGAACGAGAGTTGGGGTCGCTACTGGGGCTGGGATAGCAAGGAGACGTGGGCGCTGGTTTCTATTTTAGTTTATGCGGCGGTTTTACACATCAGATTTATCCCTAAACTAAACAGCCAGTACGTATTTGCCGTGACTTCGATGTTTGCTTATTGGTCGATCATAATGACCTATTTTGGCGTAAACTTCTACCTAAGCGGTATGCACTCGTATGCTGCTGGCGAGCCGGTGCCGGTGCCGACTTTTGTGTGGGTGGGCGCGCTTTTGATGGTCTTGATAGCTGTTGTGGCGTATTTTAGAAAACCAGATAAAACGGTGAAACTATAATGAATCAAACTACTATAGTAATAATTTTAGCGACGATTATTTTGATGCTCGTCGCTTCCCTTGTTTTTATGGCGGTTAAGCTAGGTAGCGACAAAATCGCAGCCAACAATGCGGCAAAAGAAGCCGCCAATCGAGGCATCACACTAGATGATTTACTCGCCGTAGCAAACGATCCAGGCACTAGCAAAAATAAGCTATTTGCCATCCTGAGGACATTTTCTTCAAATTTTAGGTTACCGCCTAAAAAAGACGGCATAGCGCCCGAAGATGCAAAAGAGTATTTAAATTTTATTCTAGCTATAGCTTCACATAAAAATGCCGACGCCAAACTAATAGCTTTTATGACTAACGAACTAAAAAAGAAAAATCCTGAATACGCAAGAGAGATCGACGCCTATGAACAAAAAGGGATGGCGCAAGCAAAAAAATAAACTTGCGCCGATTTCTTTTTCTTCAAACTTCACTATCCGTCGCTATGATTTAAAACAACCGCAAAAGTTTTCAAAAATAGATAAGTGAATAGCGAACGATTTGGTGGTAAAATTTACTGGATTTGATTTAACAAGCGCCAAAAAATCGCCGAACAACCCTACTTCACAAACGGCAACTCAAATTTAATCCACTCATAGTCGAGTCCTACTTTCGTCACAGCCTCATAGCAAATCGCGCTAAGAAGCCCCGCAAAAAGCCCTGCTAGCATATCATCGCCCATCACGCCGAGCCCGCCCTTAACGTCCCTATCGATGCGCCCTATCACAGAGGGTTTCCAGATATCAAAGAGCCTGAAAAAAACTACCGATAGAGCAAACTGCACCGCCGTAGCGCCGCTGATAGATATCGCCAGCCAAACGCCCGCAACCTCGTCTATCACGATGCTGCCGTGATCGTGCACGCCGGTTTTTGCTTCATAATCGTCGATAATCTTTATGCTATATAAAAAAAGGCAAATAGAAACCAAAAATAACGTGGAAGCGGGCAAGATCGTCAAAATCCCAAACGCCGCGACCGCGCCCGCTAGCGAGCCCACCGTGCCGGGAGCTTTGGGACTCAGCCCGGCGCCGAAAAACGTTAAAAATAATCTTTGCATAATTTTCCTTGAAATCAAATTTAAATAATATGGCGCTTTTGTTCGCCGATTTTTAGTGCGATTTTAGCAAATTTAGCCCGCAAATTTCAAAATTCGGACGCCAAATTTTCGCGGATTTCGGATATTTTCAAATTTGAAAATACGGGCCGCCAAATTTGAACCAAAACCGCAAATTTTGCTCTGACTTTTCGGCTCGTAAAATTTGACGGCAAACACACCCGCACTCTGCACGAAAACCCGCACACTGCAAGCGTCAAATTTGACGCCAAATACGGCACGACATCTCTCGTCAACAAAGCCGCAACCACAGCCGGCGCCATAAATACCAAGTACCAAATTTTAGCTTTTTGCGATGCGGGTCTCGGCGAGTAAAATTTGCGAATTTGAATGCAAAAGCAAAGATAAGATACCGTAAAACAATAAGCTAATGCAAGCGCTTGCTCAGTAAAATTTAGCGGAGATAAAACGCGTAGTTTCCTGAGCTAAATTTAACTCTTCCCCTGCTTAGCACTGCAAATTTGCGGCTCTTGGAAAGCGACCCAAAACGCAGCAAAGCTGCGTAAAATCTCTCCCAAAACGAGCCGCAGTATAAAAGCTAAATTAAGCAAAAAAGCGCCGAATGAACAACGCATGCATACAGCAATAAACGATATTTCGACACAGCAAAAGCCGAAAGCAAATTTAAGTCAGCGACGTCGTCTGATAAAGCTTCATCAAATTTTCGTAAAACTCCCTCTCCGTCTGCTTTTCGAGCAGTCCGTTGCTAGGGAAAAGATCGTCGCAAAGCTTTTGGATATTTTCAAATCGGTTCGGAAAAAGCTCACTCAGTATCATCGCCGAGATGTCGCGCCGCATGAGGATCGCAGGCGGCAAGATACCCGCTAGCAGCAGCGTTTTTAGCGTCTGGGCGTGGTATTTGATGTGATGATGCTGGCCGTGCGGGCAGGTCTTGGTGCTAACTAGCGTCTTGCACTCGTCGCAGTAGACGAGCTCGGGCAGCACGACGATATCTAAATTTAGATCGTTTTTATAGCGCTCTAGCACCGTGTGAGCGACGTTGTGATCGTAAAACATCCCTATGCCCGCGTGATTTTGCCCGACTATTAGCTTATGAGCACCCAGCCTATGCGCCGCGATGCACTCTAGCGTCGGATTTAGGTGCGAGCTAAAGAGATTTGAGTTCTCAAAAGGCACGATGATCAGGCGGTTTTTGGGGACGTAGTTTTGGATGAAGTATTCTAGCACGCTTTTTTTGAGTGCGAAGCTCATCATCTCGTCCGCACCGTGGCTTTTTAGTAAAAATAGCAACACCAGATCGGAGCTATCTATCGTCATCCTGATCAAACGCTCGTGCGCGCGGTTAAATGGCTCCGCGGTTAGCATGATCGCCGAAACCTTGCGGACGTTTTGCTCCCTTTTGACCTCTTCGATAAGCTTTCTTACCTCGGCTAGCTTGTCGTCGTAGATCTTTATCTCGCCGCTTACGGCCAGTTCGCCGCTTTGGCTTTGCTGCGCGGGCGCGGCTTCGTTCGCGCGAAAGATATTTTGCGAGCTTTTTTCGGCGTTAAATTTAAAAACCTCGCCGACCTCGATATATCCCACAACCTTGCCGCCATTTATAAGCTCGATATGATCGCCCTTTGCGGCGTTTTTTATCGTTTCTTGGTTGCGCTTGCCGTGCGGCGCAAAGATAAAAGTATATGGCATCGGTTCGCCGGCCAAAAAGCCCGTCTCGTAGATCTCGTTCGCTTCTTTTTCGTTCATCAAGCGGTTAAATTTGCTAAAAATTTGATTTTCTATGAGATCAAGCGCGCCGAAAGCCTCGTCGTTTATCCAAACGGCGTTATTTTTTCTTGACGACGTCATATTTTTTCCTCTTTTCCCAAAGCGATTTGCGCGAGATTCCTAGCTTTTTGCTAAGCTCGGTGTCGGGGTATTTGTCCTGATAGTTTACGATGATGTGCTTGATGTAGTCGTCGATCGTCAAAATTTCGTCGATTTGGAAATTTTTCTCGTCGCTTGCGATATTTAGCGTCTCCATCGGCGCTTCTTCGTTCGGATTGGTCGAACTAGCGATGAGCTTGCGTTTGGCCGCGAGAGATACGATCTGATTTTTGGCCTCTTGGCGTAAAATTTGAAAATTTGAAAAATATAAAAGCGTGCGCGGATTTGCCGCGGCTACGGCTTCTACGTCGATGCCTGGCTCTAGCGGGACGTATTTGAAGCTCAAATTTAGCGCCTTTGCGTATTCGAAAACAAAGTTATCGGCGTTTATCATTTTATTGCACTTTATGAGAAGCGGCAGTTTTATGCGCTTAAAGTCGAAATTTAGCGCCGAAACTGCTTTAAAATGATAGTTTAAGTAGTCCTGATAGGTCTTTATAAATGTTTGCAGCCTTCTAAACTCCTCAAAATGCTTGATCTTTCGTACCAGCTCCTCGATCATAAACGGCTTTTGTATGTAGTCGCTCGCACCCGCTTTTATCGGGATCGAGACGGTGTCGTTGCTGATATAGGTGATGAGCAGGATGACGACGGAGTCTTTAAATTTTTGTATGATTTTTAGCGTCTCGTCGCCCGCAAACGCGCTAGAGAGCAGCACCACGTCAAAGTGCACGTCCTTGCCGCCCTCCTTTACCCTCTGCTCAGGCTCGCTTTTCATCGCCTCCATCGCGCTCCTTGCGATCTCGCACTCGTAGCCTAGATTTTCTAGCTTTGAGGCAATGCTTTGGGCTAGGTAGATTTCGTTTTCTATTATCAAAACTCTCATTTTTTTACTTTCGTCGTTTTATTTTTGCATCCAGTCGTAAATTTTTAGACTCGCCGACGCCGTGGCGGCTATGCCCTCGCCTCGCCCCGTAAAGCCTAGCTTCTCAGTCGTCGTGGCCTTTACGTTTATGCGGCTCGGGGTTAAATTTAGCGCATTTGCGATGTTTATTTCCATCGCGGATTTAAATTTACTAAGCTTTGGCCTCTCAGCGATAACTGTGACGTCGGCGTTAATAAGCTCAAATCCGACGCTTTGAACGAGTCTATATGCTTCTTTTAGTAACATAGCCGAGTCCGCACCCTTAAATTTATCGTCGGTGTCGGGGAAATGCTCGCCTATATCGCCGAGTCCAGCCGCTCCTAGTATGGCGTCTATGAGCGCATGGATGGCCACGTCGCCGTCGGAGTGAGCCTTTAAATTTCTTTCAAAAGGTATTTTTTCGCCGCCGATTGTTACGAAACTTCCCTCTTTTCTCTCTTCTTCAAAGGCGTGCACGTCAAAACCGTTTCCGACGTAAATTTCGTTTGACGGCGCGCCAAGGCCGCAAATTTTGGCTAGATCGTCTTTAAATGTGATTTTTCTAGCGTTTTCGTCGCCTTGCACGTACCAAATTTTACCGCCTGCAGCTGCTATAGCCGAGCTATCGTCGGTGTAAATTTGACCTGATTCAAGCGCGCTTTTTAGCATCGCCGTGCGCGAGAGCTGCGGAGTTTGGATGAGCTTGATCTGCTCTCTATCTACGGCACCCGCGCCTAGATAAACGGTATCGGACACTTTTAGCGCAGGCACGACGCAGTCGGCGTTTTGGATGCCGCCTATGATGCGTGAGAAAAGCTCGGCGCTAATCATCGGACGAGCTATGTCGCTAACCAAAACAAATTCGCTTTGAACGAGTTTAAGAGCATTTTTTAGGCTCTCTTGACGCGTCGCTCCGCCTTTTACGAAGCGGTACAACGGGGCAAATTTGCTCATATATTTTTCCTCGTTTGAGGCGACGATTATCTCTTTAAAAGCGTAGTGCGAGCTTAAATTTTTAGCCGCAAAGAGCCATAGCGGATCGCCTCCGACGCGCAACCACTGCTTTTTAACGGGCATTTCAAAACGGCTGGAGCTTCCGGCTCCGAGCATTATCAGCGTAACGTCTAGCAAAATTTCTCCTTTGGCGAAGTGTTACGATATTATACATCCTAAAAGCTTGTTTTTATCTTTTTTGAGTAAGATTAGGACCAAAATTTTTAAGGAGAAAAACATGAAAGAATTTCGGGTCAAATTTGACTCTGCCGACAAAACTCCGACGCAGATGTACTACGCTAAAAAAGGCGTTATAACGCCCGAGATGAACTACGTAGCGCAGGCTGAAGCGCTAAATCCCGAGCTCGTTAGAAGCGAGGTCGCCGCGGGCAAGATGATAATCCCCGCCAACATCCATCACGCAAATTTGCTCCCGATGGCAATCGGCAAGGAGGCCAAAACCAAAATCAACGCAAATATCGGCAACTCAAGCCTAAGTAGCGATATCGACGCCGAGCTTGAAAAGCTGCAAATTTGCCTAAAATACGGCGCCGACACGGTCATGGATCTAAGCACGGGCGGCGATCTGGATGCGATTAGAAGCGCTATAATCGCAAACTCCACCGTCCCCATAGGCACCGTACCGATGTATCAGATCATCCACGATATAAAAGAGGTCGAAAATTTGACGACGAATGACATCCTAAAAACGCTCGAAAAGCAGGCGCGCCAGGGCGTTAGCTACTTTACTATACATGCGGGCTTTTTGCTCAAATTTATGCCGCTGGTCGCAAAGCGCAAGATGGGCATCGTTAGCCGCGGCGGCAGCCTAACTGCTAGCTGGATGATACACCATCATAAAGAAAACCCGTTTTACGAGGCTTTTGACGATATTTTAGAAATTTGCGCCGCTCACGACGTCGCGCTATCTCTTGGCGACGGGCTGCGTCCGGGCTGCCTATACGACGCGACTGATGAGGCTCAGCTTAGCGAGCTGCGGGTTTTAGGCGAGCTAACGCTGCGCGCATGGGAGAAAAACGTACAGGTGATGATCGAGGGACCAGGTCATATTCCTTTAAACCAAATAGAGTATAATATGAAAATCGAACGCGAGCTGTGCCACGGCGCGCCTTTTTACGTGCTAGGACCGTTGCCTACGGACATCGGCGCTGGGTACGATCACATCACTTCGGCTATCGGCGGGACGATGGCGGCCTTTTACGGAGCCTCGATGCTGTGCTACGTGACGCCCAAAGAGCACCTTGGTTTGCCAAACGCAAACGACGTGAGAGAAGGCATCGTAGCGCACAAGATCGCCGCTCACGCAGCCGACGTCGCGCTAGGCAAAGCAGGCGCGATAGAGCGCGATCACGCGATGAGCGACGCTAGATACGCTTTTGACTGGAACAAGCAGTTTGAGCTAAGCCTAGATCCCGAAAGAGCACGCGAGTTGCATGACGAGAGCTTGCCGCAAGAGTCGTTTAAAAAGGCGGAATTTTGCTCGATGTGCGGGCCTAAATTTTGCGCGTATAAAATTTCAAAAAATCTAACGAAGGAGAAAAATGTTAAGTAAAGAGGATGTCTTAAATAGACTAAAAGGCGTGATATATCCAGGCTTTGAGAAAGATATCGTGAGCTTTGGATTCGTAAAAAACGTCGAAATCGGTGAGAAAATTTTAATCGAGGTCGAGATCGTAAGCTCAAATCCCGACGTAGCAAACGAGCTGCGAACCGACATAAAGCGCGTGATGGGCTCAAACGAGTGCGTCATTAACATCATCCAACCAAAAATCCCCGAGGAAAAAAGCAACAGCCAAAGCGGTAAAAACATCGCTCCGCAGATCAAAAATTTCGTAATGGTAAGCTCGGGCAAAGGCGGCGTGGGTAAGAGCACTACGACGCTAAATTTAGCTATCTCTATGGCAAAGCTTGGCAAAAAAGTAGGCATCCTAGACGCCGATATCTACGGTCCAAACATCCCAAGAATGCTCGGCGAAGTGGGCACGCAGCCGCAAGTCGTTGGTAATAAACTAAAACCGATCCTAACTCACGGCGTCGAGATGATGAGCATGGGCGTGCTAATGGAAGAAGGCATGAGCCTCATCTGGCGCGGCTCGATGATAATGAAAGCTATCGAGCAGCTGCTAAAAGACGTATTTTGGAGCGAACTGGACGTGCTATTTCTCGATATGCCTCCTGGAACGGGCGACGCGCAGCTAACTCTAGCCCAAAGCGTGCCGGTAACTGCTGGCGTATGCGTCACGACTCCGCAAGTAGTAGCCCTAGATGATAGCAAAAGAGCGCTTGATATGTTTGAGAAGCTTCACATACCGATAGCAGGTATCGTGGAAAACATGAGCGGATTTATCTGCCCTGAAAGCGGCAAGGAGTATGATATATTTGGCAAAGGCACGACCGAGGAGGTAGCAAAAGCCTACGGCACCGAAGTGCTAGCCGAGATACCTATCGAGCCGGCTGTTCGCGTGGGCGGCGACAGCGGCAAGCCGGTGAGCTTTTACGAGCCAAACTCGGTCACGGCTAAACGCTACGAAAAAGCGGCGGCTAGGCTGTGGGAGATAATCGAAAATATCAACAACGAGGGCGGCGCGGACAACTCATCTATCCAGCCCGTGATGGACGGCAAGAGCGCTTGCTCGAAGTAAAATTTAAAATCTAAAGCCCAAATTTACTCAAATTCGGGCTTTAACTCTCGCAAATTTACAAATTTAGGAGAAGGACGATGAAAGCGATCGTAACGGTGATCGGTAAGGACAAAGTTGGCATTGTAGCGGGCGTTTCGGCCAAGCTAGCGCAGCTTGGGCTAAACATAGACGACATCAGCCAGACGGTTTTAAACGAGTTTTTCACGATGATGGCGGTGGTTTCCAGCGACGAAAAGCAGGATTTTACTGCTCTGCGCGAGGAGCTAAACGAGCTTGGCGAAAAGCTAAAAGTTAAAATCAACATCCAAAGCTCGGCGATATTTGACGCCATGCACAACATCTAAGGCCCCGATATGGACATCAAAAACGTAACCGAAACGATCGCGATGATCGAGGAGCAAAATTTCG